>NZ_JABWMT020000008.1:0-181698 GCF_013368915.2 Escherichia sp. 93.1518
GCAGCCTGGTAGCTCGTCGGGCTCATAACCCGAAGGTCGTCGGTTCAAATCCGGCCCCCGCAACCAATCAAAATTTGACGAAGTAAAAGCAGTACGGTGACGCGGGGTGGAGCAGCCTGGTAGCTCGTCGGGCTCATAACCCGAAGGTCGTCGGTTCAAATCCGGCCCCCGCAACCAATACTTAGAATGCTGATAAACCGCAACGTGTTTCACGGATTGCGGTTTTTTTGTATCTAAAATCTTCGATCGCTAAACTCACTGCACGTTTTTTATCTCCCTCCCCGCAAAGAAATCAATTATCGACTGGGCAACGTGTATCCCGGTTTGCTGGTATGACTCAACGGTGGCGGCTGCAATATGCGGCGTTGTAATGATATTTTTGGTATGCAGCAATGGGCTAAATTGCGCCAGCGGTTCAGAGCTAAAAACATCCAGCGCCGCAAAAACATTTCGTTCTTCAATCACCTGAAGTAAAGCCCCCTCATCCAGCAACTTTCCTCTTGCGGCATTGATGATCAGAGCGCCATTGCGCATCATCGACAAATATTTATGGCTGATGAAGTTCTCCAGGTCAGGAGAAAAAGGCAAAAGAACAATGATGACATGCGACAGCATGAAGATATCTTCAATTGATACGAACTGAACTCCGGTTTTACCTGCAACCTGATAATCGGGTTGTTTGTCAAAAGCTAAAAGCTCAACATCAAAACCAGACAACCTTTTCGCCAGGGTTTTACCTATATTGCCGTAGCCAAGCAGGCCAATCCGTTTACCTTGTAACTCGCAGCCATGCGACTCTCCCCAGTAACCATTTTGCATCGCATGATAGCTGCCTGGGATATTTCTCATGCTCGCGAAGATAAGACCAATGATAAATTCCGCAACCGCATTTGAATTAATCCCAACCGTATTATTGACCACAATCCCTGATTGTCGTGCCGCGTGAAGATCAACATTATCAATCCCTGTCCCAAATCTCGATATTATTTTCACACCAGGCAGTAGTGATAGCGTGTCCGCCTGATAACAATCTTTTCCGGCAATGGCCGCACAAATAGATTCTCGTAATGCAGTGGATTCTGATTTAAGCAGATGCTCCACATTATTCTTAATAATAAGGTTAAAATTATTCTCTCTTAGCAACTTGCTGGCGGAAACACAGCGCGCTGAAAAGCTGGGAACGGTGACCAGAACGTTTTTCATAGCTGACACTCACTTCAATGAACGCCACCCCAAAAGATGGCGTGACCGGTTACTGTTTTTATATTCTGAAACTATGAGTTTGCTTTAATACCGAGCGCACCTCCTGGATGATATAAGCCGAAATCAGCACGAGTAAATTTTTTCAATTCGGAGAGAGCAAGCGCCACCGCATCACCCACAACCAGAACGACTGTAGATGAACATGACGGCGCTAAACCTAAATTATCCGCCTCGCTTTTGACGGGAATTTCAACGGATAAATCACAACTTATCGCAAGCGATGAACGATGACTGCGAGTAAAGGAGACCAAATAATTACCCATTTTTTTTAGGCTGGGCAACGTTGCCAGAATTTCTGCCGTCTCACCGCTGTTTGAAATAAGAATAACAATATCGTTTTTCGCCACCATACCAAGATCGCCGTGTACCGCTTCCGTACCGTGAACAAAAAACGAGGGAGTTCCGGTGCTGGCAAATGTTGCTGCGAGTTTTCTGGCAATAATGCCGGACTTCCCTACGCCAATAAAAACAACTTTACCCTGACAAGATTGTAATATTTTAATTAAAGCAGCAACTTCCGAAAGGGGAGAATCGATAATCTCTTCAACTGCTTTATGTTCGTTGCGCATAAAATGTTTAATAAGATAGATAAGATCAGTGTTGTTCATTTTCTTTTTCCTGATTAATATTTCTGATTACACCTGCAATGCGCGTAAGCCCCATATATAACTTTTCTCGACTGCAAGCCAAATTCAGACGAAGATAGCCCTCCCCTTCGGTTCCATAGACATGCCCCGCCATAATACCTACTTTACCTTCATAAATTAATCGGCTGTAAAATTTATCAAAGGGATAACCAATGGCAGAGCAATTAATCCACGAAAAATAGCAACCATCAGCCGGCTTCACGATTAACCCCGGAATATTTTCATTTATATACCACTGGGTAAATTGAATATTTGAAGCAAGATGCTCCTTTAATGACGTTAACCATTCCTCACATTCGTTATAGGCAACAATAGTCGCAATTACATTCAGTACTGATGGGGAGTTTACAAAATCGCGATACCTCGATATCGTTCTGAATTGGTGATTGAAATTTTCATCAGGTGAAATCATATACGAACCCGTTAGCGCAGGAACGTTAAATGTTTTCGATATTGAATTAAACGCCACCACCTTTTCATTTATTATTTTAAGCGCAGACGTGAAGCAACGATTAAATACAAAATCACTATGGATTTCATCTGAACACAACCAAACATCGTGTCTTGCACAGCTTGCAGCGATTTTATGCAGACAATCTTCAGGCCAGACGGTTCCTGTCGGGTTATGAGGATTGCATAATAACACCATCTTCGCTTTTTTAATTTTTAGATCAAAATCTTGCCAGTCGATAACGTAATCTCCCTCGTTATCTTTACTCAAAGAAGTTTCCAGCGTATTTCGCCCACTATTTTTAATAACATCAAAAAATGCGTTATAGACAGGTGTAAAAATGAGAATGTTATCGCCACTCGATGTCAGTAACTCTATTGCTTTAGCAATGGAATACATCACACTTGGGCTATAGGTTATCCATTCTGGTTTAATATCTGTTTTATACTGTTTATAATACCAATTAACTATCGCATTCAGATATTCATCATGTTGCCAACGGCTGTACCCTAAAATCGGGTGTTCCAGGCGTTTTTTTAATGCTCTGGTGATAGCTTCTGGTATCGGAAGATCCATATCTGAAATAGAGAATGGCAATACATCTTTTACACCAAATCTGTCCTCACAAAAGTCCCACTGGGTACAATATGTTCCTTTACGGGAAATTGTGGTATTAAAAATATCCATTAGCGTATCCCCATGTAATTATCCATATCCCGACGCAGGGCGATGACTTTAGTGCCGATAATGACTTGTAGGGTATTTTGATCAAGTTTAACAACCGCAATCCCTCCGGCTCTTTTTATCGCAACCTCATCAATTAATCCCATATCTGCGATAGTTAAACGTAAACGAGTTACACAATTATCCAGAGATTTAATATTCTCTCTACCGCCAAGTGCCTGAACCATCTGCGCCGCTGCCTGCAACTCTGATTTATCATGAGTTGGGATATCCGCTATAGCAGTATCTTCGTGGGCGTTTATCGCGATGGGGCTGGACTCTTCACGTCCTACGGTCATCAGGTTAAATTTAAGAATGGTCCAACGGAACACAAAGTAATAAATAAAGAAATAGGCCACTTCTACACAAACCGCTATCGGCCAGCCCGTTCTTGTGCCACGTAAGACACCAAAGCTAATAAACTGAATCAGATCGCCAGTAAACCCCATCTTCACGCCCATATATGGCAGAACCATGTTAGCGAATCCATTCATAAAAGCATGGAAGACAAACAGCAACGGACTGACAAACAAGAAGAGAAATTCAATCGGTTCGCTAACGCCACCAATAATGACCGTCAGCACACCGGAAATAAGCAATGCTTTGATAGCCTTTCTGTTCTGAGCATGAGCGGTGCGATACATCGCCAGCGCGGCACCAGCCAGACCATACTGGATC
The DNA here is from genome assembly GCF_013368915.2 of Escherichia sp. 93.1518. Taxonomy (NCBI): domain Bacteria; kingdom Pseudomonadati; phylum Pseudomonadota; class Gammaproteobacteria; order Enterobacterales; family Enterobacteriaceae; genus Escherichia; species Escherichia sp. 93.1518. The sequence continues at coordinate 3,763 of NZ_JABWMT020000008.1, forward strand.
ATCAGTTTGCCCTGTTCCATTTTCCCCGCCAAATCCAGCGGAATAACAGTATTCTCTTTGACGTACGCCATAAACATATTCAGAGTGCCGTAATATTCTTCACCACCAATTACTGCCGAACCGCCGATTGGGGTAAATCGGAAAACTGATGTCACCAGATGGTTTAGGCCAAAAGGTATCGTCACGCGTTCAGCAACTGCATAGAAGAAATAACCGACAGGACCGGAAGTTGAAATCCAGTGACCAATGAGCATGAAAAGATTGAAAAATGGCGGCCAGATAAAAGGAATAATCAGGCCAAACCCACTCATCACAATTAGTGTAATGATAGGCACCAGGCGCGGACCACTATAAAAACCTAATGACTCAGGAATGCGTAAGTTAACGATCTTTTTATACATGCTGGCGACTAATAAACCTGAAACAATCCCTCCCAGCACACTGGTATTATAGGACTGGATCCCCAAAATGATAGTTTGTCCATGTGTCGACATTTGGTCAGCTGCGACCAATAAATCGTGTTGTTTAAGGTAAAAATTTGTTCCCAAATGCATCGCCATAAAACCAATTAAGCCAGAAAATGCACCATAGGCTTTATCATCTTTCTCTTTTAATAATCCTAATGGAATCGCTATCGCAAATAGTACAGGTAAATTAACAAAAGCAAACAAACCAAGGCTAACAATGAAATCAAGTATGGTTTTAATTATTGGAATAGCCAGAAATGGAATTAACTTTGCCATATCATCACTGGCTAAACCACTTCCTAGTCCTAGCATCATGCCACATACACTTAGCAGAGCGATGGGATACATAAATGCTTTTCCCAGGCTCTGAAAAAAACTCCAGGCTTTCTTTTGTTTCATGCTGGTTATCTCATAAAAATATTATATGTAGTTAGTCCATTAATACTTTGGTGCGAATAGAGAGATATAGCTTTTCTTCTAAAATCAATTCATATTTAAACGTGCTGTACAGATACCTTTCTATTTCATGAATAGCGCGTTGCAATTGAATGTCTTTTTCAAGAAACTGTTCATAGATATCGCCAATATCTTTCTGTTTTATTTTTTCATTGCATAATACTCGACAAGAAAAATACTTAAGATGCATCATAAATCTTGAATAGTTAAATGAACTCCTGTCCACCCTTCTGTTATAAATTCCCTCAATAATCTCCGTAATTTTTTGAGACAACTCAATAATTCGTACAGATTCATAATCAATTGAGTTTTCATAGTTATTTAAAATATGTAATGCAATAAAACCAATCTCGTCATCCGGAAGCTGAAAGCTAAATTGATCATTGATGATTGTTAATGCATCCCGACTTATCGCATATTCTGCTTTATACAACGCTTTGATTTCCTCAAGGAAAACATTATTAATTTGTATTCCGGAGGCGACTCGGGATATTGCATTCGAAATGTGATCGGCAAGAATGAGCAGTAGCGATGGATTTAGCTTTTTTTCAAGATTGCTCTCCGCATATTGCACTATCTTTTCAGCCACAAATACATACTCAATATCCACATGCTCAATCAGTTTGTAGAGTTTATTTTTTTGCTCATTCCTGACATAAAAAATTCGGTTAGCCGGATGTTCGGGTACAGGCATACCATATTTTTTGTTGTAACCGACACCAGGTCCAGAAATGATAACCTCCTGTCCATTCATCGATGCCTGCACACAATTATTGTTCATGACTTTTTCGATGATCATTTCATGGCTCCAAAAAAAAAGGCAAGGCACGTCAGAAGTAATAATTACTTCAAACATTGCCTTGCCTGATTTAACAGTTACAAGATGATTAACTAATGCCTATACCTTACACGGGATTGCCTTTAATAAAAGAGACGCCAGGCTTATTTTTCAAGCTAACTTTCAAATATTCGACAGCAGTCACAAAATCATCGTTTAACATTCATATAAATAATATCCATTCAATTAAATATAAATTAATTGAATGGATAAATTAAAACATCATCCCCTTCTCGCCAGCGTCGCTCCATCGGCAAAATACGCTTTAATTCCCGCAAGAATGGACTCTGCAACTTCCTGCTGGAAAGTCGCCGTTTTCAGTTTGCGCTCTTCCTCAACGTTACTGATAAACGCCGTTTCGACCAGAATAGAGGGAATATCAGGCGCTTTCAGCACGGCAAACCCAGCCTGCTCGACCTGATTTTTATGCAGCTTGTTGATTTTACCAAGTTTATTTAGTACTGCCCTACCAAACTTCAGGCTGTCGGCAATGGTCAGCGACTGCACCATATCAAACATGGTGTGGTCGACATAACGGTCGCCGCTTTTGCTCACACCACCAATTAAGTCCGAGGCGTTCTGGGTTTGCGCCAGATATTTTGCCGCAGTACTGGTTGCGCCTTTGGTCGAAAGCGCAAACACCGAGGAACCGCTCGGCTGGCGGCTGGTAAAGGCATCTGCATGGATAGAGACAAACAGGTCAGCACGTTGTTTCTGTGCTTTTGCTACGCGCACTTGCAATGGAATGAAGATGTCTTCATTACGCGTCATGTACACCTTCATATTACCCTCTTTCTCGATCAGAGAGCGCAGACGGCGGGCAATTTGTAATACCACGTCTTTTTCACGCGTTTTGTATTTCCCCACTGCGCCGGAGTCTTCGCCACCGTGGCCAGGGTCAAGCATGATGACAATCGGGCGATCGCGCCCTGCCTTACCTGGCTGCGGACCACTTTGCGCAGGCGGCACCTGTTTTTCGAGATCGCCTTTGTTGTAATCCTCCAGCAGAGCCAGCAGCGGGTCTTGCATATCCTGCGCATTGACCGGATAGAGATCCATCACCAGACGCTCTTTAAATCCGGCAACCGGCGCGAGGGCAAACATCTGTGGTTTTACGTTTTGCTTTAATTCAAAAACCATCCGCACGGTTTGCGGATCAAATTGCCCGACACGAGCTGACTTGATGAACGGGTCGTCAGCACGAATTTGTGCCGCCATCCCCTTGAGCACCGAGTTCAGGTTTACATCTTCAATATCCACCACCACGCGCTCAGGATTACTCAACGCGAACTGCTTATATTTCAGCTGACGATTTGATTCAACCGTCACACGGGTATAGCTGGACGCAGGCCAGACGCGCACCGCCACGACCTGGCTGACCGCAGCCAGGCTGACCTGACTTACGCTCAATAGCCACATGGCACCCGCGCCTTGCAGTAAACGACGACGGCTGATTGCAGTATTGGATCCTGACATGCCTCTCCCGAGCAAAAAATCTAAGCTGTGTAACAAGTAAACGACCAATTTGACCGGAAACTTTAGCGAAAGACGCATAATCTGTCATCTATAAAACGGTAAACATTCTTTTTATATTCACGGCATTACTGATAAAAAAGTTGCTCATGCGTAAAATTTGCACTTGCACACGGCGAAAAAACAGAATAAAAATACATTAATTTCGAATAATCATGCAAAGAGGTGTGCCGTGGTGAAGGAACGTAAAACCGAGCTGGTCGAGGGATTCCGCCATTCGGTTCCCTATATCAACACTCATCGGGGAAAAACGTTTGTCATCATGCTCGGCGGCGAAGCCATTGAGCATGAGAATTTCTCCAGTATCGTTAATGATATTGGGCTATTGCACAGCCTCGGCATACGTCTGGTCGTCGTCTATGGCGCGCGTCCACAGATCGACGCGAATCTGGCGGCGCATCATCACGAACCGCTGTACCACAAGAATATACGCGTGACTGACGGCAAAACGCTGGAGCTGGTGAAGCAGGCTGCGGGGACATTGCAACTAGACATCACAGCACGCCTGTCGATGAGCCTCAACAACACACCGTTGCAGGGCGCTCATATCAACGTCGTCAGTGGCAATTTTATTATTGCCCAGCCGCTGGGCGTCGATGACGGCGTGGATTACTGCCATAGCGGGCGCATCCGGCGGATTGACGAAGAAGCGATTCATCGCCAACTGGATAGCGGTGCGATTGTGCTGATGGGCCCGGTGGCGGTTTCGGTCACTGGCGAGAGCTTTAACCTGACCTCGGAAGAGATTGCCACACAACTGGCCATCAAACTGAAAGCTGAGAAGATGATTGGTTTTTGCTCTTCACAGGGCGTCACCAATGACGATGGCGATATTGTCTCCGAACTTTTCCCTAACGAGGCGCAAGCGCGAGTAGAAGCCCAGGAAGAGAAAGGCGATTACAACTCTGGTACGGTGCGCTTTTTGCGTGGCGCGGTGAAAGCCTGTCGCAGCGGTGTTCGTCGCTGTCATTTAATCAGTTATCAGGAAGATGGCGCGCTGTTGCAAGAGCTGTTCTCACGTGACGGTATCGGTACGCAAATTGTGATGGAAAGCGCGGAGCAGATTCGTCGCGCAACAATCAACGATATTGGCGGTATTCTGGAGTTGATTCGCCCGCTGGAGCAGCAAGGCATTCTGGTACGTCGTTCTCGCGAACAACTGGAGATGGAAATCGACAAATTCACTATTATTCAGCGCGATAACACAACTATTGCCTGCGCCGCGCTCTATCCGTTCCCGGAAGAGAAGATTGGCGAAATGGCCTGTGTGGCGGTACACCCGGATTACCGTAGTTCATCACGGGGCGAGGTTTTACTGGAACGCATTGCCGCTCAGGCGAAGCAGAGCGGGTTAAGCAAATTGTTTGTGCTGACCACGCGCAGTATTCACTGGTTCCAGGAGCGCGGATTTACCCCGGTGGATATTGACTCACTGCCGGAGAGCAAAAAGCAGATGTACAACTACCAGCGTAAATCAAAGGTGTTGATGGCGGATTTAGGGTAAGCGATGGATATAGCCGGATGCGGCATACGCAATACCTCCAGGCATGATAAGACGCCCATGCGTCGCATCAGGCAATCACGTTTATTCCCGCGAACTAAACAACGCTGCCAGCCCGCTACGCCGCTCGGTGCGCGTGGCGATTGCCGCACTCAAAATACGTTCATCGGCATATAGCGACAAACGGCGACGCGCGCGGGTTACCGCAGTGTAAACCAGCTCTCGAGTTACTACCGGCGTGCGTTGGCTCGGTAAAATCAACGCCGCATGGTCGAACTCCGATCCCTGCGATTTATGTACCGTCATCGCCCACGTCGTTTCGTGCTCTGGCAGGCGGCTCGGTTGCACAGACTTAATATTGCCGTCCGGCATCGCAAACCAAACGCGCGTCCCCTGCCCGCGATCCAGCGCAATACCGATATCGCCATTAAACAACCCAAGCGCGCTGTCATTACGGGCAATCATCACCGGTCGGCCTTCGTACCAACGAGAGTGCAGATGACGATGAATTTTGCGCTTCTGTTGCATAAACTGCTCAATTCGCTCATTCAGTCCAGCCACGCCAAACGGCCCTTCCCGCAGGGCGCACAAAAGCTGGTACTCATTGAACGCCTGAATGATTAAATCCGGCTCGGCACGCGCTTGCAGCAGATCCAGATAACGTCCATAACCCGCAAGAGCTTCCTCAAGCATCGCAATATAATCTTCGCCGCTCTGTAAAAGTCGTTTTTCGATATCAGTAAAATCCTGCTGAAAAACGGTTTTCACTGCCGTTTTATCACCACGGTTGATCGCCGCAGCTAACTGACCAATGCCAGAATCGCTGCCGAAACGATAGCTTTTTTGCAGCAGGCAGAGACTGTCGCGCAAAGATGCCGCTTCTGTGCCAGTTCCTGCCGGAACGTGAGTTCCCGTCAGGCGGCTTAGCTGCCCGGCACGCTCGGCGGTAAAGCCCGCGTTGGCATAGGCGCAGATATCGCCCAGCACAGCCCCAGCCTCAACCGAGGCCAGTTGATCACGATCGCCGAGAAAGATCACTCGCGCATGATCGGGCAAGGCGTCGATCAGTCTCGACATCATAGGCAGATCGATCATTGATGCTTCATCTACCACCAGCACATCAAGATGCAGTGGGTTACCTGCATGATGACGTAAACGCTGACTGCCCGGCTGCGCGCCCAGCAAGCGGTGCAAAGTGCTGGCGTCTTCCGGAATGCGTTTCTTTTGTTCATCGGTCAGCGGTAACTGGCGCAAAGCCTTGCCAAGCGATTCAGTTAAGCGCGCAGCAGCTTTCCCCGTTGGCGCGGCCAGTCGGATACGGCAGCGTTCACCGTCTGCCATCTGAATTAACGCAGCCAACAACTTCGCCACGGTGGTCGTTTTACCGGTGCCAGGGCCGCCGGAAATCACCGAGATCCGCCGCGTCAGCGCCACTGCCGCTGCAACTTTTTGCCAGTTAATTTCATCGCTTACTGGAAAAAGTTTGTCCAGGGTATGCGCCAGTAGAGCTTCATCAACCTCAATGGCATGATTCACTTCGTTGAAAAATCGCGCCACTGTGCGCTCATTACACCACATGCGATTCAGGTAAAGGCGATCGCCACAGAGGATCATTGGCGTTGGTTCATCTCCCCGGCTGACCGCTTGTGAAGCCAGCAAGCACTCTTCCCAATTTTGTAGCTCACCGATTTCACTGACACAGGTCGCCAGCAGCGGATGTGACGCCTCGTTATTTTCCAGTCGTGAAAGCGGCAAGCAGACGTGCCCCTCTCCGGCGTCGTGACTTAACAGTGCCGCCGCAAGGGTGACGGCGGGATGTTCATCACCCGCCACGGTCAGGGCGAACTGCACATCCAGCGGGCGTAGCTGTTTGTGCTCCACAGCTTCCAGTAATTGCTTTTGCAATTTCATTACGCCTCCTCCAGGCTCATACCGGCAAACATCTCATCCATCAGCGCAATCAACCCGGCATCGGGGCGGGTTGCGTAAATTCCTTGTTGCGGATGTTCTTTATCAACACCACGCAGGAACAGATAGATAACGCCGCCAAAGTGGCGCTCATAGTCGTAATCAGCAATTCGATGGCGCAGATAACGATGCAGCGCCAGGGTATAAAGCTGATATTGCAGATCATAGCGGTGTGCCTGCATCGCCGCTGCCATAGCCTGTTGGGTGTAAGCCGAACTGTCTTCACCCAGCCAGTTGGATTTATAGTCGAGCAGGTAATAACGCCCTTCATGGCGAAACACCAGGTCGATAAAGCCTTTTAACATGCCGCGCACCTGCATGAACTCCAGCGGCGGGCAGCCAGCGGATAGCGAGTCAAACTGGCGGATTAGCGCATCAAGCTGGCTGGCAATAAGCGGCTCGCTAATCGGCAGGTAAAACTCCATCTCCACCTGTTTATCGCGGGCGGAAAGCTGACTCAGCGTGACGCCAGTTTCATTGAGCGGCGCCTGAAGAATAGCGGTGATCCACTCGGTCAACACAGGTTCCCACTGCGGTTCAAAGCCGCCAAGTTCCAGTTTTTCTCGCACCCAGTTCGGGTCAACCGGCTGGGTAAAATCCAGATCCTCAAACAAACTGTGCAAGAACGTCCCCGGTGAGGCGCCGCGCGGAAACTGATGCGGTGTTAACGTAGGTTCTTCAACAACACTAACCACGCCTGCGGCGTCAACATCCAGCCGTGGCATCAGATCCTGAGCGATACCGTGACCACGCTGCTGCAAACCTGAATAACTGGTGACGCGCCAGTTATCGCCGGGCAAACGTTGTAGCGTCTTCGCATTCAGTTCTGCTGTAGAAACATCATTAACCTGCCAGGGTTGGTTATCACCCGTTTGTGCCGTTTGCCAGGCAATATCATCATCGCACAGTGCCTCAATACAGGCGCGAAGCCCTGCCGCATCTTGTGGTTCCCCTTTTTGCAGCAAGCGCCCGAGCGCACTTTGATGGACGTCGGTGTCACCTTTTTTATCGCCACGACGGCGCACCAGCGGCGCAACGCCGAGACTACAATGCCAGACCGAACGCGTCAGCGCCACGTAAAGCAAACGCAGATCTTCCGCCAGACGTTCGGCCTCGGCGAGATCGACGCTTTCTGGCGCAGCGTTAAGATCAAGTACAGCCTCAAACGAATGACGATCGTGATAGAACGCCTGATCCTGGACACGGAAATTGGTGATAAACGGCAACCAGACCAGCGGATATTCCAGTCCTTTCGATTTATGGATCGTGACGATCTGCACCAGATGTTTGTCACTTTCGAGGCGCATTTGCTGGCTGGAGGCGTTACTGTCGGGTTCGAGGATATGTTGCGATAACCAGCGTACCAGTGCATGTTCACTTTCCAGCTGCGTTCCGGCTTCTTGTAGCAGTTCGCTGATATGCAAGATATCGGTAAGACGACGCTCGCCACCTGCCGTGGCCAGCAGGTTTTCTGCAATGTTGCGCGCCGACATCAGCGCCCGCAGCATCGGCATAACGCCGCGTTTGCGCCAGATTTGTCGATACCTATCAAACTCTTCGACGACTGCATCCCACGCATTTTCGTTATCATTCAACGTTTCGATATCCAGGGCGTTCAACCCCATCATCGACGTTGCTAACGCACTGCGCAGAGTGTTCTCACGTTCAGGCGTCATTACAGCCTGCAACAGCCAAAGCATCTCCTGCGCTTCCAGTGTTTCAAAAACACTGTCGCGGTTCGAAAGGTAAACGGAAGGGATTTCCAGCAACGTTAAGGCATCGCGCACCTGGGCGGCCTCCTGGCGGCTGCGTACCAGCACACTGATGTCCGAGGCGCGAACAGGACGCGCGTCGTCGCCGTTCATCAGCAATGCTTCGCCCCGCTGCCCGGCCTGTAGCCAGTCGCGGATTTGCGCAGCACATACCTGCGCCATGGTACTTTGATAATCGCCAACACCGCAGCTTTCGCCTTCCATCAACCACATTTTCATCGCCGGCTGCGTTTCACCTTTAAATACAAAACGCAGTGCCTGATTTTTCCCGGCTGATTTCACTGGAATAAACGGAATTTCGCGGAACATGAAAGCGTCATCCGCCTGGCTGAAAAGTTTGTTCACACTGTTCACCATTCCCGGCGCAGAACGCCAGTTGGTGTCTAAAGTGTAGTGGGCGTGAACTTCGCTACGCGCCTTCATGTAGGTGAAGATATCTGCACCACGGAATGCGTAAATGGCCTGTTTCGGGTCACCAATCAGCAATAACGCCGTTTCCGGCTGATGGTGCCAAATACGGCGGAAAATCCGGTACTGCTGAGGGTCGGTATCCTGAAATTCGTCGATCATTGCCACCGGAAAGCGCGTACGGATCGCCGTCGCCAGCGCCTCTCCGCTTTCGCTACGCAGCGCGGAATCCAGCCGACTTAGCATGTCGTCAAAGCCCAGTTCGCCACGGCGACGTTTTTCGCGCGCTACTGTTTCGCGGATCTCAGCTAACGCGCGGGTGATCACCAGATCGCGGATCGATAATGGTTCGGCAAGCAATTGATCGATCGCTTCAAATAACGGGTGGCGCGGCGTCTCGCCCCCTGCTTTTGTGCGATCTTCTAAGAAACGCTGAGAAAATTTTTCCAGCGACTCAGGCAACTGGTAGCTGTTGGTCTCTTCTTCTGCCCAGGCACTGATCTTGTCTATCCATTTAGCCTGATTGCTACGGTTAAACTTGCGGCGATCAATACCGGAAGATTCAATCAGCGCATCCAGTTCACCTACTGCGTCACGCCACTGCTGTTTTACCGCATCAATACGCGCCACAATTTGCGCGTGGCGGGAAGCCAGCGTTTCATCATCGGGCGGCGGTGCTTTGATAACCGGCGCTTCGCCTTGCAGATAACGATTAATATCGCGCAGCAACGCCTGCGGCCCTTTCCAGGTTTCAAAGACTACCTGGGCAATTTCACGCGGTAACGGATAGCAGTGGCGACGCCAAAAGTCGGCACAGGCCTGGTAGCGCAGTAGAGACTCGTCTTCAATCAGCTGCTGCTCAAACAACATGCCGGATTCAAAGGCATTCAGGTTGAGCATTCGCTGGCAAAAACCGTGGATAGTAAAGACTGCTGCTTCATCCATCTGTCGCTCAGCTAACAGCAACCACTGCGCGGCTTGCGCTTTATCGTCGATCTCTTCCAGCAGGCGTGCATACAGCGGATTGTCGGTGGTTTCACGCAGACAGGCGATGCGTAATTCATGAATATTGCTACGGATACGGCCACGCAATTCTGCAGTGGCAGCCTCGGTAAAGGTGACCACCAGCAGTTCTTCAACGGTCAATGGGCGGGGAAAGGCGGAGGAACCGCCTAGTCCAAGTAACAGGCGCAAATAGAGCGCCGCAATCGTAAAGGTTTTGCCTGTGCCGGCAGAGGCTTCAATCAGGCGCTCGCCCTGTAAGGGCAAGCGCAAAGGATCTAGTGTCTCGGCGACATCACTCATTCTTTTCACTCATCAGGGGCATTGTTTGCTGCAACGCGCTGACGTTCTCCCACACTTTCCAGCCTTCAGGATGTACATATTCGGCTTTCCCGTTCTGGCTGCCGGAAATCTGCGACAGGATAGCCATGCCTTGCGGCTCGACCACCGCCTGATGGAAGAAATCGGCCAGTTTTTGCGGCGTCAGCAGTTTTATCTGTGCCACAATTTTATCACGCGAATCGAAGCGCATATTGCCACGATCGAAATCTTTACTTAACTTCGATGCTTCTTCGCCGAGCGTTTGCGGAGCCTGCAGCATCTGGGTAATGACCGCCTGCTGAATTTGCGCGAACTCTTCTGGCTTCATCGCCCGCAATTTTGCCTCTGCGGTTGGGAAAAAGGCTTTGTATCGCTCCCACAGGTATGAAGGCTGTTTATCATTGCTTTGCAGCAAGAAGCCCATGCCCCACTGGCGGCCCACACTCATAGGAAACGCGAACACGGCATAACCCAACTGTTCTTCGGTACGCAACTGATTGTAGAACCACGGCTGTACAATCTGCGCCAGCAGAGAACTGTAGGCTGAACTGGTGTATTCATCGTAGCCAGTCGGTACGAAAACCGCTGCCAGGGCAGAGTCGGTACTGTTACCGGCTTTTTCAAAGATGACGGACTGTTTTTTCTCAACCAGCACATCTTTGTTACGACACCACTCAGTGCCATCAGCGCCCAACTGTTTTTGCACATCGCGCGCCAGCGTTGTTGCCTGTGATTCGGTCATGTTGCCGATAACCATAAACTCTGGTCGTGCCCCCGTTTTTAAGGCGTCGCGGTAGGCCAGCACCTCTTTCAGAGTGATGGAGGGCAAAATTTTACGTCGCTCATCTCGCGAGAAGTACGGCACCTGCGAGAGCATCTGCGCGGGCATAATCGCCTGCTCGAACGCTTTGCCCTTTTCTGCCGAATCCATCATCTGGTTATACCAGGATTTCGCCTGCTCAAGCTGATCTTCCGTAGCGGTATAGCTAAAGTAGCCTTCCAGCAGAGCCTGGAACAGCTGCGGCAGGCGCTGGGTGTAACCATTGGCATTAACCATAAGGCCGTTGTTAGCATTGGTGGAAAAACTTATGCCACCAACCGACGCCTGGTTGCTTAACTGATCAAGCGCCAGCCCTGCGAGATAATCATTGAGCGCAAACATCACCTGATTGCGGGCGCTGTCCATGGCTTTCGGATTACGCAAAATCAGGCTGACATCAGCTTTGGGCTCGCTGGCAAAATAACGGCTTGGCGCATACACCACGCGCAGATTCGACTCATCAACAATCAGCTCTGGATGGTCGTATTTCTTCTCTGACTTAATCAGCGAGAAATCGTCAGGAATATAGGGGTTAAGCTCCGGCAAGGAGAGCGCAATGTCGGCGGCTTTTTTCTGCCAGTCAGCGAAGGTTTGTTCACTGATTTTATCGACCTGATACGGCGCATCGACAAAGTAAGCCGTTTTATTGTGCGGCTCTTTCGGGCTGATATACCAGATACGCGCGTTCTGCGGCGTCATCATCGCCAGACGTTCTTTTACTGCTTTAGCATCATACCGATCGGCAATATTTACCGCGTCCAGCGTATGCTCAACAGGAACGCGAATCATGGTATCCGCCAGCCATTCGACGTAATCCATATCACGGGTGATTGACGGATAACGGAAGTCGATATCCAGCACATTCGCCAGCTCATCGAAATACTGTTTATCAATCCCTTTTTCGCGTAACAGATTGAGGTAGCTGAAAATGGCCGCCACAACCTGATCGCGATTCGCCAGACCTTTATCGGTTAAGGACGCAGAGATCGCTAATACGCCGCTGTTGCCGTTGACGATAGGATCGGAGTTGGCGCTAATGCCCTCAACTAATCCCTGCTTTTGCAGCCAGTCAGAAAGTGTACCTGGGCTGCGATTACCAATCAGATAGGTAATCAACTCATCCGTTTTACTACGGAACTTCTCCGAGTTGTTATCGATGCGAAACTCGACGCGCAGAACTTTACGCGGCAGTGCCGGGACGTAATGAATGATAATTCCCTTTTGCGCGTCGGTGACTACCGGTACGGTAATTTCCGGTTTCTGGCTCTCTTTGTTAGGCACGCGACCGAAGGTGTCCGCCGCCATTTTTGCCAGTTCCGGCAATGGTTTATTGCTATAGATAACCGCCTTCATCAGATTGGCAGAGTAATATTTCTCATGGAAATCTTTCAGCGCCTGCTGCACAGGATTACCGGGTTTGTCGCTTAAGGTTTCCAGGTTACCGCCAGAAAACTTTGAACCTGGGTGCGCCGGGTTAATGGTTTCTGCGCTGACCTGCGCCATGCGCATCCCGTCACGCGTGCGCGCCATGGTTAATTCAGCGTTCACTGCATTACGTTCACGTTCAGCATATTTCTTGTCGAGCAAGGGTTCAGCGATGGCATCGGCCAGGCGGTCTACTGCACCAGGCAAGGCATCATTTTCCACTTCCAGATAGAAAGCGGTGCGATATGGTGCCGTACTGGCATTGTGACTGCCGCCGTGCATTTTGAGATATTCAGCGAGGCTATCTGCTTGAGGATACTTTTTCGACCCCATCAGACTCATATGTTCAAGGTAATGCGCCAGCCCCTGATACGCCTCAGGATCTTCCAGCGACCCAACGGGCACTACCAGCGCCGAAAGCGATTTTACCGCCTGCGGGTCAGAAACCAGCAACACCACCATACCGTTATCCAGACGTATAGCCTGATACTGGCGGTTATCTTTATCACTTTTACGGATGGTTTCCTGAATCGGCTGCCATCCCGTTTCTGCCTGACTTAAGGGAGCCCAAAGGGCAACAAACAACAGTAATGCTTTGAACCAGGTGCTGCGGGGCATTCACGAACCTCATTATCAACTTTATTTTTCAACCAGATTCAATAGCTTAAAGAAAATCATCCGGCAGAATATAATCTTGTGCTGAACGAGCCAGCCAGTGTCTATATAACCATCAGTCCGTGACTGGTGCGCATCATAAAGTAAGCAGATGGATTGCGCAATTTTTATACAAAACTCATGGCTGATTAAAACGAAACAGCGGTAACAGGAAACGCTGTGACTGATCAACGATGGCTTCCATTGTCTCTGGCGTTAATTGCCGCCAGAGCCGTTGATACCAGATATCATCACCTTCACCACGCACCATCATGTTGCCTTCGTAAGCCTGAAGGAATTTCGTACGAGCTTTTTGCAACGTGGAATCGTCATCCAGCATGGCATCGTTTGCCGCGTCATAACAGGTTTTTAGCCATGCGCCGCCACTTTCAGGTAACACCAGCAATGGCGCGGACATTCCTTCACGATACCCCTCAATCAGTTGTGAGAGGTAATGCAAAGCCTGTTCGGCTGCAAGCGGCGGGAAACGCCACTCGCCGTCTTTGCGTAGAAAAAGGCGGCTTTCACCGTTACCACCACTGGCACAGTAGACAAGGTGTTCTAACCAAAGTTGCATTCCCTGTGCCACACTGAGCAAAGAGGGACGCCAGCGCAACAGGCCATCCGGCTGAACTTGCGGCAACCACCCAGTTATCTGCACACCGTTGCAGGCGAGATCGATTTCCATACTTTGCCCCGGCTGGCGACAGGCAATGACTCTGTCAGCAAGCTGCTGCATCTCCTGACACTGCGTTTCCCAGAAAATTTCACCAAAAGCGCCGTACGGTAAATCCCCTGCCGCCCGGAAGCGGCGGAACAAGCGTTCTGCATCATCCTGATCCACCAACGCATTTAATAACTGCTGATTAATTTGATAACGGCTAAGCCCTTCAAGAATAAATGGTTCGGTATCGGGAATTTCGCTGTCTTCGGTACGGAAGTGCACCTGTAAACGCATCTGGAAAAACGCTCGCACCGGATGCGCCCAGAATCGTTGTAGTGTTTCCAGCGGCACGGTTTCCGGCAAGGTAAACGGTAAAGGCTGGACAAATTCAGAATGCGCCTTGCCTGCCTGGCTGGCTGCCGGTAGCCATTCACGTGCATAGCTTTGTAACTCGCCAGGCTGGTAGTTTTGCGGATCAAACGGCATCCGGGTATGGAGGCAAGTAAGATGCTCTTTTACCCGTACCTCGCTTTCATCACAGTTAAGCTCTTCATCACCCGGCAGATAATGACTTTGTCCAATGTAGTCGATCAGTTCTTGCACTAGCACCGACGGGAAACGTTCACTGTTATCCTGAATGGAACGCCCGATATAGCTGATATAGAGTTTTTGCTGCGCGGAAATTAACGCTTCCAGGAACAGATAGCGGTCGTCATCGCGACGGCTACGATCGCCACGTTTCGGTTTCTGACTCATTAAATCAAAGCCCAATGGCGCAAGCTGGCGCGGATAAACACCATCGTTCATTCCCAGCAGGCAAACCACTTTGAACGGGATTGAACGCATTGGCATCAGCGTACAAATGTTAACCGGACCTGCAAGAAAACGCTGGCTGATACGTTCTTGATCGAGGCGTTGTGCCAGTTCATCACGTAACAGCGACAGCGGCACCGCGTCGCCATACTGCGCACCTAAACCTTCGGCGATAATCGCTTGCCATTGTTGTTCGATAAGCGTCATCGCCGCTTCAGTTTCCGCATCCGGCAGGAAGAAGGCGTTAAGCATATCGCGACAAACCGGCAGCCACTCCTCAAGCGGGCGCTCCTGCGCTAACCCGCGACGCCAGATATTCAGTTGCATTAGCAGTGACGCCAGATGCCCTACCAGTTCCGCAATTAAGCCGCTCGATTCATCATAAGGCAGAACCGATTGCCACTCGCCCTGGGCACTCTCCATTGCATAGCCCAGCAACATGCGCGTCAGGCCAAATCGCCAGGTGTGTTGCCCGGTGGCGGGGAGTTCCAGCTCGCGAACGTTGTCGTCATCAATCCCCCAGCGAATGCCGGATTCATTAACCCACAAACGTAAATAACGTAGCCCTTCTTCGGTGATATCAAACCGCGCCGCCAGTACCGGCACGTCCAGCAGCGCCAGCACATCCTCCGACACAAAGCGGCTGTCAGGCAGTGATAACAGGCTAATAAATGCTTCCAGTACTGGATGTGACTGCCGCGCCCGACGGTCGGAAATGGCATAAGGCAGGTAACGATCCGCAGGTGCGCTACCAAATACAGCCTGAATAAACGGACTATAGCTGTCGATGTCGGCCACCATCACGATGATGTCGCGTGGAGTAAGTGTCGGATCTTCTTCCAGCATCGCCAGCAGGCGATCGTGCAAAACTTCCACTTCGCGCTGCGGGCTGTGGCATACGTGGAAGGTGACGCTGTTATCTTGTGGATCAAGCAGACGTTTATTATCGCTACGGGAAAACTCTGCCAGATTCACGCCCGCAACGGCACGATTTTCCAGTTCAAGAATGTCGGACTGGATGTTATGCAGCAGGCTGTCTGGCGTAACATCAACGAATGCGTCCAGCTCCTGACTGCTCTGGAGATCGGCAAGCAGATAGATGTAGTCGCGCCCCAGCTTTCCCCATGAGGCCAGTAGCGGGTTGCCAACATCCTGTTCGCCGTCGCTGTTAAACAACTGTCCGGCGTTTTCGCTATCGCGGAATAGCGGCAATTCGCGATCTTCAAAACTGTGTCGGCGCTGGCGAGTCAGCAGTTTCGCCAGATAAGCCGGATCTTTAATATCGCCCCAGTAATAACGGCAGGGATTGGTAAACAGAAGATGGATTTCAATATGTTTACCCAGCGCCTGTAGCGCCTGTAGATAAACAGGCGGTAACGCGGAAATACCGCATATAAAGACGCGCGAAGGTAACCCCGGCGGGCAGGTCGTCGCGGACTCCAGCGTTTCGATAAAGCGTTGATAGAGATTGGCACGGTGCCAGCGCGGTTGCCCCAGTTCATGGGTATATTCCACCAGCGCCTTCCACAAGGGAGCTTGCCAGGCCTGCGCTTCTCCCAACCCTTCAACCAGGTGTCCCGCTTCCCACTGTGTCAGCCAGTCCGGTCGATAGACCAGATACTGGTCAAACAGGTCCGCCGCTTTTGAGGAAAGCTGAAACAGCTTGCGCTTGTCGCTATCGTCAGTCAGGTAATGACGCAACAGGGTAAAATCTTCGCGATCCAGCAGTTGCGGCAGCAGAGTCATCAGTTTCCAGCTCATGCTTTGCTTGTTGAAGGCACTCTCTTTGGGGATCTCCGGCAATACGCAGACGAACATATCCCAGATAAAGCTCGCCGGCAGCGGAAAATCAATGTTTGCCGCAATGCCAAACTTCTGCGACAGCGTCATTTGCAGCCACTGCGCCATACCGGTACTTTGCACCAGAATCATTTCTGGCTCAAAAGGATCGTCCAGCCGTTCGCGTTCGACGATAAACTCCATCAACGCTTCCAGCACGTCCAGACGATTGGAATGGTAGACCCTTAACATAGCGGCTCCTGACTACTGACGATTCGGGCAATGCAGGCGGGTCATCTCGCCTTCTCTGCCCCCGGGTGAAACTAACGTAACGCTGATGCTGACACATCCCGCCTGCGATGTCTGCATTCGGTTAACCTGCCAGTTGGCAGGTGGCGAAATCGCGCGCAGTTGCGTTTGCTGCCAGCCATGCCGCCAGAGTTGCAGATACTGGTTTCTGCTGGCAAGACTGTTCATTAATGTTCTCTGATACCCCGATAACGCAGTGACAATCATCACCATCAGCACCATCGCCAACATCACTTCCGGCAGGCTAAAGCCTTGTTGATTCTTCAGGGAAGCTGACATAACGCCCCCTCTTTCTGCGGACAAAAATCACTCCAGCCGCGTGGCGAAAAAAAAATATTTCCATCGATGACTTCGCCTGTTCGCCATAATGAAACGCCTTCATAACCGGCAATCAGCAAGGTTTCATTATCTGCCAGTAAACGCAGACAAACCCGGGCACCGGTTGCAGTGTACTGTGAGCACTGAACTGCGGGCTGTGTCTGCCAGGAGTGCATTTTGCCCCATTCCAGCGCCGACTGTACGATAGCCTGGCGGCGCAATGACTGGCTTTCCATAGTCACCCGAGAGGCAAAACTGCGATCCTGTTGGCTCATTCCCTGTAGCAGCAAGCTGCCCAAAACCAGCAACATTAGAACCAGTGCCAGCGATGAAACTCCCCGTTCACGATTCACAGGTTGAATCCTGTTACGCTATAGCTGGCATCCACCACGGTTTGTGGTTCAGCCTTACTGGCGCCCCGCATATTCACCGTCAACACCGGCGAGAAACCTCTGACATCCTGACGCACGACCTGAAAAGTATCGATAATGATGGCATCCGGATTAGTGACTTTATCCCAGCCCTTACCTTCACAAGATGTCGCACCGCGTAGCGTTTCCAGCACATGCTCCTTCAGACGAAATCCAATCTGGTCGGACTCTTTTACCGGTTCGCTCTCCCAGATACCGTTACTGTTCGCATCCCACTGCACAATGATACAGTCACCCTGTCCGACAATGACCAGCCCCTCGCCAGTGCAGCTACCATGACAATAACCTGCTCTCTGGAGATGCTTCGCAACGGTAAATATCCGCAGCCAGATTTCATCTTCCAGCGCCAGCTTGCGGGTGCTCGTCAAACTTTCACGCTGTAATGCAGGCAGAAATCGAGCAGTCCCCAGCAACAGTACGCTACTGATCGCCATAGCAATCAAAACTTCCAGCAGAGAAAATCCTTGCTCTTTTACAGGCATCCTTCTGTTTCTCCTTTCTGGCAAAGCCGGAGCCTTCCCCACGGCGAAACCACCAGCCACCACTCTCCCGCTGAATTTTTGAAGCGAATATGCCCGGCCCATGCGGTATTGCGCAGGCCAAAGAAAGTGAGTGAAGGCGTCAGGTCGTTCATTTCTACGTCGGGCCAGCGTGGCACAAAGACCAACGGTGAACTGCCATGACAGGCATTTGCCCCTGCGGCAGAACTCACAAGACACCATAACTTCCCCTCCCTGATGACGCTGATACTGTGGTCGCGGTTATGCCAGTTGGCATCCTCACGTAAATAGAGCAAATAGTCCCGCGCCTGGCTGGCGGTTTGCCAGAGCCGTTGCGACTGCTGCCAGTATTGCCAGCCATAGAGTCCACTTGCGCTTAGCATGACCAAAATCAGCATCGCAACCAGCGTTTCAATCAGCGTATAACCACGTTGTGTTTTCATGCCGGCAGTATGGAGCGAGGAGAAAAAAAGACGAGGGCCAGTTTCTCATTCTTCGGCGCGTCTTCCGGACTATTTACGCTGTTGCAGGGCGTTGCAAAATTTCGGGAAGGCGTCTCGAAGAATTTAGCGAAGGATAAAAAAAACCGACGCACACTGGCGTCGGCTCTGGCAGGATGTTGCGTAATTTAGATAGCAACCGGCGCTTTAATTCCCGGATGCGGATCGTAGCCTTCAATCTCAAAGTCTTCGAAACGGTAGTCGAAGATGGATTCAGGTTTACGTTTGATAATCAGCTTCGGCAGCGGACGCGGTTCACGACTTAATTGCAGATAGGTTTGATCCATATGATTGCTGTACAGGTGCGTATCGCCACCGGTCCAGACAAAATCACCCACTTCCAGATCGCACTGCTGCGCCATCATATGCACCAGTAACGCGTAGCTGGCAATGTTAAACGGCAGGCCGAGGAAGACGTCGCAGGAACGCTGATAAAGCTGGCAAGAGAGTTTGCCGTCTGCCACATAGAACTGGAAGAACGCATGGCATGGAGCCAGCGCCATTTTATCCAGTTCGCCTACGTTCCATGCCGAAACAATAATGCGGCGGGAATCCGGGTCGTTTTTCAGCTGGTTCAGTACCGTAGTAATCTGGTCAATATGACGACCATCCGGCGTGGGCCAGGCGCGCCACTGTTTACCATAAACCGGACCAAGATCGCCGTTTTCATCGGCCCATTCGTCCCAGATGGTGACATTGTTTTCGTGCAGATAAGCAATGTTAGTGTCGCCCTTCAGGAACCACAGCAGCTCGTGGATAATGGAACGCAGGTGGCAACGTTTGGTTGTCACTAACGGGAATCCATCCTGGAGGTTAAAACGCATCTGATGACCAAAAATGGAAAGCGTTCCGGTTCCGGTTCGGTCGTTTTTCTGTGTGCCTTCGTCGAGCACTTTTTGCATCAGTTCTAAATACTGTTTCATGGTTCCTCAGGAAACGTGTTGCTGTGGGCTGCGACGATATGCCCAGACCATCATGAAAACACCCGCGACAATCATCGGGATGGAAAGAATTTGCCCCATGCTGATGTACTGCACCCATGCGCCGGTGAACTGCGCATCGGGCTGGCGGAAAAACTCAACAATGATGCGAAACGCGCCATAGCCAATCAGGAACAAGCCCGAGACAGCCCCCATCGGGCGCGGTTTACGGATATACAGGTTGAGGATAATAAACAGCACCACACCTTCCAGCAGCATCTCGTAAAGTTGCGACGGGTGACGCGGTAGTACGCCGTAGGTGTCGAAAATAGATTGCCACTGAGGGTTGTTTTGCAGCAGCAGAATGTCTTCAGTACGGGAGCCGGGGAACAGCATGGCAAACGGGAAGTTCGGATCAACGCGCCCCCACAATTCACCGTTAATAAAGTTGCCCAGACGCCCGGCTCCAAGGCCAAATGGAATGAGCGGTGCTATAAAATCAGACACCTGGAAGAAGGAACGTTTGGTGCGGCGGGCGAAGATAATCATCACCACAATCACGCCAATCAGACCGCCGTGGAAAGACATGCCGCCGTCCCAGACACGGAACAGATACAGCGGATCGGCCATAAACTGCGGGAAGTTGTAGAACAGAACATAACCAATACGTCCGCCAAGGAAGACGCCGAGGAAGCCCGCATAGAGTAAGTTTTCAACTTCATTTTTGGTCCAGCCACTGCCCGGACGGCTAGCCCGACGCCCAGCCAGCCACATCGCAAAAATGAAACCCACCAGATACATCAGGCCGTACCAGTGAAGCGCAACGGGTCCTATTGAGAAAATGACCGGATCAAATTCCGGAAAATGCAGATAGCTACTGGTCATCTGTCACCACAAGTTCTTGTTATTTCGCTGAAAGAGAACAGCGATTGAAATGCGCGCCGCAGGTTTCAGGCGCTCCAAAGGTGCGAATAATAGCACAAGGGAACCTGGCTGGTTGCCGGATACCGTTAAAAGATATGTATATGATCCGCGCTATAACCCTCCGCGAATCAGCCCGCCCATACCGCGACGCTCCATAAATGCCGCGACCTGATGACGAACTTCGGTCGCTAGTTGCGCTTCCAGGCTGCGCTGCGCAAGATTTTCTGCTTCGGCAAAATCAATGCGCCGCAGCAGGTATTTGACGCGCGCGACAGAACGTCCGTTCATCGACAGATGGCGATACCCCAGCCCAATGAGGATTGCCACGCACATGGGATCGCCCGCCATTTCACCGCATAAACGCAGATCGATTCCCTGCGTTTCCGCCTCACGGGCGATCATCGCCAGAGCACGTAACATTGCAGGATGAAGACTGTCATAAATGTTCGCGACCCGGGTGTTATTGCGATCAACGGCCAGGATGTATTGAGTCAGATCGTTGGTGCCAACAGAGATAAAATCGACCCGATTTGCCAGATGCGGCAGCATAAATACCATTGAAGGTACTTCCAGCATGATACCGATGCGTGGTTTGGGAATTGCGTAACCGATCATCTCCTCAACTTCACGTCCGGCACGTTCAATCAGGCGACGCGCTTCGTCAACTTCATCCAGGCTTGTGACCATTGGCAACAGAATGTGCAGGTTGCCCGTTGCAGCATTGGCGCGCAACATCGCCCGCACCTGGATCAAAAAGATCTCCGGCTGATCGAGCGTAATGCGAATCCCACGCCACCCCAGGCATGGATTCTCTTCGCTGATCGGCATGTAAGGCAATTGTTTGTCAGCACCGACATCCAGCGTACGCAGGGTGACGGGTTTATCATTGAACATTTGCAGCATCCCCTGATACTGCGCCACCTGTTCTTCTTCCGACGGGAAACCACTTTGCAGCATGAAAGGGATTTCGGTGCGATAAAGACCGATACCATCAATGCGACTGCCCAGTTTTTCTTCATGTTCCGGGCTTAATCCCGCATTGAGCATGACTTTTATGCGCTCGCCGCTTTTTAACTGCGCGGGTAAATTGACGTCATCTTCCGCCAGGCGGCTAAGCTCAATCTCTTCGCTAATCAGCCGCTGATATTCTTGCAGCAGCACCGGCTCCGGGTCGACCAGCAATTCACCACGATAACCGTCAACGATCAGTGTGCGACGATGCAGCACCGAAGGCTGAATGTCCGCGCCCATCACGGTAGGGATCCCCAGTGCACGTACCATAATCGCAGCATGGGAGTTGGCTGCGCCATCGCGCACGACAACGCCGACTAAGCGATCCTGAGGCAGCTCTGCAAGGGTTGTCGCTGACAGTTCATCAGCCACCAGAATGAAACGTTCCGGCCAGGCGTTCGCCCCCTGGTTGGCATCATCAAGGTGAAACAACAATCGCTGGCCCAGCGCACGTAAATCACCGGCTCGCTCTTTGAGATAGCTATCACTTAGCGCAGCAAACTGTTCGGCGAATTTTTCAATGACCGTTTTCACCGCCCACTCTGCAACTGAGCCTTTATCCACCTCGTCAAATAATTCGCGACGCAGACGCGTGTCGGAAAGCAGGTGTGAGTAAAGATCGAAAATAGCCGCCGTTTCTTTTTGTGCACCGGCGGCAAAGCGTTTGCTGTAGCGACGAAACTCGTTAGCCGCTTCTTCCAGCGCCCCGGTCAGTCGCTCGCGTTCCAGAGCCGGATCCAGCGTTGATGCCTGATACACCTGTTCCATTAAGGGTAACGTGGCATCCTGCCAGCCTTCGGCAATCGCTACGCCGGGCGCTGCCGGTAATGCGCGAATTCGCGTCTGGCGATATTGCCCAAACAAGGCAGTCAACTGCGACTGAGAAAGAATAGCTGCCATCTGGGTGGCAAGCGTCACCAGGAAAGATTCTTCACTTTCGTTGTACTGCCGCAACTCTCGTTGCTGTACCACCAGTACACCAAGTAACTGGCGACGTTGAATAATTGGCACGCCTAAAAACGCGCGGAAACGTTCTTCTTTTACGGAGGGGATATATTTGAAGCTGGGGTGTTTTTGCGCATCCGCAAGGTTTATCGGTTCCGCCAGCCTGCCAACCAGGCCGACGATCCCTTCATCAAACGCGAGCGTTACGGTGCGACCACGTGGCTTTTTTAATCCCCGGGTCGCCATCAGGTAGTAACAACGTCGGTCGTGATCGGCCAGGTAGACCGAACAGACCTCGGTATCCATCGCAAGACAGATGTCGGTAACCAGAATATTTAACGCCTCATTCAGGCGTGGTGCGCTGGCTACCTTTTCGACTATTTCGCGCAGGCGAGTGAGCATAATGGGCGTGACTTAACCTCTTTTACGTCGATAAGCAGATACGTTTTGTGGTTTAGGCGTATTTTCTTGCAGCGCCATCACAACACTTGCGAACTCTTTCATTACCCTACGGTAGACATCACGTTTAAATGACACCACCTGTCTGACCGGATACCAGTAACTTACCCATCGCCAGCCGTCAAACTCTGGTGTACTGCTGGTTTGCATATTGATTTCCGCATCGCCGCTCACCAGCTGCAAGAGAAACCATTTTTGTTTTTGGCCGATACACACCGGCTTCGTGTCCCAACGCACCAAACGTTTCGGTAATTTGTAGCGCAACCAGTTACGCGTTGAAGCAAGGATTCGAACGTCTTTACGGCTTAATCCTACTTCTTCAAACAATTCACGGTACATCGCCTGTTCTGCGGATTCTCCGGGATTAATTCCGCCTTGCGGAAATTGCCAGGAGTGCTGACCAAATCGCCGGGCCCACATTACTTGCCCCTGACGATTACAAATCACGATACCTACGTTTGGGCGGTAGCCATCGTCATCAATCACCGGACTACCTCAAAATAAAGCTTTATATACGAATGATTGTTTCATACTCCAGGAAGACGGTAAACCACTCTCTGCAAGGCATTACACACTAATAACAATTGAATAACTCACAGTTAAGTGCAGAGTTATAAACAGAGGATGGGGTGGATAGCCGTTTTTATTCACCTTTTCTGTGGATAGAGTTGTGAAGAACTACGGAATTACCACGGGAAAACCCAGAGCATTCTGAATCAGCCGCTAAAATACACTTTAAAATATTCATTATTAATCAATGTATTAAATACATAAATATTGATAAAACAGAGAAATTCGTGACCCATGTCACACCACTCATTTACGCGTTGGCGAAAGATCAACCAACGTCGTATTTATCCACAGAATGTGCCACTAAGTTAAGCACCGAACCACTAAAAATTAGAGTTTCGTCGCACGTCAAGGCTGTAAATGGAAACAGTAGTGAGGGTTTTTCACAGTTATCCCAGCTTTCTGTGGATAACATGGTGTAAGATCCTGTTTATTTTCAGTGACCAGAATTGGAAAACCCACCAGGACGTTGCGCAACACCGTCACCTGTGAATTAAAAAACAAGATAAATCATAGAATTGAATAACGCTTGTGGAAAAAGTTACACTCTGAATATTCGGTACAAAATAGCTGCTTGTTTTTTAATCAAGGTGTAATGCCATGTCTCAACCTCGCCCATTGCCCTCTCCCCCCGAAACTGAAGCGCAGTTATTAGCGCAAGCACAGCAACTTTCTGGTTACACCCTTGGAGAACTGGCAGCACTTGCCGGATTGGTTACGCCGGAGAATTTAAAACGCGATAAAGGTTGGATCGGTGTGTTACTGGAGATCTGGCTTGGCGCCAGCGCAGGAAGTAAACCTGAACAAGATTTTGCCGCTTTAGGCGTGGAACTCAAAACTATACCTGTAGATACTCTTGGTCGCCCGCTGGAAACGACATTCGTTTGTGTTGCACCGTTAACTGGCAATAGCGGTGTGACTTGGGAAACCAGCCACGTGCGCCACAAACTCAAACGGGTGTTATGGATACCGGTTGAAGGCGAGCGCAGCATCCCACTGGCGCAGCGTCGCGTAGGAGCACCGTTGCTGTGGAGTCCGAACGAAGAGGAAGACCGCCAGCTACGCGAAGACTGGGAAGAATTAATGGATATGATTGTCCTCGGTCAGGTTGAGCGAATCACCGCTCGTCACGGGGAATATTTGCAAATACGACCGAAAGCGGCGAATGCGAAAGCTCTCACCGAAGCCATTGGCGCCGAGGGTGAACGAATTCTGACATTGCCGCGCGGATTTTATCTGAAAAAGAATTTCACCAGCGCACTGCTGGCGCGTCATTTTTTGATCCAGTAGCCATCGCTTTGACCTGCTGCATTCCGGGCATATAATTACCGCTTCATTTTTTTGGCAGGGCTTTTTAGATGTTATTTGCATGGATAACCGATCCTAACGCCTGGCTTGCGCTCGGTACGCTGACGCTGCTGGAGATCGTTCTTGGGATCGATAATATTATTTTCCTTTCTCTGGTGGTCGCAAAGTTGCCCACCGCACAGCGTGGTCACGCGCGGCGTCTGGGACTGGCAGGAGCCATGGTTATGCGTCTGGCGCTGCTGGCGTCGATTGCCTGGGTTACGCGCCTGACGAATCCGCTTTTTACAATTTTCAATCAGGAAATTTCCGCTCGTGATTTGATTCTGCTGCTGGGTGGTCTGTTCCTTATCTGGAAAGCCAGTAAGGAGATCCACGAGTCTATCGAAGGCGAAGAAGAAGGGCTGAAAACACGTGTTTCATCATTCCTCGGCGCTATCGTGCAGATTATGCTGCTGGATATTATTTTCAGCCTCGATTCGGTGATTACCGCCGTGGGCCTGTCGGATCACCTGTTTATTATGATGGCGGCCGTAGTCATTGCCGTAGGCGTGATGATGTTCGCCGCGCGTTCGATTGGTGATTTTGTTGAACGCCATCCATCAGTGAAAATGTTGGCGCTCTCTTTCCTGATTCTGGTGGGCTTTACCCTGATCCTGGAAAGTTTCGATATCCACGTACCGAAAGGTTACATCTACTTCGCGATGTTCTTCTCCATTGCAGTAGAAAGCCTCAACCTGATTCGCAATAAAAAGAATCCGCTCTGATATTCCGTTCGCTCTCCTGTGGGAGAGCGAACGTCTTCCCTTTATTCTCACAGTTTAAGACTTTCCTGCTTTCAAGATGTATAACGTCAGATTATAAACAGACTATTATCATTGATGGGCTTAATGAGGATAACCGGATGAAAAAATGGGCAGTATTAATTTCCGCAGTCGGACTGGCATTTGCTGTTTCCGGTTGTAGCAGCGATTATGTGATGGCAACTAAAGATGGTCGAATGATCCTGACTGATGGAAAACCGGAAATTGACGATGATACCGGGCTTGTGAGTTATCACGATCAACAAGGTAACGCGATGCAAATTAACCGCGATGATGTCTCGCAAATTATTGAACGTTAAAAAATAAGGTCAGCATCCGGCTGGCCTTAAGATTTTTCGCTTTCCCTTTTCCCTTCCCTCTGCCATTTTTATATTCCTTATGTCGTGATTATAAAAAGGAAACGGCTATGCAATATCACCGTATACCCCACAGCTCGCTGGAAGTCAGCACGCTGGGGCTTGGCACGATGACGTTTGGTGAACAGAACAGCGAAGCCGACGCCCACGCACAACTCGACTATGCCGTCGCTCAGGGCATTAATCTTATCGACGTTGCCGAGATGTACCCTGTACCGCCGCGCCCCGAAACTCAGGGTCTGACCGAAACCTATGTCGGTAACTGGCTGGCAAAACATGGCAACCGCGAAAAATTAATTATCGCCTCCAAAGTGAGCGGACCGTCGCGCAACAATGACAAGGGTATTCGCCCGGATCAGGCGCTGGACAGGAAGAATATTCGCGAAGCTCTGCATGACAGCCTCAAGCGCCTACAGACTGATTACCTCGATCTTTATCAGGTGCACTGGCCGCAGCGCCCGACCAACTGCTTCGGCAAACTCGGTTATAGCTGGACGGATTCCGCGCCTGCGGTTTCGCTGCTGGATACGCTGGATGCACTGGCAGAATACCAACGCGCAGGGAAAATTCGTTATATCGGCGTGTCGAATGAAACCGCATTTGGCGTAATGCGTTATCTACATCTGGCGGACAAACACGATCTGCCGCGCATCGTCACTATTCAGAACCCCTATAGTCTGTTAAACCGCAGCTTTGAAGTGGGTCTGGCGGAAGTCAGCCAGTATGAAGGCGTCGAGTTGCTGGCCTATTCGTGTCTGGGTTTCGGCACGCTGACCGGTAAATATCTCAATGGTGCAAAACCGGCTGGTGCGCGTAATACGCTCTTTAGTCGGTTCACCCGTTATAGTGGTGAGCAAACGCAAAAAGCTGTCGCGGCGTATGTTGATATTGCCAGACGTCATGGCCTGGATCCTGCTCAGATGGCGCTCGCTTTTGTACGCCGCCAACCGTTTGTTGCCAGCACGCTGCTGGGCGCAACGACGATGGAACAGTTGAAAACTAACATCGAAAGTTTACATCTGGAGTTGAGCGAAGACGTATTAACTGAAATTGAAGCGGTGCATCAGGTTTATACTTATCCGGCACCTTAAGCATTAGCGCCGGGTTACCCGGCGTTAAATATTAATGACGGCGTTGCCAGACCCACAGCGCCGTTATTGCCAGCGCAAACAGCGCACCGAAGCCAATGCCAATGGGCACGACCGGAATCCCCACCATTACCGCCAGTGAATAAATCCCCAACATCAGCAACATGGCACTGTTTTCGCCCAGGTTCTGTACTGCAATCGCATTCCCCGCCCCGACGCTTTTTTTACCTCGTTCCTGGAGTAACGCATTCAATGGAACGACAAAAAAGCCGCCCAGCACGCCAATCAACATCAGCAAGGCATAGGCTGGCAGCAGCTCATGTTGCAGGGAGAAAATCAGCACCACCACGCCAATTAAAATCCCGGCGGGCATACAGCGTGAAACGGTTTCCAGCGTGACCAGCTTCGCTGCCGCGCCGGCACCAACCACGATGCCAATCGCCACCATGGCGTTGAGATAGGTCGGCGTAGCGTTATCGGTAATGCCTAGCGCCACTGGCACCCAAAGTACTAACAGGAAACGCAGCGTGACGCCTGCTCCCCAGAACAAACTGGTGCCTACCAGCGAAAAACGCGTTTCTCCATTGCGCCATAACGAGGTGCAGGCATTCAGGAAACTGCGGGTCATGTTGATGAGATTCCACGACTGCCCCGGACGCGCCGCCGCCAGTTTTGGAATGTAGATATTGGCGACGACCGCACCACCATAGGCCAGCGCACATGCTGCCAGAGCGACCAGGACATGCCAGTCAGCCAGCACTCCACCAGCTACGGAACCGAGCAAAATCGCTGCAATGGTGGAGGCTTCCATTAAACCGTTAGCTTTCACTAACTTGCTGCCAGTGGTCAATTCACCAAGAATGCCGTATTTCGCCGGTGAATACGCCGCTGCTCCCACGCCAACCAGCGTATAGCCGAGAAAGGGATTGATGCCAAAGCAGATACTGGCAGCACCCAGCAGCTTAAGACCGTTGGCAAACATCATCACCCGACCTTTGGCAAAGCTATCGGCCACCTGCCCGACAAACGGCGCAAAAAGAATGTAAGCACCTACAAACACCATTTGCAGGACGGGCTGACTCCACTCCGGATAGAACTGTGCTTTCAGTAACGCCAGAGTGGCAAACAGCAGCGCGTTATCGCCAAACGCAGAGAGAAACTGCGCGACGATAACCGCTTTCATCCCCTTCGACCACAGCGAAGTGTTAGTGTGCACTGACTCACTCATCGTGTTGTTCCGCTTCGTCTACCCAGCTTTTCAACGTGACAAAGTCAGGTTTACCACTGCCCAGTAATGGCATCTGTTTCAGATAGCGAATGTCGCGCGGTACGGCAAGCTCCGGCACGCCGTGCTCGCGGGCATACTGTTGCAGTTTATCGCGCGCCAGTTCACTGTCCGTGGTGAAAAGCACCAGCGCCTCACCTTTGCTGGCATCGCTCTTAATCGCAGTGGCATGCATTTTGTCTGGTGAAACGCCAATGGCCAGTTGTTCCACCATTTCCAGCGACACCATTTCGCCTGCAATTTTGGCAAAACGTTTCGCGCGCCCCTGAATCTGCACAAAGCCCTGCTCGTCGAAACGCACGATATCGCCCGTGTCATACCAGCCGCGCTCCATCTCGCCGCGAACATTCTCGGCGGTGGGCACTTCCAGCACACCCGGCTTCTCTACCCGCAGGTAGCCGTTCATAATGTTCGGCCCTTTTAGTTGCAGGCGACCACCGTCTTCGATACCCGGAACCGCCAGCAGCCGAGCATCCATACCAGGCAAAATACGCCCTACCGTACCTGGTTTCGCCGCCATCGGTACGTTGATGGACACCACCGGCGCGCATTCCGTCACACCGTAACCTTCAAGAATGCGCAGGCCAAATTTATCCTGCCAAAGCTGTTTGGTGCTTTCTTGCAGTTTCTCTGCGCCTGCCACCACATAGCGTAGACGATAGAAATCATACGGGTTGGCAAAGCGCGCGTAGTGACCGAGGAAGGTCGAGGTGCCAAAGAGCACGGTACAACTGCGGTCGTACACCAGTTCCGGCACAATGCGGTAATGCAGCGGGCTTGGATAAAGGAAGACTTCTGCGCCCGTCAGC
Organism: Escherichia sp. 93.1518; assembly: GCF_013368915.2. NCBI lineage: Bacteria > Pseudomonadati > Pseudomonadota > Gammaproteobacteria > Enterobacterales > Enterobacteriaceae > Escherichia > Escherichia sp. 93.1518. The sequence continues at coordinate 32,738 of NZ_JABWMT020000008.1, forward strand.
AGGGGCGTAAACAGGCCAACAGTCAGACCAAAAGAGTGGAACAGCGGTAATGCCGACATAAAGCGATCGTTGGTGGTGAAATCGGCAATGGTTTTAATCTGCTCGACGTTCGCCAGAATGCTTTTATGGCTATGGACAACACCTTTCGGATGACCTTCAGAACCGGAGGTAAAGAGGATCAGCGCCTCTTCTTCTGGCTGCTGTTTTACCTGTGCGAGGCGCGGCACCAGCAGATGCGCGAAGATCCACACTTTGTCGGCAGTGGTGACGTCCGCTTTTAAATCTTCCAGATAGACCCAACGTACCTGAGTTAACTGTTCCGGCAGATGCCAGAGTTTGCCTTTATCGAGAAACTGGCGGGAAGTGAAGATGGTTTTGATTTCAGCCGCCGTAATGGCGCTGGTCAGCCCTTTTACCCCGGCGGTGTAGTTCATCATTGCGGGAATGCGACGACGTGCGATGGCTCCGAAAATCACTGCCGCACTGATGCCCGCATTGGGCAGCATTAAGCCGATGCGTTCCCCTTCAACACTGTATTTTTCAAGAATGCGCCCGACAAACAGCGTTTTGGTAAGTAATTTACGATAGGTGTCAGGGGTAAAATTGATATCTTCGACACACTTTTTACCCGCACCGAAACGGTACATCGCACTCAAAAAGGATTCGTACAACGTTTCACGCGGGCGCACTGCCATACGCGCTTCCATCATAATTTGATGCAGCATTTCGCCAGCGATTTTGCGACGGTCACGGGCACGCGGCGCATCCGGCATCTGTACCTGCGTTGGTGGCAAAATATGCAGATGAATTTGCGGGAACAAGCGACGTTTAACCAGACCTTTCAGGCGGCTGAAGTGCGTAAGTTCCGCCCCTTCAATACGCACAGGAATGACTGTCGCACCTGACTTCGCAGCGACAAAACCCGCGCCATCGTAGATTTTCATCAGCGAGCCGGTTGTCGTGATTCGTCCTTCAGGGAAAATCACCACCGGTCGGCCCTGTTCCACCAGACGTACCAGATGTTTAATTGCCATAGGTTGCGTCGGGTCGAGGGGAACGAAGTCGATAAATGATTTCAGCCAACGCATATACCACTGCTGGCTGATGGAGGTGTAAACGGCAAAAACAGGGCGAACGGGTAAAAACAGTGCCAGCAATATGCCATCAATAAATGAGACGTGATTGGGCGTGATAAGAACGCGCTCGCCCTTCAGTGCCTGCGTGTCGCCTGTCACGCGAACACGGTACAGGACACGGCACAAATTACGAAAAAAGCTAAAAAGCATTCCAACTCCCTTTGCTCATTCTTCAGTAAAAGCGAATGGTGCGAGATTACACCAGAAGGAGAACGCGAGCGACAGTAAAATGGGTGCGAAAAAAAACCTGCGCATCCGCGCAGGCTGGTGCAAGAGACAGGGTACGAAGAGCGTACCGAATAATCTCACCAATCAATACCTCTGGGATCTTGATTGTGGTCTGCACACAGACTGTTCGCCAGCGAGAAAACGCAAAGGAGTGAAGGGAAATGCAACCAGGTGTGTAAATTATCGGTTACTGTTACAGATTGATGACAGACAAAAAAAACCTGCGCATCTGCGCAGGTTGGTGTAATTCATGTGATCAACCCGAAGTTGACTTCACCTATCAATACCTCTGGGATCACCACTTTATCAATCTGAAGCCAAACGCCACCAGCGGTCAATCGCAACAGCGTTTCGCAAAGTGTAACCAAAGGTTTGCAATCTCTTTTTTTGTCTTACTTATTTGCGTTTCGCTCACATTCCCCGCGCTGAAAGTACCACGCCCCTTGAACCAACGGACGTTTTCCGTAACACTGACAGAATGTAAGCGTTTACCCACAAAGGTATTTTCATGGCGACCATAAAGGATGTAGCCCGACTGGCAGGCGTTTCAGTCGCCACAGTTTCCCGCGTCATTAATAATTCTCCCAAAGCCAGCGAGGCTTCCCGGCTGGCTGTACATAGTGCAATGGAGTCTCTTAGCTATCACCCGAACGCCAACGCCCGGGCGCTGGCACAACAGGCCACCGAAACCGTTGGTTTGATTGTTGGCGATGTCTCTGATCCTTTTTTCGGCGCAATGGTGAAAGCGGTTGAACAGGTGGCTTATCACACGGGTAATTTTTTATTGATTGGTAATGGTTACCACAACGAGCAAAAAGAACGTCAGGCCATTGAGCAGTTGATCCGCCATCGCTGCGCCGCACTGGTCGTTCATGCCAAAATGATTCCCGATGCCGATTTGACAGCGTTGATGAAACAAATGCCCGGCATGGTGCTGATCAACCGGATCCTTCCGGGGTTTGAGAATCGTTGCATCGCACTGGACGATCGTTATGGCGCCTGGCTGGCGACGCGTCATTTGATTCAACAAGGCCATACTCGCATTGGTTATCTCTGCTCTAACCACTCTATTTCTGACGCCGAAGATCGTCTGCAGGGTTATTACGATGCCCTTGCCGAAAGCGGTATTCCGGCCAATGATCGGCTGGTAACTTTTGGCGAACCGGATGAAAGCGGCGGCGAACAGGCAATGACTGAACTGCTGGGAAGGGGGCGAAATTTCACTGCCGTGGCCTGTTATAACGATTCAATGGCGGCAGGCGCGATGGGTGTACTCAATGATAATGGTATTGATGTACCGGGTGAGATTTCATTGATTGGCTTTGATGATGTGCTGGTATCGCGCTATGTGCGTCCGCGTTTGACGACAGTACGCTATCCAATTGTAACGATGGCGACTCAGGCTGCCGAACTGGCTTTGGCACTGGCGAACAATCACTCGCTTCCTGAAATTACCAACGTCTTTAGTCCAACGCTGGTACGTCGCCATTCAGTTTCAACACCGTCGCTGGAGGCAAGTCATAACGCCTCCAGCAACTAGCCGCAATTAAAGCAGCTCAAGCGCCAGTAATTCTTCAATGGTCTGGCGACGGCGAATCAACCGCGCCTGACCATTATCAAACAGAACTTCTGGCAGCAGTGGGCGACTATTGTAGTTTGATGACATTGACGCGCCATATGCGCCAGTATCATGCAGTACCAGATAATCCCCCGCCTTCACTTCCGGCAAAGCACGAGTTTCGACATTCCCCCCCTCCTGCTGGGTAAAAACATCCCCCGATTCACATAGCGGCCCGGCGACAACGGTTTCCACCGTTGGTGCGTGCTCAAGGGAATGACCATCAGCCGCCAGTGCGCTAATGTGATGGTAACTGCCGTACATTGCAGGGCGCATCAGATCGTTAAACCCGGCGTCAACCAGCACAAAGTGGCGGCTCCCCATCTGTTTGACGCTTCGCACCTGGGTAATCAACACACCAGACTGCGCTACCAGGAAGCGACCCGGTTCAATTTCCAGTTTCACAGGGTGACCCAGATGATGAGCGATCTGCTCACGTGCCGCATTCCACAGGCCATAATAATGCTCGGTATCAACCGCTTCTTCTCCATGCTGATAAGGAACTGAAAGCCCACCGCCAGCAGAAATCGCCTGTAAATCCTGATCAAAGTCGATAACCTGCCGCACCATCGCACCACACACCTGTTCCAGATGCGCATAGTCAACACCGGAACCAATGTGCATGTGAATGCCAACCAGCTGCAATTGATGCCGCTGTATCACTTCCAGTGCGGCGGGAAGATCGGTGTACCAGATACCGTGCTTGCTATTTTCGCCACCGGTATTGGTTTTTTGGCTATGCCCGTGACCAAATCCCGGATTAACGCGCAGCCATACCCGATGCCCTGGCGAAACCTGGCCTAGTTGGTCGAGCATATCGACAGAACCCGCATTCACCGGAATTTGCAATTCACTGACACGCTCGAGCGTAGCCTGGTCGATAACATCAGCGGTAAAAACAATATCATCGGGATGCGTTTGTGGATTGTATCCCGCCGCCAGCGCGCGCTCGATTTCGCCCAACGAGACGGAATCTACTTTCACGCCCTGCTCTCGCATTAAGCGCAAAATATGGATATTGGAGCAGGCTTTCTGCGCAAAGCGCACCACATCAAACTGCTTCAGAGCCGCAATCTGCCGACGAATGATTTGTGCATCGTAGACCCAAACCGGGCAACCGAATTCTGCAGGCAAGCGCAGCAGATTTTCGGCGGTGAGATCGGTATCGGTGCTGAACAGTGAATGTGGCATAACAAACTCCGAATAAGTGAGGCTGACGGCGAATAAAACATTGCCTGATGCACTTCGTTTATCAGGCCTACATGGCTCCTGCAATATATTGAATTTGCAAGATCTTGTAGGCGCATCAACAAAGCGCACATTGTCAACAATCTGAATAAGTGCTTTTTTATGATTACGCCACATCATAAAAAGAATAAAAAATATCGATTTATGCCAGGTCTATGCAAAAATGATATGGATTACCGAAGAATGAGATTAAGCAGATGGCCGCCGTTAACTTACGTCATATTGAAATTTTTCATGCGGTGATGACCGCCGGAAGCCTGACTGAAGCGGCACAACTGCTACATACTTCACAACCCACTGTCAGCCGCGAACTGGCGCGCTTTGAAAAAGTGATTGGGCTGAAATTGTTTGAACGCGTACGTGGACGATTACATCCTACCGTGCAAGGGCTGCGGCTGTTCGAAGAGGTGCAGCGATCCTGGTACGGCCTGGATCGCATTGTCAGTGCCGCAGAAAGTTTGCGCGAGTTTCGCCAGGGCGAACTGTCTATTGCCTGCCTGCCGGTCTTTTCGCAGTCTTTTTTGCCGCCACTGATGCAACCGTTTCTGGCTCGCTATCCTGAAGTCAGCTTAAACATAGTGCCGCAGGAATCGCCGCTACTTGAAGAGTGGCTCTCGGCCCAGCGCCATGATTTAGGCCTCACCGAGACGCTGCATACACCTGCGGGTACGGAACGTACTGAATTACTGTCTTTAGATGAAGTCTGTGTTTTACCGCAGGGGCATCCGCTGGCAGCAAAAGAGGTATTAACGCCGGAAGATTTTCAGGGTGAGAATTACATCAGCCTTTCCCGTACTGACAGCTATCGCCAGTTATTGGATCAACTATTTAATGAACATCAGGTTAAACGCCGCATGATTGTGGAGACCCACAGCGCCGCGTCAGTCTGCGCGATGGTACGGGCGGGGGCGGGAGTTTCCGTGGTTAACCCGCTCACCGCACTGGATTATGCGGCAAGCGGTTTAGTGGTGCGGCGATTTAGCATTGCAGTTCCGTTTACCGTTAGCCTGATTCGCCCCCTTCACCGCCCGTCATCAGCACTGGTGCAGGCATTTAGTGAGCACTTACAGGCAGGTTTACCGAATCTGGTTGCCTCACTTAACGCTATTTTGTAGCGAGTTACGACAGCATAAAGGCGACGGCATCCTCGGCATGAAGAGCGGTGGTATCGAACACGGGCAGGACACTGCGCTCCTCTGGCACCAGTAAACCAATTTCAGTACAACCGAAAATCACGCCCTGCGCCCCCTGTTCTGCGAGACGAGTAATGACTTGTGCATAATAAGCGCGTGACGTTTCGGTAAATTGCCCCAGACACAGCTCTTCAAAAATAATCTGATTAATTTTCGCCCGCTCATCCGCTTCAGGCACCAGACAATCGATAGAAAATTGCTCTGCCAGCCGTCCACGATAAAAATCCTGTTCCATGGTGTAGCGCGTTCCCAGCAGCGCCACGCGCGTCATTCCAGCACGGGTGATGGCACGCCCGGTGGCATCCGCAATATGTAAGAAAGGCAGTGAGCAACGAGACTCGATGACATCTGCTACTTTGTGCATCGTATTGGTACATAACACAATGCCTTCTGCTCCTGCCCGTTGTAATCCAAGCGCCGCACTGGCAAGAATCTCTCCTGTGTTGTCCCACTCACCGCGACGTTGGCACTCTTCTATTTCATGAAAATCGACGCTATGTAGCAGCACTTGCGCAGAGTGAAGCCCGCCAAGTCGCTGTTTAATGCCTTCATTTATCAGGCGATAGTAAGGAATAGTGGATTCCCAGCTCATTCCTCCCAGCAAACCAATTGTTTTCATTCCTCTCTCCTGGTGTGAGTTACCGCAACAGGGCTGATTAAGGAACGAGACAAACGCCTCAACGGCCTGGTGCCAGATCTCTATTAGCGAAAAAAAGGCCGGATGTACAGCACATCCGGCCTGTGAAATCAGACACCGATATTTCTCAATTTCTCACCAGCCATCAGTCTACGTTCGATATGTTCCAGCGTGACATTCTTGGTTTCCGGAATAAGCCAGAAGGTGATGCCAACAAACGCAATGTTCAGCGCAGTGTAGAGCCAGAACGTACCTGCCGCACCAATGCTATCGAGCAGAGTCAGGAAGGTCGCGCCAATAATCATGTTCGACACCCAGTTTGTGGTGGTCGAGCAGGTAATACCAAAATCGCCGCGTATCGCGCAGAGGGCGCGGCGTTAAAGCAGATTCCGTATTGATAGTAACCATTTTTTCCTGCCAGCACAGAGTAAGACATAGTGAAAAAATACGTGAACAATTAACTCAGGTGTCAGGTCGGAAATAGCATAAATATGGATTAAATTGCTGCCACATGCAGTTATGTGATGGACATTACACTTTTAAAATTAAGTGAAATTAATGACATTATTATTAAGCAACTAATTTTAAAGCAGATAAAACCAACAAAACTTATCAATTGATAATTAATATGGATTATTTAATAGCCGTGATATGGATTATGTTGATTATCAGAAATAAAAAACCCTGCCAATGTGACAGGGTCATAAATGTAAGCTAAATGAATTAACGTGCTAACCAGCCACCATCCACGGCAATGGTGTAGCCATTAACATAGTCAGAAGCACTGGACGCCAGAAACACCACCGGCCCCATCAGATCGCTCGGCAACCCCCAACGCCCCGCTGGAATACGATCCAGAATTTCCGCACTACGCTGTTCATCAGCCCGCAGTTGCTGAGTATTGTTGGTCGCCATGTAACCCGGAGCAATCGCGTTAACGTTAATGTTGTGTTTTGCCCATTCGTTCGCCATCAGGCGCGTCACACCCATTACGCCGCTTTTTGATGCGGTATATGAGGGCACGCGGATCCCGCCCTGGAATGAAAGCATTGACGCGATATTAATAATCTTGCCGCCATTGCCCTGCGCGATAAAGTGCTTCGCCGCCGCCTGGGACATGAAAAACACGCTCTTGATGTTCAGATTCATCACATCGTCCCAGTCTTTTTCGCTGAAATCGAGAGCATCTTCGCGGCGAATCAAACCGGCGTTATTCACCAGGATATCAATATGACCAAATTCTGCCACTGCACGATCCAGCAGTGCTGGAATACCATCAATCTTACGCAGATCGGCGCTCAGGCTTAAAAAACGACGCCCCAGCGCAGTGACCTGTTCAATGGTCTCTGTTGGCTCAACAATGTTGATGCCAACAATGTCACAGCCCGCTTGCGCCAGACCCAACGCCATTCCCTGCCCCAGCCCAGTGTCACAACCGGTGACAACTGCAACTTTACCTTCAAGAGAAAATGCATTTAAAATCATGAGAATACCTTATTCATATATATCCGCGACTAGCGCAGATCTTTAATGGCAACGTGGTCCATATCATCAAAGACCTGGTTTTCACCAACCATGCCCCAGATAAAGGTATAAGCCCTGGTTCCTACACCTGAATGGATAGACCAGCTTGGGGAAATCACCGCCTGTTCGTTATGCATCACAATGTGACGCGTTTCTTGCGGTTGCCCCATCATGTGGAAAACGCAGGCGTCATCGTCCATGTTGAAATAGAAGTAAACTTCCATCCGGCGCTCGTGGGTGTGGCACGGCATGGTATTCCACAGGTTTCCCGGTGCCAGTTCTGTTAGCCCCATACTCAACTGGCAGGTTTCCAGCACATCCGGCACAAAGTATTTGTTAATCGTGCGGCGGTTACTGGTGAGATTATCGCCCAGCGTAACCGGAGACACTTCAGACGGCGTGACTTTTTTAGTGGGATACGTCGTGTGAGCAGGCGCGCAGTTGTAATAAAACTTCGCCGGAGTGGCGCTATCAATGCTGGCAAAAACAACTTCTTTTGCACCTTTACCAACATAGAGGGCGTCGCGGTGACCGATTTCATAACATTGGCCATCGACGGTAATCGTACCGGTTCCGCCAATATTGATAACGCCCAGCTCACGACGCTCAAGAAAGTAGCTCACGCCCAGTTGTTTTCCTACTTCCCCGCCAACGGAAACCGTTTTTGCTACCGGCATAATGCCGCCAACAATAATACGGTCAATGTGGCTGTAAACCATGGTGTACTCATCCGCGACGAATACCTTTTCAACCAAAAATTCATTGCGCAGCCCTTGGGTATCCAGCGTTTTCGCGTGCGCACTGTGGATGCTCTGTCTTACGTCCACATCAACCTCCGATAATCATTGAAGTGTGAAATTAGAACGATTGTGAAACATCGTTTCGTTTTTCTATTGAAGGATGATAAGCCCGTGATGTGCTCTTTTCAATTAAAAATAAAACATTGTTTCATTTTTAAGAAGGCGATTGTGAAAAGTGTAGTGTCGATCACGAATAAGCCGGGGAAAGGAAAAAGTCAGGTTCTATATGGGATATGCGTAGACGTGTCAGCCATCATTATAAAGCAGCTTGATGGCGGTAGAGGTTTAACGGATAAGGAAGAAATACAGATCTAATCGTCACGCTCAATAGTTAACGCCACCCCCTGACCACCACCAATACAGAGTGTAGCCAATCCTTTACGAGCGTTGCGTTTCACCATTTCATGAACCAAAGAAACCAGAATGCGGCAACCAGAGGCGCCAATCGGATGACCCAATGCAATCGCGCCGCCATTGACATTGACCCGGCGTTCATCCCATTCAAGCATCTTGCCAACAGAAAGCGCCTGCGCGGCAAATGCTTCATTAGCCTCAATAAGATCAACATCAGCCAGCTGCCAGCCTACACGCTCCAGGCAACGGCGAGTCGCATACACAGGAGCAATACCCATCAGTGCAGGATCAACACCAACGCTGGCAAAGGCACGAATACGTGCCAGCACGGGTAAATTCAACGCATGTGCTTTAGCTTCGCTCATCATCATTACCGCAGCCGCGCCATCATTGATGGATGAGGCATTTCCTGCGGTAACAGAACCGTGACTATCAAATGACGGATTTAAACTAGCCAGCCCTTCGGCACTGGCATCAGTACGCGGCTGCTCATCGGTATCAACAATCAGTAACTGCCCGTTACTTTGCGTTCTGACCGGGACGATCTCATCTTTGAATCGTCCGGCATCAATGGCCGCCCGCGCTTTCTGTTGTGAGCTAAGTGCGTAGGCGTCTTGTAACTGACGACTGATACCATATTCGCGCGCCAGATTTTCGGCAGTGACACCAATATGGTAATCATTGAATGCATCCCACAAGCCATCATGCACCAGGCTATCAACCAATTGGCTATCGCCAAGCTGTGCTCCGGTGCGGCTATCAGTCAAAACATGTGGCGCACGACTCATATTTTCCTGACCACCGGCAATAACAATATCAGCCTCACCACACTGAATCGCCTGAGTAGCAAGATGCAGAGCTTTTAACCCGGAACCACAAACATCATTAATGGTAATTGCCGAAACGCTGTTGGGAAGACCACCTTTAATGGCCGATTGCCGTGCTGGATTCTGCCCTGCCCCGGCAGTCAGAACCTGTCCAAGAATCACTTCATCCACCGCATGTGCAGCAACGCCGGTGCGCTCTAATAAGGCTTTCACGACCAGACTGCCTAATTCTACCGCAGAATGACCAGCCAACGCGCCACGAAAGCAGCCGATAGGTGTTCGTAACGCACCGACAATCACAACATCTTTCATCACAACCTCGCACCAATTAACAGCGCAATAGTAAATGATTGTTAATTTCAATTATCCAAAATGTTTAAAAAAAGTGATTTTTATCACAAAGGAAATTTACCGTAAGAAGGGAGGATGATATCTGACTGGCACGCAAGGTTTGCATCTACTAACACACCAATCCAGAGGTTGATATAGCGTTAATCTCCCATGTCCGGCCTGGTTTATGGTAAATTGCCCTCCATTTTGTTTAATTTGTAGATGATACGTTCAAATAATGTCTAAAATTTGGTCAAAAGAAGAAACTCTCTGGAGCTTCGCACTCTACGGCACAGCCGTTGGCGCAGGCACGCTCTTCCTTCCTATTCAATTAGGTTCAGCAGGAGCGGTGGTCCTGTTTATTACTGCACTGGTCGCCTGGCCTTTAACATATTGGCCACATAAGGCCTTGTGCCAGTTCATCCTTTCTTCAAAAACATCGGCAGGCGAAGGGATCACTGGCGCGGTAACTCACTACTATGGCAAGAAGATCGGTAATCTGATTACCACTCTGTACTTCATTGCCTTTTTTGTCGTTGTACTGATATACGCAGTGGCAATCACCAACTCACTCACTGAACAGCTGGCGAAGCATATGGTCATTGATCTACGCATCCGTATGCTGGTGAGTCTTGGCGTTGTGTTAATCCTGAATCTTATTTTTCTGATGGGGCGTCATGCCACAATTCGGGTAATGGGATTTTTGGTTTTCCCGCTGATTGCTTACTTCTTATTTCTTTCCATCTACCTGGTCGGTAGCTGGCAGCCTTCTTTATTAACAACCCAGGTAGAGTTCAATCAGAATACCCTTCACCAGATATGGATATCGATTCCCGTGATGGTTTTCGCCTTTAGCCATACTCCGATTATTTCTACGTTTGCCATCGACAGACGAGAAAAATACGGCGAACACGCTATGGATAAATGCAAAAAAATTATGAAGGTCGCTTATCTCATCATCTGTGTGAGCGTGCTGTTCTTCGTGTTTAGCTGCCTGTTATCAATTCCACCTTCATATATTGAGGCAGCCAAAGAGGAAGGCGTAACCATTTTATCGGCACTGTCTATGCTGCCAAATTCCCCTGCATGGTTGTCAATTTCCGGGATTATTGTCGCGGTAGTTGCAATGTCTAAATCATTTTTAGGCACCTACTTTGGCGTTATTGAAGGTGCGACGGAATTAGTCAAAACCACGTTACAGCAGGCGGGCGTTAAAAAAAGCCGTGCATTTAACCGCGCGCTGTCAATTATGTTGGTATCACTGATTACTTTCATCGTTTGCTGCATCAACCCTAACGCAATTTCGATGATTTACGCGATCAGTGGTCCGCTCATTGCCATGATTCTTTTTATCATGCCAACACTGTCTACGTATCTCATTCCAGCCCTTAAACCCTGGCGCTCCATCGGAAATCTAATTACGTTGATCGTGGGTATCCTGTGCGTGTCGGTAATGTTCTTTAGTTAATCGCTGATGAGAATGGTTCAAAATAGTCATTATTTTGAACCATTCCAGTTCTTACAATGCCTCTCCACCATTAATCACCCTCCTGACTATCTATAGCATAAACAAACAATATCAAGCTGTTATCCTCAGTAAAAATCTGAACATCTTAAATAAGACTATTTAAGATGCGTCACTTAGATTTACACGATATCGTCTGGTTATTCGAAAACAATTTGCAGTATAGATATTCCTAATGCATTAAGCATTTATCTGATTTGCGATAAGCCAAACATGGTTAAATGAGTGAAATCAAGCCATATTTAAAACTTAATGATGCATTCTTAAATATCTTATTGAGAATAATATCAAATACAGATTAAACGCAAATTCCAATTAAAAGCTTATTAAATCAGGGTGTATTGACATCATCAATAACCAATGAAATTATGCGATTATCTATGAATAGGGAGGTTATTAACATGAGACTTTGTAGTAGATATAAAAGTCTTACATGCAATAGTTGCTCAATGCATTGCCAAATAATGCCAGAAAAGTCACCGCGCTTGCAGTATTGTGCAAACGCCTGTTTTTGTATGTGGCCCGAAGATAGTTCGTATTTTAATCGTGGCGTGGTTGAAGGCATATTAAGTAAAAATCACAATGCTCGATTAAGCGGATACATTTTTGTGGATTTTTCAGTAAGTTTTTTACGTCTTTTCCTGGATAAAGACTGGATTGAGTATCTTGCAAGTACGGAAATGGGAATTGTGTTGATAAGCGACAGGAATATGCAATCTCTTGCTAATTACTGGAGAAAACACAACCCCGCAATATCAGCCATTATATATAATGATGATGGACTGGATGTTGCTAACGAGAAGATCAGACAGTTGTTTATTGGTCGTTACCTGTCATTTACCAGAGGCAATACGTTGACTCAAATGGAGTTCACCATAATGGGGCATATGGTATCTGGTTATAATCCATATCAAATTGCAGACACTCTCGACATGGATATCCGTAGCATCTACGCCTACAAGCAAAGAATTGAAAAAAGGATGGGTGGTAAAATAAACGAATTATTTATACGTTCAAACTCAGTTCAGCATTGAAACGTAACTATCCACAATAATAATTATTGTATATACGGGCATTTATAATAATGCCCGTGTTTTATACGATGAGCTTCAAGTCCGCTTGTTAATTTTTAGTTTAATCATGTGAATTTTGTGTGCTATTTCAAAAATTCATGAGAGAAAAAACCATAAAAGTAGACGTTATAACCGTTAAATTTGTTAACACACATGGTTATTTACGTTGCATTAATATATTGCAATTATAATTGTCATAATGAATATAAAATTAATATATATTTATTAGATAAATACTAATATACTTACCAAACTATCTCATTTGAATTTTCTTGATGCTGTGTTTTATTGACCTATGTACTGGATTATTAACAATAATATTGAGTTCTGGCCGGAACACAAGAAATTAATTTCGGTACATGACGCCGAGTTGAACGTTGTTCTGACAACGCCCGCAAGCAGGTGTTTATCGTTGCTACTCGAAGCTTTTCCAGATGTGGTCGCCCAGCAGGACTTTTTCTCCAGAGTCTGGGAAGAAGAAGGTATGCGTGTACCGGTCAACACGTTATACCAAAACATATCGATTATCAGGCGTGGGTTTCGCGCGGTTGGTGATACGACTCATTCGCTTATTGCAACCGTGCCGAGAAAAGGGTTCAAGCTCAATAACGATATCAACATAGAAAATCATACCCCCCTCTCTGCAATAGATGTCCAAAAGCACAACTCTCCCCTCAGTTTGAACGTTACAGATGGGGTTAAAGAGATAAATTCTGCTCCAGATAATCATGTCAGGAACATACTCCGGCACTCTAAATTTTATTTACTCATGTTAAGTGCATTTGGTGTGGGTTTGCTTACCGCATTTTTACTATGGAATAATAATCAACCCAAACCATTCTTTAGAGATTACAGGACTGTTGCAGAAATAAATGGTTGTCATTTTAATGTAACAGAAGATAGCATTAATGGCCTGAAAGATTTTGATAAATATAAAAAGCATATATTAGCGTCAGGAATTGACTGCAAGAAATATCCATGGCTATATTTCCCTCTGGCCAGATCGTTTCCGGGCTTGATTGTTATGGCCTGCAAAAAAAGCTATAGAAATAACGAAGTTGCAGGTTGTTTAACTTTGTCTTATCGTGGGATTAATCGTGACTCGTTATAAAAAAGCCCTGATACTTATTTTATGTTTTATTAGCGGATTTGTTCTTTTTATTACCTATCATTATTCTAAACAGCAAATCGCATACAATGAAAAATGTACAGCTAACTGGGTTATTTTTAATGACCAGGGACAAGCCAATCTTACTCTTGACTTTATGTATAATAAAAACAAAAAGACAGGTATAGTTGCACTCAGCGGTACATGGAAACAAAACACAAAGGCTTATAAAGCAATTCGACGTGATATTGAATATACATGGACTGAAAATTATAATACGTTGCATCTCACCTCCAACAAAATAAATAAGTTCGATATTATTGATCAAGTTGAAGATAATAAACTCGCACTACTCCTTCCTGACTTCTATGTCTTTTCAGGAAAAATGATAAGCTATAATATACAAACACAGGGTAATCGCGGTTTTCTTTTTAACATTAGTAACAGAGCGATTATGTACTGTGCAAGGTAACCCCTGACACGGTCGAAATAAAAATATTAAAAATAACACATGCAATATTTCTATAATTTTTTATAACCATACATATCTATATAGCAACCTTCCACTCCCTAAAAACATCAGCAATATATTCCCCTTCTCTCAGTATGACACTCACTCTTCAAATTAACGCCTTGCCGGTATTAATTTGAAGGAAATATTACCAGTGAGAATACTCCATTGTAAAATGGTGATATATATAATGGTGAAAAAACAAACAAATATTTTTCATATCTGGCATATCAAAAACAATAATAAATTGCCAGAGAAAGATATCGTTACTATAACGTTCACAAACAAGGTTAGAACTCGATATATAGCTGTTACCTGAGTATATTTTCTTATCTTAAATCAAAATCAGCACTCAGTTAAGGAATGATAGCCGCGTCATTTTATCATTGCCTTTCAATTGGTTACGTAGAAACATGATTAAAAAGCATTAATTAAGGACATTTCAGGTTACATTCGAAAAAATCCTCTATAAATTAATGCAAACAGTCATGGAATTTTATATATACAAAATCATATACAGTTTAATAAAACATATATGAATATCAGTTATATCTATTACTCATTCAGGACGTAAATAACCATAAACTTTACAGGGGTTAGCTAATGGATTTAGAAATTAAGTTTTCATATCATTTTCCTGATGGAATAATTCTTACAGAAGATGGTATTCTTACAAAAGGGAATGAGCAATCTTACATACCTCCGAAAGAGCTTGGCGTATTATTTGTATTGCTTGAATCATCTGGCAATGTTGTATCAAAAGATATGATCATCGAGTCCGTGTGGAAAAATGTCATTGTAAGTGACGAGTCCCTTACACGGTGTATATATTCATTAAGATGTATTTTTGAACGCATCGGTTATACCCGCTGTATAGAAACCATATACAGGAAAGGCTATCGATTCAGTGGGCAAGTTTTCAAAATAAAAGGGAACCAAAATAATGAAGAAGGAAGTACGGTTGCTTTATTTCCATTTACAACGTCTCACAGTCATCATGATCCATTAACACTAAATCAGAATCTTGTACAACTTATCTCAAACCAAAAAAATGATGACCTTTATATATACCCACTGGCAGCAACCCAATATTGTATAGATAATAAATCTCAAACAGCTTTTCTGGCCAGATTCAAACCAGATTATTTTATAACCGGAAGAATCAGCCAACATGGAACATCAAATAGTTTATATGTTGAGGTGATCGATGCAAAAAGTTTTTATCTTGTTGCCAGCACACATCTGCAAGCGGATGATATACAAAAAGTATCACAATTTATAATAAGTAACTTGTATCTGGCTATGAAGAAGCCTAAAGCTGCACAGGGCTTGATTAATCAACGCGATTCTTTTAATGACCATATTTTATCAAAAGAAATGTCTAACGGAAAAAACGCGCTAAATGAGTTCACGCCTGAAAGTATTGTCAAAGCAATAACGATATTTGAACACCTGAAAAAAAAACACAATATTCCGTCTCTAATAAATGAGTGTCATTGCCTGTTGGCTGAAGGCTATATATCCCTGGCTCTTCATGGTATGAATGAGCACAAAGATGCAACTCAAAAAGCATTCGCATTTATAGATAAGGTGTCAGATAAAACTATTTGTGATGGAAAGATTTCAGGAATCATGGGATTGATAACTGGTCTTTCCGGACAAGCAACGACATCACGTATTTTTTTTGAACATGCGCAGACACAAATATTAGATATCGCCGCCTTATACTATTATCGTGCACTGGTAAATATATATAACGATAAAATTGAGGATGCAATTGCTTGTATAGACCAGGCACTGTTACTTGAACCTGATATGCATAAAGCTGTGGTAATAAAAAAATGCATTAATGCATATATTTCTGCAACACAGAATAAAAAATACACACACGTTTATCAAGGAACAGAGAAAGAATGCTATTTAGTTATTATTAATAACATCCAAAAATTAAAGCAATTATCAAAAACTAATAATAATATCGATTTTAATAGTCAATGTGCAGTAGCGTGAGTCGTGATAATCCTCGACTGGTATAACGAATGCAAACTCGTTTATGACTGCTAATGTCGAGGAGCACACAAGCTCTACTTATTTTTGATTGTTGTTATTTGATTCAGCCATACTTGATGTAAGCACATTAAAAGAATGGAAAGTTTCGATAAAAAAAGAAAAATAAATGAGGATATAAAAACTGGAGCGGGCGAAGGGAATCGAACCCTCGTATAGAGCTTGGGAAGCTCTCGTTCTACCATTGAACTACGCCCGCTTTGAGATGCGTAAGGCATTATAAACCTTACGCTCTTCTTAGCAAGTGCCTTGCTACTGACTGCTGATTAATTCACCATCAGCACTTTGGTTTACTGCCCTGTGGCGGCAAGTAGCGCAAAGGATCAATCGCCGTAGCACGGTAACGAATCTGGAAATGTAACCGCACAGATTCAGCATCCGTACTGCCCATCGTCGCTATCTTTTGCCCAGCCTTAACATTTTGCCCATTGTTTACCAGCATCGTGTCGTTATGAGCGTAAGCAGTGATGTAATCTTCACTGTGTTTAATCATGATGAGATTACCGTAGCCACGTAATTGGTTACCGACATACACCACCTTACCGGCGCCGGCTGCATATATTGGCGTCCCGCGCGCTGCAGCAATATCAATCCCTTTATTACCACCATCAGCCATTGAGTAAGGCATGATAACTTTTCCACTCGTTGGCCATAACCAGCAACGTTGTCCGACGGGCGGCCATGAAGATTTCGGAACCACTGGCGGTGGAGTGACTGACGCTGTTTTCGTCGTTGATTTGGCTGTATATTTTCTCGAGCTGCGGTTACTTTTTGCCCCACCAAGCTTCAACTTTTGACCAACTTCGATGGTATAGGGTGGAGAAATGCCGTTGAGTCGGGCAAGTTCTTTTACGCTTGTTCCCGTGGTGCGTGAAATACGATAAAGCGTATCCCCCCGTTTCACGGTGTAAACGGAGCCGGAATACGTTCCTGTGTCTGATGATTTGCTACCAGAACAGCCCGCCAGAAGCAGCCCTGCCGATAACAGCATCACGATACCCAGCGTTTTTTTATTCGGGCGTCCTGCGCTCAAAATCTTTCCTCGCTCAAAAAACAAGACGCTATATCATAGCAGCCACCTGTCAGATACCCAATCCATTGCTCAGAAAATGGATGTACAAATCAAGAATTGTGAATGAATCCATTAGGATAGCGATCCCCCATTTGCACATCATCATAACGCAAAAGAAGGCATCCTGACTGTCGCCTAATATTCATTTATCACAATGATTTTTATCACACTCATATTGATACACAGCCCTCTCTTTCTTTGCTGATAAAAACGCATCATCCCTGGCGTTTTATTAACAACATCACACTTCCCTCCTCCCCCCATGCTTATAGTCGTTTCTGGCGTAATTCTTGCCTGCAAAGACTAAATCATTGCCATAAGAACCAAATGTTCAAATCAAGGGGATTTCTATGGAAGCGCGGGAAGCAACCGCTACAGGTGAATCATGTATGCGCGTAGATGCCATTGCTAAGGTTACCGGGCGGGCACGATATACTGATGATTATGTTATGGCGGGCATGTGTTACGCAAAATATGTACGTAGCCCTATCGCACATGGTTATGCCGTAAATATTGACGATGAAAAAGCCAGAAGCCTGCCGGGCGTACTGGCGATTTTTACCTGGGAAGATGTACCGGATATCCCATTCGCTACGGCAGGACATGCATGGACACTTGACGTAAATAAACGCGATACCGCCGATCGCGCACTGTTAACCCGCCATGTTCGTCATCATGGTGATGCCGTTGCCATCGTCGTGGCTCGCGATGAGCTCACGGCAGAAAAAGCGGCGCAACTAGTCAGCATTGAGTGGCAAGAATTACCCGTTATCACCACACCAGAAGCGGCACTGGCAGAAGACGCAGCACCAATCCATAACGGCGGCAATTTACTTAAACAAAGCATGATGTCGACGGGCAATGTCCAGCAAACAATCGATGCGGCAGATTACAAGATCGAGGGGCATTATCAAACACCGGTCATTCAGCATTGCCATATGGAAAGTGTGACCTCACTGGCATGGATGGAGGATGACTCGCGAATTACCATCGTCTCCAGTACGCAGATCCCACATATTGTTCGCCGCGTTGTCGGTCAGGCGCTGGATATTCCCTGGTCATGTGTTCGAGTCATCAAACCGTTTGTCGGCGGCGGTTTTGGTAATAAACAGGATGTGCTGGAAGAGCCTATGGCGGCCTTCCTGACCAGCAAGCTCGGGGGCATTCCGGTGAAAGTTTCCCTTAGCCGTGAAGAGTGTTTTCTCGCAACCCGAACCCGCCACGCCTTTACCATTGATGGGAAAATGGGCGTGAATCGTGATGGTACGTTGAAAGGTTATAGTCTGGATGTTCTGTCCAACACCGGCGCTTATGCCTCCCACGGTCACTCCATCGCTTCCGCAGGCGGTAACAAAGTCGCTTACCTTTATCCTCGTTGTGCTTATGCCTACAGTTCAAAGACCTGCTATACCAATCTGCCCTCGACAGGCGCGATGCGTGGTTATGGCGCACCGCAAGTCGTTTTTGCTGTCGAATCAATGCTGGATGACGCCGCTACCGCGTTAGAACTAGACCCAGTAGAAATTCGTTTACGTAATGCTGCTCGAGAAGGCGATGCAAATCCGCTCACGGGCAAACGTATTTACAGCGCAGGATTACCAGAGTGTCTTGAAAAAGGGCGGAAAATCTTTGAATGGGAAAAACGCCGTGCAGAGTGCCGGAACCAGCAAGGCAATTTGCGGCGAGGCGTTGGCGTTGCCTGTTTTAGCTACACCTCTAACACCTGGCCTGTCGGGGTGGAAATCGCGGGCGCACGCCTGTTGATGAATCAGGATGGAACCATCAACGTGCAAAGCGGCGCTACAGAAATCGGTCAGGGTGCCGACACCGTGTTCTCACAAATGGTGGCAGAAACCGTGGGTGTCCCGGTCAGCGATGTCCGCGTAATTTCGACACAAGACACCGATATTACACCATTCGACCCCGGCGCGTTTGCATCACGTCAGAGCTACGTTGCCGCGCCAGCGTTGCGCAGTGCGGCGCTGCTGCTGAAAGAGAAAATCATCGCTCACGCCGCAGTCATGCTACATCAGTCAGCGATGAATCTGACCCTGATAAAAGGCCAAATCGTGCTGGTTGAAAGACCAGAAGAGCCGTTGCTGTCATTAAAAGATCTGGCAATGGATGCGTTTTATCATCCCGAGCGTGGCGGACAGCTTTCTGCAGAAAGTTCTATCAAAACTACCACTAACCCACCGGCGTTTGGCTGCACCTTTGTTGACCTTACAGTCGATATTGCGCTGTGCAAAGTCACTATCAACCGCATCCTCAACGTTCATGATTCGGGGCATATTCTTAATCCGCTACTGGCAGAAGGCCAGGTACACGGCGGGATGGGAATGGGCATTGGCTGGGCGCTATTTGAAGAGATGATCATCGACGCGAAAAGCGGCGTGGTACGTAACCCAAATCTGCTGGATTACAAAATGCCGACCATGCCGGATCTGCCACAACTGGAAAGTGCGTTTGTCGAAATCAATGAACCGCAATCCGCATACGGACATAAGTCACTGGGTGAGCCACCAATCATTCCTGTTGCCGCTGCTATTCGTAACGCGGTGAAGATGGCTACCGGTGTTGCAATCAATACACTGCCACTGACGCCAAAACGGTTATACGAAGAGTTCCATCTGGCAGGATTGATTTGAGGATAACATCATGTTTGATTTTGCTTCTTACCATCGCGCGACCACCATTGCCGATGCCATCAACCTGCTGACCCACAATCCGCAGGCAAAACTGCTCGCCGGTGGCACTGACGTACTGATTCAGCTCCATCATCACAATGACCGTTATCGCCATATTGTTGATATTCACAATCTGGCGGAGCTTCGGGGAATTACGCAGGAGGAAAATGGCGCGCTACGAATCGGCTCCGCGACGACATTTACTCAGCTCATTGAAGATCCGTTAACCCAGCATCATCTTCCGGCGTTATGTGCTGCGGCTTCGTCAATTGCCGGACCGCAGATCCGTAATGTCGCTACCTACGGTGGAAATATTTGCAACGGTGCCACCAGCGCAGACTCCGCCACACCAACGCTGATTTATGACGCGAAGCTGGAGATCCACTCACCGCGTGGAGTTCGTTTCGTCCCGATTAATGGCTTTCACACAGGGCCAGGCAAAGTCTCTCTTGAGCATGACGAAATTCTTGTCGCCTTTCATTTTCCGCCACAACCGAAAGAACATGCTGGTAGCGCGCATTTTAAATATGCCATGCGCGACGCAATGGATATTTCAACGATTGGCTGCGCCGCGTATTGTCGGCTGGATAATGGAAGTTTCAGTGAATTACGCCTGGCATTTGGTGTTGCCGCTCCAACGCCGATTCGCTGCCAACACGCCGAACAGGCTGCACAAAACGCGCCACTGAACCTGCAAACGCTGGAAGCCATCAGCGAGTCTGTCCTGCAAGACGTCGCCCCGCGTTCCTCATGGCGTGCGAGTAAAGAGTTTCGTCTGCATCTTATCCAGACGATGACCCAAAAAGTCATTAGCGAAGCCGTCGCTGCGGCAGGGGGAAAACTACAATGAACCACAGCGAAACAATTACCATTGAATGCGTCATTAACGGTATGCCTTTTCAGCTCCGCGCCGCGCCGGGTATGCCGCTTTCAGAACTGCTCCGTGAGCAAGGATTACTTAGCGTCAAACAAGGATGCTGCGTTGGAGAATGCGGCGCGTGTACTGTGCTGGTTGATGGCACCGCGATAGATAGCTGCTTATACCTTGCCTCCTGGGCTGAAGGAAAAGAGATACGCACGCTGGAAGGCGAAGCAAAAGGCGGCAAACTTTCTCATGTACAACAGGCTTATGCGAAATCAGGCGCGGTACAGTGTGGCTTTTGTACGCCCGGTTTGATTATGGCCACCACGGCAATGCTGGCAAAACCACGCGAGAAACCATTAACTATTACGGAAATTCGTCGCGGCCTGGCGGGAAATCTTTGTCGCTGCACCGGTTATCAGATGATTGTGAATACAGTGCTGGACTGCGAGGAAACGAAGTAAAACGAAATCCGGCCTGAATGCAGGCCGGATTTACTGCGGTTACGCACTTAACAATTCATATTTTTTAATCTTACGATAGAGCGTAGCAATGCCGATTCCCAGTTCATCAGCAACTTGCTTCTTGCTGTTATGACGTGAAAGCGCCTCGCGGATCATCTGTTTTTCCATCTCCTCCAGCGCCGTACCACCAGCATCATCAAGTGCCAAATGTGCTTCGCTGGCTTCTGGGCTCTCACTTTGCTCTGTCACGCCGTTATTTACCAGATTGGGCGGCAGGAGTGTGCTGTCAATGACTTCACCTGAAGGAACAACGTTGACCAGATATTCCATCAAATTGCTTAGCTCTCGCAGGTTTCCAGGCCAATAATGCTTACGCAGCAACTCAACAACATCAGGAGCAATGCCAGGATAAACCGACCCCAGACGACGGGTATGCAGATGTAAAAAGTAATGCACCAACAGTTCAATATCTTCCTGACGTTCACGCAAAGGCGGCAACGTTAACGGAATAACATTCAGGCGATAGAAGAGATCCTCACGAAACTTACCTTCAGCAATAAACTGAGCCAAATTCTGGTTAGTTGCAGAAATGATGCGGATGTCGACCTGTATTGGGCTGCTGGCACCAATCGGCAGAATTTCACGCGCCTCAATAGCTCGTAACAATTTTGCCTGCAACATTAATGGCATATCGCCAATTTCATCGAGAAACAGCGTGCCCGTATTCGCCGCCTGAATCAGCCCTGTTTTGCCGTTGGCAGAAGCACCCGTAAAAGCGCCTTTGACATAACCGAACAGCTCACTTTCCAGAAGCTGCTCCGGGATCGCGGCACAGTTGATAGCAATAAAGGGTTTATTCCGTCTTCCACTCAACTTATGAATTGCACGAGCGACAACTTCTTTACCGGTGCCACTTTCCCCGACCACCATTACGCTGGATGGGCTGGGCGCGATACGGCTAATGAGTCGTTTTAATTGCCGCATAACCCGGCATTCACCCACTAATTGTTCAATATGCGGTTCATCAGAAACGTTCGCCACAGAAAAACTGGTATGTGACTGGTGAAACGCCATCAAAAATAACTGTCGCCCCTGGATGTTATGCAACTGACCAATTATTAATTCACTTTTATCATCCCACGAAACGATATGTTGCATATGTCCATGAGTAAAATTACTCTCAAATGTTAATGGTCTGAAACGAATAGGTTTCCCAACCATATTATTTTGAGCAACACCAAGAGTTTTTAATGCAGTCTGGTTAACAAACTGAATACGATTGTCTTCATCGATAACTAACACTCCCTGATCCATATTATCGATCATGGTAGCGAATATTTTACTTATATTATCTCCTGGCCCCTGATCTTCCAGAAGTTTCGAGACAAAAATAGTAGATATATGGCGAACGTAATCTGAAAATTCGCGTAAATTATCACTGATATGTTCTTGTTGC
Source organism: Escherichia sp. 93.1518 (assembly GCF_013368915.2). Taxonomy (NCBI): domain Bacteria; kingdom Pseudomonadati; phylum Pseudomonadota; class Gammaproteobacteria; order Enterobacterales; family Enterobacteriaceae; genus Escherichia; species Escherichia sp. 93.1518. The sequence goes on from NZ_JABWMT020000008.1 coordinate 55,458, forward strand.
TCATGAGTAACAGCAATCAAACTTATTACTCCGACACAACGATCTTGCAGAATAACGGGCGTGCCCAGGAATGCCTTTTCACGACAATTTTCTTTACTGTCACAACCTTCACAAAGGGGATCGAAGCGAGACTGTGTCACAACCTTTTCGGTTTTGGTTTCCAGGACATAGCGGAGCAAACGTGAATTGCCACTTAGCTGGCGCCCAAGAAACTTCCCATATGCGCCAGTTCCAGCGACGCGACACAAGTTTTCATCAACGATCTCAACCTCAAGCTGCAAAACGCTGGCTAGCATTCTGGCAAAACGCTGAATTGTTGGTTGAATTTGCATCAATACTGACTGCGTAGTAACAAGCTCCATAGCTTTACCTTCCAGAATCACTTAAAAGTCGATCATTGAAGACGTTGATGGTTCACAGGTCATGACGATATTAACTCAGACAAATATAGCTTTGCTAAAAACATAGGATTTTTATCACTTTCTAATGAAATTATGGAAGTGATATCACATTTCTATATCAATATGAGAATTACGGGACTGCATTTATCAAACTGACGACGATTCTCCTCTCCCTTATATCTTATTTACGATACTTAGCAGCAAATAAATAACGGCAGAAAAAAAGCCAATCGTTTCCGTATATTTTTATGCTCCATAGTGCAATGTTAATTTGTGATCAACCCCACACATTACCTGTCAAATTACTCTTTCGCAGCCGCGTAGATAATTCTGGCACACTTATTGTTAGTCCCTGGTATAGCTGTGAAAACACCAATCACTTTGGCAAGTCACAGTGAAATAAACCACTTTGCCTGTCATTCCACTATCGGGACTTTATGATGAAAACTGTTAATGAGCTGATTAAGGATATCAATTCGCTGACCTCTCACCTTCACGAGAAAGATTTTTTGTTAACGTGGGAACAGACGCCAGATGAACTGAAACAAGTACTGGACGTTGCCGCAGCGTTAAAAGCACTGCGTGCTGAAAACATCTCGACCAAAGTCTTTAATAGTGGATTAGGTATTTCCGTATTCCGCGACAACTCCACCCGTACCCGTTTTTCTTATGCTTCCGCGCTTAACCTGCTCGGTCTGGCACAGCAAGATCTTGATGAAGGTAAATCACAAATCGCTCACGGCGAAACCGTTCGTGAAACCGCTAATATGATCTCCTTCTGCGCCGACGCTATCGGTATTCGTGACGATATGTATCTGGGTGCGGGTAACGCCTATATGCGTGAAGTTGGCGCGGCACTCGACGACGGCTACAAACAGGGCGTGCTGCCGCAGCGCCCGGCTTTAGTTAACCTGCAATGTGATATCGACCACCCGACGCAGTCGATGGCTGACCTGGCATGGTTGCGTGAACACTTTGGTTCGCTGGAAAACCTGAAAGGTAAAAAAATCGCCATGACCTGGGCCTATTCACCAAGCTACGGCAAACCGCTTTCTGTTCCGCAAGGCATCATCGGCCTGATGACCCGCTTCGGTATGGATGTCACCCTGGCCCACCCGGAAGGTTACGACCTGATCCCGGATGTGGTTGAAGTGGCGAAAAACAATGCTAAAGCGTCCGGCGGCAGCTTCCGTCAGGTCACCAGCATGGAAGAAGCGTTCAAAGATGCAGACATCGTTTATCCGAAGTCATGGGCACCTTACAAAGTGATGGAAGAGCGTACTGAACTGCTGCGCGCTAACGATCACGAAGGCTTAAAAGCACTGGAAAAACAGTGTCTGGCGCAGAACGCACAGCACAAAGACTGGCATTGTACTGAAGAGATGATGGAGCTGACCCGTGATGGCGAAGCCCTGTATATGCACTGCCTGCCAGCCGATATCAGCGGCGTATCCTGCAAAGAAGGTGAAGTCACTGAGGGCGTATTCGAAAAATACCGTATCGCGACCTACAAAGAAGCCAGCTGGAAGCCTTATATCATCGCCGCGATGATCCTGTCCCGTAAATACTCCAAACCGGGTGCACTGCTCGAACAACTGCTGAAAGAAGCGCAAGAACGCGTGAAATAACCCCTCGGGCCGATCGACAGATCGGCTCTCTATTTACAGAGGCCAAAAGGATAGGATATGTCCGTTTTCTCATTGAAGATTGATATCGCCGATAACAAATTTTTCAACGGCGAAACATCACCGCTCTTTTCGCAAAGCCAGGCAAAACTGGCGCGCCAGTTCCATCAGAAGATTGCTGGCTATCGCCCAACACCGCTTTGTGCGCTGGACGACCTCGCGAACCTTTTTGGTGTGAAGAAAATTCTCGTTAAGGACGAATCAAAACGATTCGGTCTGAACGCCTTCAAGATGCTCGGCGGTGCGTATGCCATCGCTCAGTTACTGTGCGAAAAATATCATCTTGATATCGAAACACTGTCATTTGAACACCTGAAAAAGGCTATCGGCGAAAAAATGACCTTCGCCACCACCACCGACGGCAACCACGGGCGCGGTGTGGCATGGGCAGCGCAGCAACTCGGACAGAATGCGGTGATTTACATGCCGAAAGGCTCCGCTCAGGAACGCGTTGACGCCATTCTGAATCTCGGTGCCGAGTGCATCGTCACCGATATGAACTATGACGACACCGTTCGCCTGACCATGCAACACGCGCAGCAGCACGGCTGGGAAGTGGTACAAGACACAGCCTGGGAAGGCTACACCAAAATCCCAACCTGGATCATGCAGGGCTATGCCACGCTGGCAGATGAAGCTGTCGAGCAAATGCGTGAAATGGGCGTAACCCCGACGCACGTTCTGCTGCAAGCCGGTGTCGGTGCTATGGCCGGTGGTGTGTTGGGTTATCTGGTCGATGTCTATAGCCCGCAAAATCTGCACAGCATTATTGTTGAACCTGACAAAGCTGACTGTATTTATCGCTCTGGCGTCAAAGGCGATATCGTCAACGTTGGCGGCGATATGGCCACTATTATGGCGGGCCTGGCCTGCGGCGAACCTAACCCGCTGGGCTGGGAAATCCTACGTAACTGCGCCACCCAATTCATCTCCTGCCAGGACAGCGTTGCCGCATTAGGTATGCGCGTGCTGGGTAATCCGTATGGCAACGATCCACGCATCATCTCCGGTGAATCTGGCGCTGTCGGTTTGGGCGTTCTCGCGGCGGTTCATTATCACCCGCAACGTCAAAGCCTGATGGAAAAACTGGCGCTGAACAAAGATGCCGTGGTGCTGGTTATCAGCACTGAAGGCGACACCGATGTGAAGCACTACCGCGAAGTTGTCTGGGAAGGCAAACACTCTGTAGCACCTTAATCACCCTATTGGAACTGCTCCCCGCAAAACGGGGAGTAAAAAATCTGGAGAAAAATAATGGCTAAGAATATTCCATTCAAACTGATTCTTGAAAAAGCAAAAGATTACCAGGCAGACATGACTCGCTTCCTGCGCGATATGGTTGCTATTCCCAGCGAAAGCTGCGACGAAAAACGCGTAGTGCATCGTATTAAAGAAGAGATGGAAAAAGTCGGCTTCGATAAAGTTGAAATCGACCCGATGGGTAACGTTCTCGGTTATATCGGCCACGGCCCGCGTCTGGTGGCAATGGACGCTCATATCGATACCGTCGGCATTGGCAACATCAAAAACTGGGACTTCGATCCGTACGAAGGCATGGAAACTGATGAGCTGATTGGTGGTCGCGGCACTTCCGACCAGGAAGGCGGCATGGCATCTATGGTTTATGCCGGTAAAATCATTAAAGACCTTGGTCTGGAAGATGAATACACCCTGCTGGTCACCGGTACGGTGCAGGAAGAAGACTGCGACGGTCTGTGCTGGCAGTACATTATTGAACAATCCGGCATTCGCCCGGAATTTGTGGTCAGTACTGAACCGACTGATTGCCAGGTATACCGTGGTCAGCGCGGACGTATGGAAATTCGTATAGATGTTCAGGGAGTTAGCTGCCACGGTTCTGCGCCAGAACGCGGTGATAACGCCATTTTCAAAATGGGACCGATTCTTGGCGAATTACAAGAACTGTCCCAGCGTCTGGGCTATGACGAATTCCTCGGCAAAGGCACCCTCACCGTTTCTGAAATTTTCTTTACCTCCCCAAGCCGTTGCGCTGTAGCAGACAGCTGCGCAGTTTCTATTGACCGTCGTCTGACCTGGGGTGAAACCTGGGAAGGCGCGTTGGACGAAATCCGCGCCCTGCCTGCGGTACAGAAAGCCAACGCGGTTGTTTCTATGTACAACTACGACCGTCCTTCCTGGACTGGCCTGGTTTACCCAACCGAATGCTACTTCCCGACCTGGAAAGTGGAAGAAGATCACTTCACTGTTAAAGCCCTGGTGAATGCCTACGAAGGTCTGTTTGGCAAAGCGCCGGTCGTTGATAAGTGGACCTTCTCAACTAACGGCGTATCCATCATGGGTCGTCACGGCATTCCGGTGATCGGCTTTGGCCCAGGTAAAGAACCAGAAGCGCACGCGCCAAACGAAAAAACCTGGAAATCTCATCTGGTGACCTGTGCCGCTATGTACGCTGCAATCCCGTTAAGCTGGCTGGCAACCGAATAATTATTCTTAACTTATTCCCCTCCGGTTCGCCGGAGGGTTTTTGGAGTTTGCTATGCGCGTATTGATCAAAAACGGCACTGTCGTTAACGCAGATGGACAAGCCAAACAGGATTTGTTGATTGAAAGCGGGATTGTTCGCCAGTTGGGCACCGATATTTCGCCGCAGCTCCCTTATGAAGAAATTGATGCCACTGGCTGTTACGTTTTCCCTGGCGGCGTGGACGTCCATACGCATTTTAATATTGATGTCGGCATTGCGCGCAGTTGTGATGATTTTTTTACCGGTACTCGCGCAGCCGCGTGTGGCGGTACAACAACCATTATTGACCATATGGGATTTGGCCCAAATGGCTGCCGGTTACGCCATCAACTGGAAGTTTATCGTGGTTATGCCGCCCATAAGGCGGTCATCGACTACAGCTTTCACGGTGTGATCCAGCACATTAATCACGCCATCCTCGACGAAATCCCGATGATGGTCGAGGAAGGGCTGAGCAGTTTTAAACTCTATTTAACCTATCAATATAAACTCAACGATGATGAAGTGTTGCAAGCATTACGCCGCTTGCATGAGTCTGGCGCCCTGACCACTGTGCACCCGGAAAATGACGCAGCTATCGCCAGCAAGCGGGCGGAGTTTATTGCCGCCGGGTTAACCGCGCCGCGCTATCACGCCTTGAGTCGACCTCTGGAATGCGAAGCAGAAGCTATCGCCCGCATGATTAACCTGGCGCAACTTGCCGGCAACGCCCCACTCTATATCGTCCATCTGTCTAACGGCTTAGGTCTGGATTATCTGCGTCTTGCCCGTGCGAATCACCAGCCAGTCTGGGTTGAAACCTGCCCACAATATCTTCTGCTGGACGAACGCAGTTACGATACAGAAGACGGAATGAAATTTATCCTTAGCCCGCCGCTGCGCAACGTTCGTGAGCAGGACAAGCTGTGGTGCGGTATCAGCGATGGTGCGATTGACGTGGTAGCGACCGATCATTGCACCTTCTCGATGGCTCAACGCCAGCAAATTTCTAAAGGCGATTTCAGTCGCTGCCCAAATGGCTTACCCGGTGTGGAAAATCGTATGCAATTGCTGTTTTCCAGCGGCGTAATGACCGGACGTATCACCCCGGAACGTTTTGTTGAGTTAACCAGTGCGATGCCCGCCAGGCTGTTTGGCCTGTGGCCACAAAAAGGATTGTTAGCGCCCGGTTCCGATGGCGACGTGGTGATTATCGATCCACGCCAGAGCCAACACATTCAACATCGCCATCTCCACGACAATGCCGACTATTCTCCCTGGGAGGGCTTTACCTGTCAGGGCGCGATTGTCAGAACCTTATCCCGTGGTGAAACGATTTTCTGCGACGGAGCCTTTACAGGCAAAGCCGGACGTGGTCGTTTCCTGCGACGCAAACCGTTTGTCCCTCCCGTGCTCTAACCACTGCCAGGGATCTATACACAATCAAGAATGATGAGTGAGGAAAAATGAGTAAGAAAATTGTTCTCGCCCTCGGCGGGAATGCGCTGGGCGACGATCTGGCCGGACAAATGAAAGCGGTAAAAATTACGTCTCAGGCAATTGTTGATTTAATTGCCCAGGGACATGAAGTTATCGTCACTCATGGTAATGGACCGCAGGTAGGCATGATTAACCAGGCATTCGAAGCTGCCGCAAAAACTGAAGCGCACTCGCCGATGCTGCCGATGTCTGTCTGTGTTGCGTTAAGTCAGGGATATATTGGTTACGATCTGCAAAATGCCTTAAGGGAAGAGCTGCTTTCTCGTGGTATTAATAAACCTGTAGCAACGCTGGTTACTCAGGTCGAAGTCGACGCTAACGATCCGGCATTCCTCCACCCGACCAAACCGATCGGATCGTTCTTTACCGAGCAGGAAGCCGAGCAACTGACAAAACAGGGTTACACCCTGAAAGAAGACGCGGGTCGTGGCTATCGTCGTGTAGTAGCCTCACCGAAGCCTGTTGATATTATTGAAAAAGAAACGGTTAAAGCTCTGGTAGATGCAGGCCAGGTGGTGATCACCGTTGGCGGTGGCGGTATTCCTGTGATTCGTGAAGGCAATCATCTGCGCGGTGCCAGCGCGGTTATCGATAAAGACTGGGCCAGCGCCCGTCTGGCAGAAATGATCGATGCCGATATGCTGATCATTCTGACTGCGGTAGAAAAAGTGGCCATTAACTTCGGTAAAGAGAATGAGCAGTGGCTCGACCGCCTGTCATTGGCCGATGCAGAACGCTTTATCGAAGAAGGTCATTTTGCGAAAGGTTCTATGCTGCCGAAAGTGGAAGCTGCCGCCTCGTTTGCTCGCTCTCGCGCAGGTCGCGAAGCACTGATTACCGTGTTGAGCAAAGCGAAAGAAGGGATTGAAGGCAAAACCGGAACGGTGATTTGTCAGTAAGTTAAAGGCCGGATGGGTAATACCATCCGGCCGTTTTCATTTAAGCCACTTCCAGCACTTCTTCTGTCGCTTTAACGCCCTGATGCATCAACATCATTAACGCCTCAAGTACGCCGCCGCCAATCGCCCTGGCTTTATCTGAAACACTGGTAAAATCAGCCGTTTCACCACGAGGGTCAATATCACCAATTTTAAAACCACCGACCACAGCCAGTCCGTCGTTCAACAAGCCACGTACCATCCCCGTCAACGGCGCTTTAATTTCATGCTCGCCAATCCAGGCAATCACATCACCCTCTTGCACCAGATCGCCTAATTTCACGTTGGAACGCATGATACCTGCCGCCGGAGCGCGAATAACTCGCCGGGTGGTATGCCCCATGATATTACCGGGAACACCTGTATTTTCCTGTGCGCAGCCGGAGTAAATCACCTGACCGAGCCAGTGCCCACGATTCGTTTCAATCACCGCATGACAATCTTTACCTGCGGTAAAGCCCGGCCCAAGCGCGATCGTCACTGGCGCCATATCTGCACGCGTACCCAAATTCTGTTTCGCAAGAATAGCGTCCACAACGCAAAGCGGTTTCAGTTCATCAAGCAGTGAACAGGCAGGATCTACCATCACCGGGATGAACCCGCGTTCGGTAAGTTTCATCGCCTCCGCAGAGCTGGTTGCCAGGCAGGCAGTGACGCCTTCGACCGTCATTTCGCCGTCGAACACGGCTTGGGCAAACGCCACGGTACAACGAATCACCGTTGGCTTTTCCACTTCCAGCATGATCACTTTGAACCCCGCATGATACAGACGCAGCGCCACACCACTGGCGATATCCCCCGCACCGCGAATCACCACCAGTTGGTGCCCGGAAGGATGCGTAGGTTTCATCATCAGCCCACCCGGCGCGTTATTTTTCACCTGTAATATTTCTGCCAGCACGCTGATGGCTATCTCCTGCGGCGTTTCCGCACCAATGTTGTAACCAACCGGCGCATGTAAACGGGCAATATGTTCTTCAGCCACGCCTTTCTCGCGCAACTGACGCAGGAAAAGCTGCACCTTGCGGCGACTTGCCAGCAAACCCAGCCATGCAATAGGCTGCTCAATGAGTTTATCGAGGGCTTCACGATCCTGATTATTCGTGGCAATCAGGACAAAATTATCAGGGCGAATCTCCAGTGCTTCTACTGCCGCGCCAAACGAATCGGCATGGAGAAGCGTAGTTGACGGCGGAAAAAGTTCAGGATTGAGGCTTTCGCGATAAATATCGGCAACGGCGATATCAAACCCTAATAACGCGGCACTCTGGGCTATCGCCCGGTTGACATGCCCCGCGCCGATCAACACCAGACGTGGTCGCATACCATGTACGCTGATAAACACTGACATTGCGCCTCCGCAATCTGACCCGACGGCATCCGCGCCGTTACGAGCCATGCGCCCGTGGAATAATCGCGGCTTACGTTCCTGCAATGCCTGAAGCGACTCTTCAATCACCTTCCGCTCAACCATTCCGCCGCCAATTGTGCCGACGATAGAACCATCGGCACGCACTAACATTTGTGCAGAATGACGGGGTGTAGAACCTCGGCTATCAACAATTTGCGCCATCGCAAACGGACAATTTTGCTCTTCGAGTTTTGCAGCCTCTGTGAAAATATTCATACCAACCTCAATGGATATCCTTTCAGTAACCCGGAATGCCCGAGCTGCTAATTCACAAATCTGCGCGCGATTGCAGGATGTTCTTGTATATCGCCCAGCCAGATTGCCTCTACGTCATGTTGTTGCAGCGGTTTGAGTAGCTCGCTTTGCGCAATCGCATTCTCACATTGAGAAAAACGGTTAATGAACCAGACTCGCCGACAGCCTTGCGGTACGTTTTTAAACGCGCCCTGCGGATGGCGAACCAGCGCAACGAGATCGCTAAGTTGCAAGGTTGCATCTGGTGTTAACCCAGTAATATCAGCAAACTGCGACCAGCGATGGATATTTTCGGTGCCAACTTTAGCGCCCAAAATATGCCCTCCCATCACAGCAATCACGCAGCAACTGCTTTTTGGTATGCAAGGTTCGTGCTCATCCGGCGCTTTTAACGGCATTCCACGCGAGCCATCTGCCTCAATGAGAATTACGTCACATTCTGGTCGTTGCGCCAGTACATCAATGGTATCTGGCGTAAATCCCTGCGCTTTCCCTGTTTCGCTTTGAAGCGGTGAAAACAAAATGCAATGGGGGATGTGAGAGACGCATGAGGAAGCATGGCGGGATCGCGACAGAAAACCACGGGCCAGTGAGACGTTGGTATAAACATATGTGTCGTCGTCGTGATTAACACGCGCCTGCCACTAGACTGAAGTAACTCTGCCAGCCAAAAAAGCAGACTGGTTTTCCCCCCTGCACCAACAACAGAAATGACTGCCGGAGCGTTCTGCACGCCTAAATCAATGAATAATGCTGATGGGTCAATTATACTTTTCACGAGTCTTCATAGACCTCTCTGGGATAAATTAACCCACAAATTCATTAACCAGGAAGTAACGCAATTTTCAGGCGTTATTAACCGATATAAATAATGGAATCACTATGTCAGCCATCGACTGTATAATTACCGCTGCTGGATTATCATCAAGAATGGGACAATGGAAAATGATGTTACCCTGGCAACAGGAAACAATTCTTGATGCAAGTATCAAAAACGCGTTGCAGTTTTGTAGTCGAATTATTTTAGTTACGGGTTTTCGCGCTAATGAACTGCACCATCGCTACGAGAACACTGACAATATTACTCTTATTTATAATCCAGATTATGAGCAGGGCTTACTGACCTCGGTGAAGGCTGCTGCTCCCGAAGTGCAAACCGAATATTGCTTTATTACTCATGGCGACATGCCGAGCATTAATGCAAATATTTTCAATAAAATCTGGCAGTTACGCAATGGCGGCGCAATACTTCCACTCCACAATGGCATTCCTGGTCATCCCATTTTAATCTCAAAGTCGAGTCTGATGCAGGCTATCCAACGCCCCAACGTGACCAATATGCGTCAGGCATTGCAAATGGGTGAGCATTATTCCGTCGAAATAGAAGATGAAGAAATAATTTTAGATATTGATACCCCCGAGGACTTTATTTATGCGCAAAAGCGGCATACTAAATTTTAGAAAATCAGGTTAAACGATTGCGTTCAAATATTCATTCCACTCAGCGCGTTTTTATCATAATGATAAGGAGTCACTGATTTTGAGAAATGAGAAAAAATGATAAAAGCCCTGACAATAATAACTCTCAGTAGTGATTTTAATTCTCATTTAGCACCTGTGAGATCATTCACAAAAAACCATTAAGTTTCGAGGCGCCTCACATTTTTTTATATTTCAGGACCAACCTGGCAATAGTGGTGCGATTGTTGCTCTGTCTCCTTAAACCACCGGATTTATCAATACCGGTTACTCAATGATATCTGTATAAGCTAAGGAGAGGGTTATGGGGGATATTATGCGTCCCATTCCGTTTGAGGAACTTTTGACGCGCATATTTGATGAATACCAACAACAACGCTCAATCTTTGGTATTCCTGAGCAACAGTTTTACTCACCCGTAAAAGGTAAATCTGTCGGCGTCTTCGGTGAAACCTGTGCCACCCCCGTCGGCCCTGCCGCTGGTCCGCACACGCAACTCGCGCAAAACATCGTCACCTCCTGGCTGACTGGCGGACGCTTCATCGAACTAAAAACCGTCCAGATTCTTGATCGTCTGGAGCTGGAAAAGCCTTGTATCGACGCCGAAGATGAGTGCTTTAACACCGAATGGTCCACCGAATTTACCCTGCTTAAAGCCTGGGATGAATACCTCAAAGCCTGGTTTGCCCTGCATCTTCTCGAAGCGATGTTCCAGCCTTCTGACTCCGGTAAATCGTTTATTTTTAATATGAGCGTCGGTTACAACCTCGAAGGCATTAAGCAGCCGCCGATGCAGCAGTTCATCGACAATATGATGGACGCATCTGACCATCCGAGATTCGCTCAATACCACGATACGCTGAATAAACTCCTCCACGATGACGCATTTTTAGCCCGCCACGGATTGCAGGAAAAACGTGAAAGCTTGCAGGCCTTGCCAGCCCGTATCCCCACCAGCATGGTACAAGGCGTTACCCTCTCCACCATGCACGGCTGCCCTCCGCATGAAATCGAAGCCATTTGCCGCTACATGCTGGAAGAAAAAGAGCTGAACACCTTTGTGAAACTCAACCCGACCTTACTGGGGTACGCGCGTGTTCGTGAGATTCTTGATGGATGTGGATTCGATTACATCGGCTTAAAAGAAGAGTCATTTGATCACGACCTCAAGCTGACGCAGGCGCTGGAAATGCTGGAACGCCTGATGACGCTGGCAAAAGAAAAATCACTCGGCTTTGGCGTCAAACTGACTAACACTCTCGGCACCATCAATAACAAAGGTGCACTGCCCGGTGAAGAGATGTATATGTCCGGCCGTGCGCTGTTCCCGCTCTCTATCAATGTCGCAGCAGTTCTGTCCCGCGCCTTTGACGGCAAACTGCCAATTTCTTATTCCGGTGGTGCCAGCCAGCTGACTATCCGCGATATTTTCGATACTGGCATTCGTCCAATCACCATGGCAACCGACTTGCTGAAACCAGGCGGCTATCTGCGTTTAAGTGCCTGTATGCGCGAGCTGGAAGGCTCCGACGCCTGGGGACTTGACCACGTTGACGTGGAACGACTGAGCAAGCTGGCCGCAGATGCGCTAACCATGGAATATACCCAGAAACACTGGAAGCCAGAAGAGCGTATAGAAGTGGCAGAAGACCTGCCGCTGACCGACTGCTACGTTGCCCCCTGTGTCACTGCCTGCGCCATCAAACAGGATATTCCGGAATACATTCGACTATTGGGCGAACATCGTTATGCCGACGCGCTGGAACTCATCTACCAACGTAATGCCCTGCCCGCCATTACTGGCCACATTTGCGATCACCAGTGCCAGTACAACTGTACCCGCCTGGATTACGACAGTGCGCTGAATATCCGCGAACTGAAAAAAGTCGCCCTGGAAAAAGGCTGGGATGAATACAAACAACGCTGGCACAAACCAGCGGGTTCTGGTTCTCGCCATCCGGTTGCCGTCATTGGCGCGGGTCCAGCGGGTCTGGCTGCAGGTTACTTCCTTGCCAGAGCGGGTCATCCAGTCACACTGTTTGAACGCGAAGCTAACGCCGGCGGCGTGGTGAAAAATATCATTCCCCAATTCCGTATTCCTGCTGAGTTGATTCAGCACGATATCGATTTTGTTGCCGATCACGGCGTGAAATTTGAGTATGACTGCTCACCGGATCTGACCGTCGAACAGTTAAAAAATCAGGGTTTCCACTATGTTCTGATTGCCACCGGCACCGATAAAAACAGCGGTGTGAAACTGGCTGGCAACAACCAGAATGTCTGGAAATCCCTCCCCTTCCTGCGTGAGTACAACAAAGGAACGGCGCTCAAGCTGGGCAAACATGTGGTGATTGTCGGTGCGGGTAACACCGCAATGGACTGCGCCCGCGCGGCATTACGCGTGCCGGGCGTAGAAAAAGCGACTGTCGTTTACCGTCGTTCACTGCAAGAGATGCCAGCATGGCGCGAAGAGTATGAAGAAGCACTACACGATGGCGTAGAGTTCCGTTTCCTCAATAACCCAGAACGTTTTGATGCGGATGGCACCTTAACGTTGCGCGTCATGTCGCTTGGCGAACCTGATGAGAAAGGTCGCCGCCGTCCGGTTGAAACCAGCGAAACGGTAACGCTGCACGTAGACAGCCTGATCACCGCCATTGGCGAACAGCAGGATACTGAAGCCCTGAATGCGATGGGCGTGCCGCTGGACAAAAACGGCTGGCCTGATGTCGACCATAACGGTGAGACCCGCCTGACTGACGTCTTTATGATCGGTGACGTACAGCGCGGACCGTCCTCTATCGTTGCCGCAGTTGGCACCGCTCGTCGGGCTACCGATGCCATCCTTAGTCGGGAAAATATTCGCTCCCACCAGAACGATAAACACTGGAACAACGTCAACCCGGCGGAAATCTACCAACGTAAAGGTGATATCTCAGTCACCCTGGTGAACAGCGACGATCGCGACGCGTTTGTCGCCCAGGAAGCCGCTCGCTGCCTTGAATGTAACTACGTTTGCAGCAAGTGTGTAGATGTCTGCCCGAACCGCGCCAACGTCTCAATTGCCGTCCCTGGCTTCCAGAACCGTTTCCAGACGCTGCACCTTGACGCTTACTGCAACGAATGCGGCAACTGCGCCCAGTTCTGCCCGTGGAACGGTAAACCGTACAAAGACAAAATCACCGTCTTTAGTCTGTCGCAAGACTTTGATAACAGCAGCAATCCAGGCTTCCTGGTGGAAAATGAGCGTGTACGTGTCCGTCTGAATAATCAGAGTTGGGTGTTGAACATCAATAGCGAAGGTCAGTTCGACAACGTACCGCCAGAGCTGAACGATATGTGCCACATTATCAGCCATGTCCACCAGCATCATCATTATCTGCTGGGCCGCGTGGAGGTGTAATCATGTTGATTCTGAAGAATGTCACCGCAGTGCAGTTACACCCGGCAAAAGTGCAGGAAGGCGTCGATATCGCCATCGAAAATGATGTGATTGTCGCGATCGGCGATGCTCTGACGCAGCGTTATCCTGACGCCAGCTACAAAGAGATGCATGGCCGGATTGTGATGCCTGGGATTGTCTGCTCGCACAACCATTTTTACTCGGGACTTTCGCGCGGAATTATGGCGAACATCGCCCCCTGCCCGGATTTCATCTCAACGCTGAAAAATCTCTGGTGGCGGCTCGATCGTGCCCTTGATGAAGAGTCGCTCTATTACAGCGGGCTGATTTGTTCACTCGAAGCAATCAAGAGCGGATGCACGTCGGTTATCGATCACCATGCTTCCCCGGCTTATATCGGCGGGTCGCTCTCGACGCTGCGCAACGCATTTTTAAAAGTTGGCCTGCGTGCGATGACCTGTTTTGAAACCACTGACCGTAACAACGGCATCACAGAGTTACAGGAAGGTGTAGAAGAAAACATCCGTTTCGCCCGTCAGATTGACGACGCGAAGAAAGCGGCTACCGAGCCATATCTGGTCGAAGCGCATATTGGTGCTCACGCGCCGTTTACTGTGCCGGATGCAGGTCTGGAAATGCTGCGCGAAGCCGTAAAAGCCACCGGGCGTGGTTTACACATTCACGCTGCTGAAGATCTTTACGACGTTTCTCACAGTCACCACTGGTACGGCAAAGATCTGCTGGCACGGCTGGCGCAATTCGATCTTATCGATAGCAAAACGCTGGTCGCCCACGGCCTGTATCTGTCGAAAGAGGATATCGCCCTGCTTAATCAGCGTGACGCGTTCCTGGTACATAACGCCCGCTCCAACATGAATAACCATGTTGGTTACAACCATCATCTTAGCGATATCCGCAATCTGGCGCTGGGAACCGACGGCATCGGTTCAGACATGTTTGAAGAGATGAAATTCGCCTTCTTTAAACATCGTGACGCTGGTGGTCCGCTGTGGCCTGACAGTTTTGCCAAAGCCCTGACTAACGGCAACGAACTAATGAGTCGCAACTTTGGTGCGAAATTCGGCCTGCTGGAAGCCGGTTATAAAGCCGATTTAACCATTTGCGATTACAACTCGCCAACGCCGTTGCTGGCGGACAATATCGCCGGTCATATCGCTTTCGGCATGGGTTCAGGCAGCGTTCACAGCGTGATGGTCAACGGTGTCATGGTCTATGAAGACCGTCAGTTTAACTTCGATTGCGATTCCATTTATGCGCAAGCCAGAAAAGCCGCCGCCGGTATGTGGCGTCGGATGGATGCGCTGGCATAAATGACAGATACCCTCTTCCTTCAGGGAAGAGGGTTAAATAAGGAAAGAAGATGATTGAACAATTTTTCAGACCCGACTCTGTCGAACAGGCGCTGGAACTGAAGCGCCGCTACCAGGATGAAGCCGTCTGGTTTGCCGGGGGCAGCAAACTCAACGCCACACCAACCCGTACCGATAAAAAGATTGCCATTTCCTTGCAGGATCTGGAGCTGGACTGGGTTGACTGGGATAACGGCGCACTGCGTATTGGCGCAATGTCTCGCTTGCAGCCACTGCGTGATGCGCGATTTATTCCTGCAGCTTTGCGTGAAGCCCTCGGCTTTGTCTACTCTCGCCATGTTCGTAATCAGTCGACCATTGGTGGCGAAATCGCCGCCCGGCAGGAAGAGTCGGTGTTGCTTCCCGTCTTGCTGGCACTGGATGCTGAACTGGTTTTTGGCAACGGTGAAACGCTGTCAATTGAGGACTACCTGTCCTGCCCATGCGATCGTCTGCTGACAGAAATCATCATTAAAGATCCGTATCGCACCTGCGCGACTCGCAAAATTAGCCGTTCCCAGGCTGGGTTAACGGTGGTGACTGCGGCCGTTGCATTAACCGACCACGACGGTATGCGAATTGCGCTGGATGGCGTCGCCAGTAAAGCCCTGCGTCTGCACGATGTTGAAAAACAAAATCTGGAAGGCAATGCACTTGAACAGGCTGTCGCCAACGCCATTTTCCCGCAGGAAGATTTGCGGGGCAGCGTGGCCTATAAACGCTATATCACGGGAGTTCTGGTAGCCGACCTGTATGCCGACTGCCAACAGGCTGGGGAGGAAGCCGTATGATTATCCACTTTACTTTAAATGGCGCGCCCCAGGCGCTAACCGTTAATCCTGGCGAAAACGTGCAAAAGCTGTTGTTTAACATGGGAATGCACTCTGTACGCAACAGTGATGATGGCTTTGGGTTTGCCGGTTCTGACGCAATTATCTTTAACGGTAATATCGTTAACGCGTCCTTGCTTATTGCCGCACAGTTAGAAAAAGCAGATATTCGTACCGCAGAATCTCTGGGCAAATGGAACGAGTTAAGTCTGGTTCAGCAGGCAATGGTTGATGTCGGCGTGGTGCAGTCCGGTTATAACGATCCGGCTGCGGCTCTGATTATCACCGATCTTCTCGATCGCATTGCCACACCTACCCGCGAAGAGATCGACGACGCGCTCTCAGGTCTGTTCAGCCGCGATGCAGGCTGGCAGCAATACTACCAGGTCGTTGAACTGGCGGTTGCACGTAAAAATAATCCGCAGGCCACCATTGATATCGCTCCGACTTTCCGTGATGACCTTGAAGTCATTGGCAAGCATTATCCTAAAACTGATGCCGCGAAAATGGTGCAGGCGAAACCCTGCTATGTTGAAGACCGCGTAACGGCTGACGCCTGCGTCATTAAAATGTTACGTAGCCCACACGCTCACGCACTGATTACTCATCTGGATGTCAGCAAAGCTGAAGCCTTACCGGGCGTCGTTCACGTTATTACTCACCTGAATTGCCCGGATATCTACTATACCCCGGGTGGTCAGAGCGCACCGGAACCGTCACCGCTTGACCGCCGTATGTTCGGCAAGAAAATGCGTCATGTCGGCGATCGTGTTGCTGCGGTCGTCGCAGAAAGTGAAGAAATTGCGCTCGAAGCACTGAAGCTCATCGACGTTGAATATGAAGTGCTTAAGCCGGTAATGTCGATCGACGAAGCAATGGCGGAAGATGCGCCTGTCGTGCACGATGAACCAGTGGTGTATGTTGCTGGTGCGCCAGATACTCTGGAAGACGATAACAGCCATGCAGCCCAGCGCGGCGAGCATATGATCATCAACTTCCCGATCGGTTCTCGCCCTCGCAAAAATATCGCTGCCAGTATTCATGGTCATATTGGCGATATGGACAAAGGCTTTGCCGATGCCGATGTGATCATTGAGAGAACCTATAACTCAACGCAGGCACAGCAGTGCCCGACTGAAACACATATCTGCTTTACCCGGATGGACGGCGATCGTCTGGTTATCCACGCCTCCACCCAGGTACCATGGCACTTACGCCGCCAGGTCGCGCGCCTCGTGGGCATGAAACAGCATAAAGTTCATGTCATTAAAGAGCGAGTTGGCGGCGGTTTTGGTTCCAAACAGGACATCCTGCTGGAAGAAGTGTGCGCCTGGGCAACCTGCGTGACCGGGCGTCCGGTACTGTTCCGCTACACCCGTGAAGAAGAGTTTATTGCTAACACCTCTCGTCACGTCGCGAAAGTCACCGTCAAACTGGGAGCGAAAAAAGATGGTCGCCTGACGGCAGTGAAGATGGATTTCCGCGCCAACACTGGCCCTTACGGCAACCACTCACTCACCGTACCGTGTAACGGACCGGCGCTGTCGCTGCCGTTATATCCGTGCGATAACGTCGATTTCCAGGTCACCACCTACTACAGCAACATTTGCCCAAATGGTGCTTATCAGGGTTATGGCGCACCGAAAGGTAACTTCGCTATCACCATGGCATTAGCGGAACTGGCTGAACAGTTACAGATCGACCAACTGGAAATTATCGAACGTAACCGGGTACACGAAGGGCAAGAGCTGAAAATTCTCGGTGCAATCGGTGAAGGTAAAGCGCCGACCTCTGTTCCTTCCGCCGCCAGCTGCGCACTGGAAGAGATCCTGCGTCAGGGTCGCGAGATGATCCAATGGTCGTCACCGAAACCGCAAAATGGTGACTGGCATATCGGTCGCGGCGTCGCCATTATCATGCAGAAATCGGGGATCCCGGATATCGATCAGGCTAACTGCATGATCAAACTGGAATCGGACGGTACCTTTATCGTTCATTCTGGCGGTGCGGATATTGGTACTGGTCTGGATACTGTGGTGACGAAACTGACAGCAGAAGTGCTGCACTGCCCACCGCAGGACGTGCATGTTATCTCCGGTGATACCGATCATGCCTTGTTTGATAAAGGCGCATATGCCTCGTCCGGTACTTGCTTCTCGGGTAACGCGGCGCGTTTAGCAGCGGAAAATCTGCGGGAGAAAATTCTGTTCCACGGCGCGCAAATGTTGGGTGAGCCAGTGGCAGATGTTCAACTAGCAACGCCGGGCGTCGTGCGCGGTAAGAAAGGCGAAGTGAGTTTCGGGGATATTGCCCATAAAGGCGAAACCGGTACTGGCTTTGGTTCACTGGTGGGAACAGCCAGTTACATCACGCCTGATTTCGCCTTCCCGTATGGCGCAAACTTTGCCGAAGTTGCCGTTAACACGCGTACCGGTGAAATCCGCCTGGACAAATTCTACGCCCTGCTGGATTGCGGTACGCCGGTCAATCCGGAGTTAGCGTTGGGACAAATCTACGGCGCTACCCTGCGTGCTATCGGACACAGTATGAGCGAAGAAATCATTTATGACACCGAAGGTCACCCGTTAACCCGCGATTTACGCAGTTACGGCGCACCGAAAATTGGTGACATTCCGCGTGATTTCCGCGCTGTGTTGGTGCCGAGCGACGATAAAGTCGGCCCGTTCGGGGCAAAATCGATCTCGGAAATCGGTGTAAATGGCGCAGCTCCGGCGATTGCTACCGCAATTCACGATGCCTGCGGCATCTGGTTACGCGAATGGCATTTCACTCCGGAGAAAATACTCACCGCGCTGGAAAAAATATAAGTAATAAATGGCCGCTTCGGCGGCCTGGATTGCTGACAAATGCGAAATTGCCTGATGCGCTGCGCTTATCAGGCCTACATGTCGACTGCAATATATTGAGTTAGCATGATTTGGTAGGCGGATAAGGCGTTCACGCCGCATCCGGCATGAACAAAGCGCGATTTATCAACAATCTGTTACCGCTTCTGCGGCCTGTTTCTCTGTTTGAACGATGACTAAATAGTAACTGCGAAAATGAGATAAGCCGTTCTCAAGGCGTCCTGCGCCCCAAATTCGTGGGTATTTATTTTACTGATTCAGATGATCAAATTTACTTTAAAAGGAGTGAAGGGATGTCTGATATAAACCATGCAGGTTCCGACCTTATATTTGAACTGGAGGATCGCCCTCCCTTTCATCAGGCTATTGTTGGCGCAATTACCCATCTGTTGGCAATTTTCGTTCCGATGGTGACTCCCGCATTAATTGTGGGTGCGGCCTTACAACTTTCCGCAGAAACAACCGCCTATCTGGTTTCAATGGCGATGATCGCCTCCGGCATTGGAACATGGTTACAGGTAAACCGTTATGGCATCGTGGGTTCCGGTTTACTCTCCATTCAGTCAGTCAATTTTTCATTTGTTACCGTCATGATTGCGCTGGGCAGCAGCATGAAAAGCGATGGTTTCCACGAAGAATTAATCATGTCGTCGCTGCTTGGCGTTTCCTTCGTCGGCGCATTTCTGGTTGTCGGTTCTTCTTTTATCCTGCCTTATCTACGTCGGGTTATCACCCCCACCGTCAGCGGCATTGTGGTGCTGATGATCGGCTTAAGCCTGATTAAAGTCGGCATTATCGATTTTGGCGGTGGATTTGCAGCCAAAAGCAGCGGTACGTTCGGCAATTACGAACATCTCGGCGTTGGTTTATTGGTTTTGATTGTGGTGATCGGCTTTAACTGCTGCCGTAGTCCGTTGCTACGCATGGGCGGGATCGCCATCGGGCTTTGCGTCGGCTATATCGCGTCGTTATGTCTTGGCATGGTGGATTTCAGCAGTATGCGCAACCTGCCGTTAATCACTATCCCACATCCGTTCAAATACGGGTTTAGTTTCAGCTTTCATCAGTTCCTGGTGGTTGGCACTATTTATCTGCTTAGCGTACTGGAGGCAGTAGGCGATATCACCGCCACGGCAATGGTTTCCCGCCGTCCTATTCAGGGTGACGAATATCAGTCACGACTGAAAGGTGGCGTGCTGGCAGATGGCCTGGTCTCTGTTATCGCCTCCGCTGTCGGTTCATTACCGCTAACCACGTTTGCGCAAAATAATGGGGTTATTCAGATGACTGGCGTCGCTTCACGTTATGTCGGGCGAACCATCGCGGTTATGTTGGTTATCCTCGGGTTATTTCCGATGATCGGCGGCTTCTTCACCACTATCCCCTCGGCAGTTCTGGGGGGCGCAATGACGTTAATGTTTTCCATGATTGCCATTGCCGGTATCCGCATCATTATCACCAATGGCTTAAAACGCCGTGAAACACTTATCGTCGCCACCTCATTAGGTTTAGGTCTTGGTGTTTCCTACGATCCCGAAATTTTTAAAATATTGCCTGCCTCTATTTATGTATTAGTTGAAAACCCTATTTGTGCAGGCGGGTTAACTGCGATTTTATTAAATATTATTCTCCCTGGTGGCTACCGACAGGAAAACGTTCTGCCTGGTATTACCTCAGCGGAAGAGATGGATTAAAAGTAAAGGAGTCAATGATGTCAGGAGAACACACGTTAAAAGCAGTACGAGGCAGTTTTATTGATGTCACCCGTACAGTCGATAACCCGGAAGAGATCGCCTCTGCGCTGCGGTTTATTGAGGATGGTTTACTACTCATTAAACAAGGGAAAGTGGAGTGGTTTGGCAAATGGGAGGACGGAAAGCATCAAATTCCTGACACCATTCGCGTTCGCGACTATCGCGGCAAACTGATAGTTCCGGGCTTTGTCGATACACATATCCATTATCCGCAAAGTGAAATGGTCGGTGCCTATGGCGAGCAGTTGCTGGAATGGCTGAATAAACACACCTTCCCCACAGAGCGTCGTTATGAAGATTTAGAATATGCCCGCGAAATGTCGGCATTTTTCATCAAACAGTTATTGCGCAACGGCACAACCACGGCGCTAGTGTTTGGGACTGTTCATCCGCAATCCGTTGATGCGCTGTTTGAAGCCGCCAGTCATATCAATATGCGCATGATTGCCGGCAAGGTGATGATGGATCGCAATGCGCCGGATTATCTGCTCGATACCGCAGAAAGCAGCTATCACCAAAGCAAAGAACTGATCAAACGCTGGCACAAAAATGGACGTCTGTTATACGCCATTACGCCGCGCTTCGCACCGACTTCATCTCCCGAACAGATGGCAATGGCGCAACGCCTGAAAGAAGAGTTTCCCGATACGTGGATACATACCCATCTGTGTGAAAACAAAGATGAAATTGCCTGGGTGAAAGAGCTTTATCCTGAACATGATGGTTATCTGGATGTTTATCACCAGTATGGCCTGACAGGTAAAAACTGCGTCTTTGCTCACTGCGTCCATCTGGAAGAAAAAGAGTGGGATCGTCTCAGCGAGACTAAATCCAGCATCGCGTTTTGTCCAACCTCCAACCTTTATCTCGGCAGCGGCTTATTCAACCTGAAAAAAGCATGGAATAAGAAAGTCAAAGTTGGCATGGGGACTGACATTGGCGCAGGAACCACCTTCAACATGCTGCAAACACTGAACGAAGCCTACAAAGTATTGCAGCTACAGGGCTATCGTCTCTCAGCATATGAAGCATTTTATCTTGCCACGCTCGGTGGCGCGAAATCTCTGGGGCTTGACGATCTGATCGGCAACTTTATACCAGGCAAAGAGGCTGATTTCGTGGTGATGGAACCTACCGCCACACCGCTGCAGCAACTGCGCTATGACAACTCTGTTTCTTTAGTCGACAAATTGTTCGTGATGATGACGTTGGGCGATGACCGTTCTATCTATCGCACCTACGTTGATGGTCGTCTGGTGTACGAACGTAACTAATAATAAACCTCGTGAGGACATCATTATGTCTGGAGACATCCTACAAACACCGGACGCACCAAAGCCACAGGGCGCGCTGGATAATTATTTTAAAATTACCGCTCGTGGCAGCAGCGTTCGCCAGGAGGTACTGGCGGGTCTGACCACATTCCTCGCTATGGTTTACTCCGTTATCGTAGTGCCGGGAATGCTGGGTAAAGCAGGTTTTCCTCCCGCAGCGGTCTTCGTTGCCACCTGTCTGGTCGCAGGCTTCGGCTCTCTGCTGATGGGGTTATGGGCTAACCTGCCAATGGCGATTGGTTGCGCCATTTCCTTGACAGCATTTACTGCATTCAGCCTGGTACTTGGGCAACAAATTAGCGTTCCGGTAGCACTAGGGGCGGTCTTTCTGATGGGGCTGATATTTACCGCTATCTCCGTAACTGGCGTGCGAACCTGGATCTTACGCAATTTACCAATGGGTATTGCGCACGGTACAGGTATCGGTATCGGGCTGTTTCTGCTGCTGATTGCTGCTAACGGTGTGGGTATGGTTATCAAAAACCCGATTGAAGGCTTGCCGGTGGCGCTCGGTGCGTTTACTTCCTTTCCGGTGATGATGAGTTTGCTGGGATTAGCGGTCATTTTCGGTCTGGAGAAGTGCCGCGTACCTGGTGGGATCTTGCTGGTGATTATCGCCATCTCGATCATCGGATTAATTTTTGATCCGGCGGTGAAATACCACGGTCTGGTGGCAATGCCGAGTCTGACGGGTGAAGATGGAAAATCTCTGATTTTCAGCCTGGATATTATGGGCGCGCTCCAGCCAACCGTACTTCCGAGTGTACTGGCATTAGTGATGACTGCTGTGTTTGACGCCACCGGCACCATCCGTGCAGTAGCCGGTCAGGCGAATCTGCTGGATAAAGACAACCAAATAATCAACGGTGGCAAAGCCCTGACCAGTGACTCGGTTAGCTCAATATTCTCCGGTTTAGTGGGTGCGGCACCTGCGGCAGTTTATATCGAATCAGCGGCAGGAACCGCCGCCGGAGGCAAAACCGGTTTGACCGCTACCGTGGTTGGTGCATTGTTCCTGTTGATTCTGTTTTTATCTCCGCTGTCGTTTCTGATCCCTGGGTATGCCACAGCCCCTGCACTGATGTACGTTGGTCTACTGATGTTAAGCAACGTTTCGAAGCTGGATTTCAACGACTTTATTGATGCAATGGCCGGACTGGTGTGTGCCGTGTTCATCGTCCTGACCTGCAATATCGTTACCGGTATTATGCTGGGCTTTGTGACGCTGGTTGTAGGTCGCGTCTTTGCTCGCGAATGGCAAAAACTGAATATTGGTACGGTTATCATTACCGTCGCCCTGGTCGCGTTTTACGCTGGTGGTTGGGCTATTTAAGAGATTCTCCGCGCCTTTCAGCGCGGAGATTTCTATCAGAGATGATTCTCGCCGCTGGCAGCAATACGCTGCTGGCGGATTTGCCTGAGTTCTCTCTCAGTCATCAACTGCAACGCCTGCGTTGGGCAAGATTCAACGCAGGCTGGCCCCTCTTCCCGCTGTTCACAGAGATCGCATTTCACGATGAGTTGGCGAGTATGTCCGGGCAAAGACTGAACAGTGATCATCCCAAACGGGCACGCACTGACACAACTCTGACAGCCAATACAGCGGGCAGAATTTGCCTGTACCACCTGTTCGCCCATCGTCAGCGCCTGCACGGGGCAAGCGCCAACACAAGGGGCGTTTTCGCACTGATGGCACATCACTGGCGCACTAATGTTGTTCAGACGCTGCACTTTTAAACGTGGGAGAAAGAAACTCGCATTCAACTCCTGTTCTAACGGATGGGCGACCACGCAAGCCACTTCGCAAGTACGGCAGCCAATACAGTCAGCTGGATTAACGATAATTAACGATTTCATCGCGATGCCTTCGTATTAAACATAGCTAACATATCGTGTGCCGCCTGTCTTCCTGCTGCCATTGCGGTGACGACCAGATCCGCACCATGAACGGCATCACCACCGGCAAAAACCTTTTTCAGATGCGTCTGGGTGGATAAATGCCCTGCATCGCCAGTTTTTATCAGCCCCCATTTATCAAGTTTAATGCCGCTGCCCTGCAACCACGGCATGGCATGTGCCTGGAAGCCAAAGGCCATAATCAGCACATCGGCGGGCAGTTCAAACTCAGATCCCGCCACCGGACGTGGACGACGGCGACCATCAGGCCCCGGCTCACCCATTGCGGTACGAATCAAGCCCACCGCCTTTAAGCGCCCGTTATCATCAAGAGCGATATATTGCGGCTGAACATTGAACAGAAACTCAACGCCTTCCTCACGCGCATTAACCACCTCTTTTCGCGAGCCGGGCATACTGACTTCATCACGCCGATAAGCACAGGTCACACTGGCGGCCTTCAGGCGAATGGATGTGCGCAGGCAATCCATTGTTGTATCGCCGCCCCCCAATACGACAACTCGCTTACCTTCTACATCCGTCAGCGGATACTCTGCAGACTCTGGCAGCCCCATCAACTGGCGAGTATGCGCGGTCAGAAACGGTAGCGCCTGAATCACACCGGGCGCATCTTCATGCGGCAGATCCGCTCGCATCATCCCGTAAGTCCCCACCCCGAGGAAAACAGCATCATATTCCGCCGTTAATTCGTTGAAAGAGATATCGCGGCCAATTTCACAGTTGAGATGAAAGTCGATCCCCATCGCGGTGAATATCTCCCGCCGCTGGCTTAACACCGCTTTATCGAGCTTGAAAGGAGGAATACCAAAGGTGAGCATACCGCCGATTTCCGGATGGCGATCAAAGACATCAACATGAACGCCAGCGCGCGCCAGGATATCGGCACACCCCAGTCCTGCTGGCCCGGCACCAATCACAGCTACCCGTTCCATACGCGGAACGACCTGGCTGACATCGGGACGCCAGCCCATCGCCAGCGCAGTATCAGTAATATAGCGTTCCAGATTGCCGATAGAGACTGCGCCAGAGTGATCTTTCAAAGTACATGCGCCCTCACAAAGCCGATCCTGCGGACATACCCTGCCGCAGATTTCTGGTAAGGAGCTGGTCTGGTGGCAGAGTTCTGCCGCTTCAATAATCTTCCCTTCCTGTACCAGATGGATGTAATCCGGAATGGCGTTATGCAACGGACAATGCCAGTTACAGTTGGCTTTTTTGGCACAATAAACACAGCGGTCACTCTCATAAGTTGCTTGTTGCGGATCCAGTCCACAATAGATTTCGCCAAAGTGAGTCTTCCGCTCGTTCGCTGTAATTTTCTCTGCGCCTTTGCGCGGGTTAACGGGGAGCAACGCTGCACGGCGAGATGGCTGAGCATCTGATGACGCCTTTCCTTCTGCCGTTTTGCGCTGGCGGGTCATCTTTATCTGCTGTAACCCTTTATCGTCCATCAGCCTTAACGCCTGTGTTGGGCAGACCTCAATACAGGCTTGCGCGCCGGAACTGCGCTGGTTACAAAGGTCGCATTTCTGCGCAATAGAACCGACCATCTCGATTACGCCAAAGGGGCAAGCGATTGCGCATCTTTTACAGCCAATACACTTTTGCTCGTCCAGTTGTACGCTATCAGGCTGGAAAGTCAGAGCATTTACCGGGCAAACCGTAACGCAGGGGGCATTGTTGCAATGATGACAGGCCACCGGATTCGCGTGCAGGCCTTTCCCAACAATGTGAATACGGGGTCTAAAGTCACTGTAGCTCTGCGGCCAGTTTTCTTGATTGTGTGCCGCCGCACAGGCAATTTCACAGGCATGACAGCCTATACATTCCGCAGCTTCAGCAGCGATAAACTTATTCATTTGCATCCCTTTCATTTGATGAGTTATGTCTTCTCAAATGTCGCGATGCAATAAACGGGCATATATTATAAAACGTGTCCGCTTTAATGATATTTTGCGACTGAGGTCAAATTATTACCCCTCAATCTGTGCCGCTTTCATTAATTAAACTCCATCGCTGAAAACAGAGTAATCCAACTCAAAAGCATTAAATGCGAGAGTGCAACATGCCAGAATGATTAAAGACATATCAATATGAGAAAATTAAAGATAATTCCATTGTCTTATTCTTTTCTCATTTTCTTGGTTTAACCAGGATTATGTGATTGCCTCCGCATTTCCATTCTATAACTTCCCTTCCTCGTTAAAACTGGCATCCCACGAGCATGTCATTAAACAGTTTTATTAACGTAAACGGTTGCATTTCACTCTGGCGAGCGAAAGGAGAATGACTGATGAGCGCCATAGATTCCCAACTTCCCTCATCTTCAGGGCAAGACCGCCCCACCGATGAGGTTGACCGCATATTATCACCAGGAAAGTTGATCATACTCGGTCTGCAACACGTACTTGTGATGTATGCAGGCGCAGTCGCTGTACCACTGATGATTGGTGACAGACTCGGCCTTACCAAAGAGGCGATAGCGATGCTTATTAGCTCCGACCTCTTTTGCTGCGGTATCGTCACACTTTTGCAATGCATTGGCATCGGTCGTTTTATGGGGATCCGCCTGCCCGTTATTATGTCAGTGACCTTTGCAGCTGTAACGCCAATGATAGCTATCGGGATGAACCCGGATATCGGGCTGCTGGGGATTTTTGGCGCAACCATCGCAGCCGGATTTATCACCACATTATTAGCGCCGCTTATTGGTCGCTTAATGCCTTTGTTCCCACCGCTGGTTACCGGTGTGGTTATTACCTCTATCGGGCTGAGTATTATTCAGGTGGGCATTGATTGGGCTGCGGGAGGTAAAGGAAATCCGCAATATGGTAATCCCGTTTATTTAGGAATCTCCTTCGCAGTCTTAATTTTCATCTTGCTTATTACTCGCTATGCAAAAGGATTTATGTCCAATGTTGCCGTATTACTGGGGATTGTATTTGGCTTTTTACTTTCATGGATGATGAATGAAGTCAATTTATCCGGGCTGCATGATGCTTCGTGGTTTGCGATTGTTACGCCGATGTCGTTTGGTATGCCGATTTTCGACCCCGTTTCTATTTTGACCATGACCGCAGTTCTCATCATCGTATTTATTGAGTCGATGGGGATGTTCCTGGCACTGGGTGAAATAGTCGGTCGTAAGCTCTCTTCGCACGACATTATTCGCGGGCTGCGCGTGGATGGCGTAGGAACCATGATCGGCGGAACGTTTAACAGTTTTCCGCATACATCTTTTTCACAAAACGTCGGTCTGGTCAGCGTGACGCGCGTTCATAGCCGCTGGGTGTGTATTTCTTCGGGGATTATTTTAATTCTGTTCGGCATGGTGCCTAAAATGGCGGTGCTGGTGGCTTCCATTCCGCAATTTGTGCTGGGCGGCGCGGGGCTGGTGATGTTCGGCATGGTGCTGGCAACAGGGATTCGGATTCTGTCGCGCTGTAACTACACCACCAACCGTTACAACCTTTATATTGTGGCAATCAGTCTCGGCGTTGGCATGACCCCGACGCTTTCTCACGATTTTTTTTCTAAATTACCGGCCGTACTGCAACCGTTGCTGCATAGCGGCATTATGCTCGCAACCCTTAGCGCCGTTGTGCTGAACGTCTTCTTTAATGGCTATCAGCATCATGCTGACCTGGTGAAGGAATCCGTCTCTGATAAAGATCTAAAAGTCAGGACAGTACGTATGTGGCTTCTGATGCGCAAGCTGAAGAAAAATGAGCATGGAGAATAATATGAATCTTTTAATGCGCGCTATATTCAGTCTGTTATTACTCTTAATGATCTCCATTCCTGTCATTTCTGACTGCGTTGCAATGGCTATTGAAAGCCGCTTCAAATATATGATGTTGCTTTTTTAAATGGTCTTTCTCTGTCGGCATCCGCTCAAAACGGGCGGTTGTCGATAAACGCTCACTTGGTTAATCATTTAACACTTCTGTTATCTATAATGACGAGTGATTAGAATTACATGTGAGAAATTATGCAAACGGAACACGTCATTTTACTGAATGCACAGGGAGTCCCTTCGGGTACACTGGAAAAATATGCTGCACACACGGCAAATACCCCCTTACATCTCGCGTTCTCCAGTTGGCTGTTTAATGCCAAAGGGCAATTATTAGTTACCCGCCGCGCACTGAGCAAAAAAGCATGGCCGGGTGTGTGGACAAACTCGGTTTGTGGGCATCCACAACTGGGAGAAAGCAACGAAGACGCAGTGATCCGCCGTTGCCGCTTTGAACTGGGTGTGGAAATAACATCACCAGAACCGGTTTATCCCGGCTTTCACTACCGCGCCACCGATCCGAGTGGCATTGTCGAAAATGAAGTGTGCCCGGTATTTGCCGCTCGCGTAATCAGCGAGTTACAGCCCAACAATGATGAAGTGATGGATTATCAATGGTGTGATTTAGCAGATGTATTACACGGTATTGATGCTACGCCGTGGGCGTTCAGCCCGTGGATGGTGATGCAGGTAGCCAATAGCGAAGCCAGAAAACAATTGTCTGCATTTACACAGCTTAAATAAAAAACCCCGACGGTTGCCGGGGTTATGTGCTTACGCGTAATACTTATTTTACCGGACGCATCGCCGGGAACAGAATAACGTCGCGGATAGTATGGCTGTTGGTGAAAAGCATAACCATACGGTCGATACCAATTCCCAGACCTGCTGTCGGCGGCAGACCATGTTCCAGCGCAGTAACGTAATCTTCATCGTAGAACATTGCTTCATCGTCGCCTGCGTCTTTCGCCGCAACCTGATCTAGGAAACGCTGCGCCTGATCTTCTGCATCGTTCAGTTCGCTAAAGCCGTTACCAATCTCACGACCGCCAATAAAGAATTCAAAGCGATCGGTGATTTCCGGGTTGACGTCGTTACGACGCGCCAGCGGAGAAACTTCAGCCGGGTATTCAGTAATGAAGGTCGGCTGAATCAGATTCGCTTCTGCCACTTCGTCAAAGATCTCGGTCACAATACGACCCAGCCCCCAGCTCTTCTCAACGTGAATGCCGAGAGATTCAGCAATCGCTTTCGCAGAGTCGAAGTTATCCAGATCTGCCATGTCAGTTTCCGGGCGATATTTCTTAATCGCTTCACGCATGGTCAGTTTTTCGAACGGCTTACCGAAGTCCAGTACCACATCACCGTAGGTTACTTCGGTCTTACCGAGAATATCCTGCGCCAGAGTGCGGAACAGCGATTCGGTCAGTTCGATCAGATCTTTGTAATCCGCGTAAGCCATATAGAGTTCCATCATGGTGAACTCTGGGTTATGGCGTACGGAGATACCTTCGTTACGGAAGTTACGGTTGATTTCGAACACTCGTTCAAAGCCGCCAACCACCAGACGCTTAAGGTACAGTTCCGGCGCAATACGCAGGTACATGTCGAGATCCAGCGCGTTATGATGGGTGATAAACGGACGCGCAGCCGCACCGCCAGGGATCACCTGCATCATCGGGGTTTCAACTTCCATAAAGCCGCGATTCACCATGAACTGGCGAATGCCAGAGAGGATCTGTGAACGCACTTTAAAGGTGTTGCGGGAATCATCGTTAGAGATAAGATCCAGATAACGCTGACGATAACGCGCTTCCTGATCTTGCAAGCCGTGGAATTTGTCTGGCAGCGGGCGCAGTGCTTTGGTCAGCAAACGCAGCTCGGTGCAGTGGATCGACAGTTCGCCGGTTTTGGTTTTAAACAGCTTACCTTTTGCGCCGATAATATCGCCAAGATCCCATTTCTTAAATTGATCGTTATAAATGCCTTCCGGCAGATCATCACGAGCTACATACAGCTGAATGCGACCACCGACATCCTGCAGGGTAACGAAAGAAGCTTTACCCATGATTCGGCGAGTCATCATGCGACCAGCTACAGCGACTTCGATGTTCAACTCTTCCAGCTCTTCGTTCTCTTTACCGTCGAAGTCTGTATGCAGTTGGTCAGAAGTATGGTCGCGACGGAAATCATTCGGAAAGGCAATCCCCTGCTCGCGCAGGTTCGCCAGCTTTTCGCGACGTGTTTTCAGTTCATTGTTAAGATCGGTTACCGCGTCAGTGCCTTGTACGTGTTGTTCAGACATGTTGGTTCCTTATAACCCAGCTTTCAAACTTGCTTCGATAAATTGATCCAGGCTGCCATCCAGCACTGCCTGCGTGTTGCGGGTTTCAACCCCGGTACGCAGATCTTTAATGCGGGAGTCATCAAGGACATAAGAACGAATCTGGCTGCCCCAGCCGATGTCAGATTTATTGTCTTCCATCGCCTGTTTCTCAGCATTCTTCTTCTGCATCTCCAGCTCATAAAGCTTCGCTTTCATCTGCTTCATGGCCTGGTCTTTGTTCTTGTGCTGGGAACGGTCATTCTGGCACTGGGTCACAATCCCGGTCGGGATGTGAGTAATACGCACCGCAGATTCGGTACGGTTAACGTGCTGACCGCCTGCACCGGACGCGCGATATACATCAATGCGCAGATCCGCTGGGTTGATTTCGATATCAATATCGTCATCCACTTCTGGGTAAACAAACGCGGAACTAAACGACGTGTGACGACGACCGCCGGAGTCAAACGGGCTCTTACGCACCAGACGGTGAACGCCGGTTTCTGTGCGCAGCCAACCATAAGCGTAATCGCCGGAGATCTTGATAGTCACGGATTTGATACCCGCCACTTCACCTTCTGACTCTTCGATAATTTCAGTTTTGAAACCGCGCGATTCTGCCCAGCGCAGATACATACGCTCAAGCATACTTGCCCAGTCCTGTGCTTCCGTACCGCCGGAACCTGCCTGGATATCAAGGTAGCAGTCGGCGCTGTCATATTCGCCGGAGAACATGCGGCGGAACTCAAGCTGCGCCAGTTTTTCTTCCAGGGCGTCGAGTTCAGCAACGGCTTCGTTAAAGGTTTCTTCGTCGTCAGCTTCTACAGCCAGTTCCAGCAGACCGGAAACATCTTCCAGCCCTTGTTTCATTTGGTCGAGGGTATCGACAACAGCCTCGAGAGAGGAACGCTCTTTACCCAGCGCCTGCGCACGTTCGGGTTCGTTCCAGACATCCGGCTGTTCCAGCTCGGCGTTTACTTCTTCCAGACGCTCTTTCTTGGCGTCGTAGTCAAAGATACCCCCTAAGAACGTCGGAGCGTTCCGTGAGGTCCTGAATGCGATTATTTACCGGATTAATTTCAAACATGGTCTGATTTCTTTTATTGAGCTAGTCAAAATGCGGTGATAAGAGCGGGATTGTACCCAATCCACACTCTTTTTTATAGAGAAGACGACGCTAAAGTGGCCAGATATTATCGATGATAATCTGTAGACTGCGGTTGCCACGAAACTCGTTGATATCCAGTTTGTAGGCCAGTTGAACTTCACGCACGCCGTTATCAGGCCAAAGGGTCGTATCAACGTTAAACGCAATACCATCCAGCAGCGGGCCGCCGCCGACCGGTTCAACCATGACCTTCAGATGGCGCTCCCCCACCAGCCGCTGTTGCAGCAGGCGGAAATGACCGTCAAACAGCGGTTCCGGGAACATCTGCCCCCACGGACCGGCATCACGCAGCAGTTGCGCAACTTCCATGGTCATCTCCGCTGCACTTAACGGGCCGTCGGAAATCACTTCACCCTGTAATAATGCCGGATCCAGCCACTCGGTAACCAGTTCGCCAAAGCGTTGCTGAAAGAGTTCGAATTTGTCCTCTTCCAGTGACAATCCTGCCGCCATCGCATGACCGCCAAACTTGAGCATCATGCCAGGGTAGAGCGTGTCTAACCGCTCCAGCGCGTCGCGCATATGCAGTCCCTGAATGGAGCGCCCAGAACCTTTCAACGTACCGTCGCCCGCAGGCGCAAAGGCGATAACCGGACGATGAAAACGCTCTTTGATGCGCGAAGCCAGAATACCAACGACGCCCTGATGCCATTCAGGGTGATACATTGCCAGCCCGCCAGGCAGCGTATCGCGGCTACGCTCCAGTTGCTCGCACAAGGTCAGTGCTTCGACCTGCATTCCCTGTTCAATCTCTTTTCGCGTCTGGTTTAGTGCATCAAGCTCATTAGCCAGAACGCGCGCTTCGCCGATGTTGTCGCAAAGTAACAGTGCCACGCCAACGGACATATCATCCAGTCGTCCGGCGGCATTGAGACGCGGCCCCAGCGCAAAACCTAAATCGCTGGCAGCGAGTTTTTGTGCATCGCGGTTTGCCACTTCCAGCAGAGCTTTAATCCCCGGACGGCACTTCCCGGCACGGATGCGACTCATCCCCTGCCAGGTCAGAATACGATTATTGGCGTCCAGCGGCACTACATCCGCCACCGTACCCAGCGCCACCAGATCCAGCAATTCCGCCAGATTCGGTATTGCGATACCACGCTCATCGAACCAACCCCGATCGCGCAAAAAGGTGCGTAACGCCAGCATCAGATAAAACGCTACGCCAACGCCTGCCAGCGATTTCGACGGAAACTCGCAGTCACGCAGATTGGGATTAATAATGGCTTCCGCCGCAGGTAAAGTTTCGCCAGGCAAATGATGATCGGTAACAATAACCGGAATGCCCAACGACCGAGCATGTTCAACACCTGCGTGGGAAGAAATGCCGTTATCAACCGTTACAATCAACTGCGCGCCACGCGCATGAGCCTGATCGACCACTTCCGGACTTAAGCCGTAACCGTCTTCGAAACGGTTCGGTACAAGGTAGTCGATGTTGTCACAGCCGAGAGAACGCATCGCCAGCACGCTCAGAGCTGTGCTGGTGGCACCGTCGGCGTCGAAATCACCGACCACAATAATCCGTGTTCCTTCGCGAAAAGCGTTGTAAAGGATCTCAACGGCCTTTTCGACACCGCTCAGTTGCTGCCAGGGCAGCATACCTTTAACGCTACGCTCCAGTTCCTGCGCGCTGCGCACGCCCCGGCTGGCGTATAAACGCCGCAGCAAGGGGGGCAGGTCAGCGGGCAGGTCTGCCGTTTCGTCGACTTCACGACGACGAAGTTGTATCTGTTGTTTCACGCGAATTATTTACCGCTGGTCATTTTTTGATGTTCGTCGAGGAATTCTTTCATCTCTTTCGGCGGCTGATAACCCGGAACCAGTGTGCCATTACTCAGCACAACTGCCGGAGTTCCGCTAACGCCAAGCTGTACGCCAAGTGCGTAATGGTCGGCAATATCGATATCGCAACTTGCCGGGGTAACGGCTTTGCCTGCCATTACGTCATCGAAGGCTTTATTTTTATCTTTTGCACACCAGATGGCTTTCATTTGTTGCTCCGCCTGGCTTTCCAGCCCCTGACGCGGGAACGCGAGATAACGCACGGTGATCCCCAGCGCGTTGTAGTCAGCCATCTGCTCATGCATTTTGTGGCAGTAGCCGCAGGTAATGTCGGTAAACACGGTGATGACGTGCTTTTCTTGCGGCGCTTTGTAGATGATCATCTCTTTTTCGAGCGCGTTCAGTTGCTTTAACAACATCTGGTTGGTGACGTTGATCGGTGCCGCGCCGCTAACGTCATACATTGGCCCCTGAATGATGTGTTTACCGTCATCGGTGATGTACAACACACCGCTGTTAGTCAGAACTGTCTTCATGCCTGCCACGGGTGCTGGCTGAATATCGCTGCTTTTGATGCCCATTTTGGCTAACGTTTGTTGTATTGCCGCGTCATCCGCCTGAACAAAGCCAGAAAACGCCGTCAACAAAGTAAACAACATAAAACCTTTCTTCATAAATCATCCCGTTCTTTTCAGCTATCACGCCCGAGGGTGATGCTGTTGATGAAGTTGCCGCAGACGCTCAGTAGCGACATGCGTATAAATTTGAGTCGTCGAGAGATCGCTATGACCCAACAACATCTGCACAACGCGTAAGTCCGCACCATGATTTAACAAATGGGTGGCAAAGGCGTGACGCAACACATGCGGCGACAGCTTTTCGCTGTCGATCCCCGCCAGCACGGCATAATGTTTAATGCGATGCCAGAAAGTTTGTCTCGTCATCTGCTGCGCACGCTGGCTGGGAAACAGTACATCAATTGACACACCGTTTAGCAACCACGGTCGCCCGTGTTCCAGATAGGTTTCCAGCCAGTAAACTGCCTCTTCACCTAACGGCACCAGGCGTTCTTTGTTGCCTTTACCAATTACCCGCACCACCCCCTGACGCAAGCTGATATCGCTCATCGTCAGCCCTACAAGTTCAGAGACACGCAATCCGGTAGCATACAGCACTTCGAGCATCGCTTTGTCGCGTAGCTCCAGAGGCTGATCAACCAGCGGTGCCTGCAATAACCTTTCGACTTGCGCTTCACTTAAATCTTTCGGTAGACGCTGGGGTAATTTTGGCGAAGCAAGATGCGCACTGGGATCGTCTTCACGAAACTTTTCGCGATAAAGATACTGGAACAATCGGCGCACCGCACTCAGCAAACGAGCGGAACTGGTGGCTTTATACCCGCCTTCCAGCCGTTCTGCCAGTAATGCCTGTAAGTCGCCGCTTTGCGCCGTTGCCAGCGTCAGTCCACGATGATGCAACCACTCCACCATCATTGACAGATCGCGACGATATGCGTTCAACGTATTTTCTGCCAGATTTTTTTCCAACCACAGGGCATCAAGAAACTGCTCGATGCGTGCCAGATCCTGTTTCACTTGCGCCCCTTATCGTTACTCGTTTGATCCATTATGCCTTATTGTGCCGTGACTAAAGCGATTCTGATACACTAGCCGCAAAAGCCACAGCAGAATCGAGAAGCTTACGTTATGAATATGGGTCTTTTTTACGGTTCCAGCACCTGTTATACCGAGATGGCAGCGGAAAAAATCCGCGATATTATCGGCCCAGAACTGGTGACCTTACATAACCTCAAGGACGACTCCCCTAAATTAATGGAGCAGTACGATGTGCTCATCCTGGGAATCCCGACCTGGGATTTTGGTGAAATCCAGGAGGATTGGGAAGCCGTCTGGGATCAGCTCGACGACCTGAACCTTGAAGGTAAAATTGTTGCGCTGTATGGGCTAGGCGATCAACTGGGATATGGTGAGTGGTTCCTCGATGCACTCGGTATGCTGCATGACAAACTCTCGACCAAAGGCGTGAAGTTCGTCGGCTACTGGCCAACGGAAGGGTATGAGTTCACCAGTCCGAAACCGGTGATTGCTGACGGGCAACTGTTCGTAGGTCTGGCGCTGGATGAAACTAACCAGTATGACCTCAGCGACGAGCGTATTCAGAGCTGGTGCGAGCAAATCCTCAACGAAATGGCTGAGCATTACGCCTGAGATTACTGACGGCATAGCGCACTCGCTTTGCCGTCGCCATTATTTTTGCGTCTCCTGCTGTAACAAAATCCGCCGCAAATCTCGCCATTCGGCTTCATCCATGCTGTCTGCTGCCAGCCACAGATGCTGACGTTTGCCGCTATCAGAACGTAAACGCAACATCATGCCGCTTTTAATCATCCACGGCGCTTTAACGATGCTCCACTCCTGCCCCTGCCAGCGCAAACGCCCATCCATCAGCAGACGAATCTCGCCCTGACGAGCATTAATACGCCGCTGGCTGCGAACGCAATCAAACACCACTAGCGAAAGCAACACCAACCATAACGGGGTGTAACTAAGCGGCCAGGGCATGAGTAAAATAACAGCGGCAACCAGCCCATGAATCAGCAAGGAAAGCCACTGCGCGCGCCAGGAGACGCGCAGTTCAGATTGCCACAGGACCACGTTCCCGGTTCCGTGTCTGGATGAGTCGGACCATCATTTCCAGTTCTGCATCGGCCGGTTTACCGTGATTCATCAGCCAGTTGAACAGATCAGGATCGTCACATTCCAGCAGACGAATAAAGATGCGTTTTTCGTCATCGCTTAAGCTGTCGTACTCATGTTCGAAAAACGGCATGATCGAAATATCAAGTTCGCGCATACCACGGCGGCATGCCCAATGAATGCGGGCTTTGTTATTAATGTCCATCTTCTTCCTGTCTCACGAAAATCCAGTACCTGGCTATTGTAACGTGTTTTTCGACTTCTTTTGCGGGAATATCGGTAAACACAATCACGATCGCGAAATTAATCCACAACAATTCAATGGCTTCATTTTTTTGGAAGTCACCTCGCAAAGCCTGGCTGAAGGCACAGATCGCGTAGTGAAAGCACTTGCAATGCCCCATAGCTCTTTTACCATTAGTCATTAATTACGCCGTTTGTAAAACAGGACTCCATTATGGCTTTTACACCTTTTCCTCCCCGTCAGCCTACGGCTTCTGCCCGTTTACCGTTGACGCTGATGACGCTTGATGACTGGGCGCTGGCCACCATTACTGGCGCGGACAGCGAAAAATATATGCAGGGTCAGGTGACAGCAGATGTCAGCCAGATGACAGAAGATCAGCACCTGCTCGCCGCACATTGCGATGCTAAAGGTAAAATGTGGAGCAATTTGCGTCTGTTCCACGATGGCGACGGTTTCACATGGATTGAACGGCGCAGCGTGCGCGAGTCGCAGCTTACCGAACTGAAAAAATATGCGGTATTTTCTAAAGTGACCATCGCCCCTGACGATGAACGTGTGCTTCTCGGTGTTGCCGGTTTTCAGGCACGCGCCGCGCTGGCGAATATCTTTAGTGAACTGCCTTCGAAGGAAAAACAGGTGGTCAGAGAAGGTGCGACCACCCTGCTATGGTTTGAACACCCGGCAGAACGTTTTCTGATCGTGACCAATGAAACTACCGCCAGTGCGCTGACCGATAAACTGCGCGGCGAAGCGGAACTGAACAATAGCCAACAGTGGCTGGCATTAAACATTGAAGCGGGCTTCCCGGTGATTGATGCGGCTAATAGCGGGCAGTTTATCCCCCAGGCGACCAATCTCCAGGCGCTGGGCGGCATCAGCTTTAAGAAAGGCTGCTATACCGGGCAAGAGATGGTGGCGCGAGCAAAATTCCGTGGTGCCAACAAACGCGCGCTCTGGTTGCTGGCAGGTAGCGCCAGCCGACTGCCGGAAGCAGGTGAAGACATCGAGCTGAAAATGGGCGAAAACTGGCGTCGCACCGGTACGGTGCTGGCTGCGGTAAAACTGGAAGATGGTCAGGTCGTGGTACAGGTCGTCATGAATAACGATATGGAACCGGACAGCATCTTCCGCGTGCGTGACGATGCGAATACATTGCATATCGAGCCGCTGCCGTATTCGCTCGAAGAGTAAATCTCTGTGTCGCATCAGGCATTTATCGCCTGATGCGACGCTGGTGTATCTTTTCATTCCTACAAAGGCATACCAATTACGCCTGCCCAATATACAAATAAATCGCCAGGAAATGGCACACGCTGCCGCCGAGCACAAAGCCGTGCCAGATGGCGTGGTTGTAGGGAATGCGTTTGCAGACGTAGAAAATTACCCCGAGCGAGTAAACTACACCGCCTACGGCCAGTAAGGTAACGCTGCCCGCCGCGAGCTTAACTGCCATTTCATAAATCACCACCAACGACAGCCAGCCCATAGCCAGATAAGTCACCAGAGATAAGATTTTAAATCGGTGCGCGATGGTCAGTTTGAACAGAATCCCCAGCAATGCCAGGCTCCAGATAACAACCATCAACCCGCGCGCTAACGGAGAATCCAGCCCCACCAGCAAAAACGGCGTGTAGGTTCCGGCAATCAACAGATAAATGGCGCAGTGGTCAAATTTCTTCAGCCACATTTTTGCCCGTTGATGAGGAATGGCGTGATAAAGCGTCGAAGCGAGGAACAGCAGGATCATACTGCCACCATAGAGGCTATAACTGGTTATCGCCGTGGCGCTGGCATTGAGATCCACCGCCTGAACCAGTAGCAATACCAACCCGACGATACCAAACACCAGTCCAATACCGTGACTGACGCTGTTGGCAATTTCCTCTGCCAGCGAATATCCCTGCTTAATGAGAGGCTTCTGAACCATAACTTACTCCGGAGAAACGTACACGCACGTGTATACCTCTCCAGCGTAACTGAGAATAGTTCCAGTGAACACCTGTTAGCTAAAATAAATTCTGATTTGAGACTAATCTCCGAAAAATCATGAAATTAAATGCGAAATTTCAACTAACAGGCGTGAGTTCAATTTAAAGACATTTAAATTCAATTACATAAAACTGTGTCTGACCGGGATAGATATCGGCAATGACCTTTTTCAATTCAGCCAGGGTCATATTTTCCTGTTGCGCGTGTTTTTCTGTGAGAGTATCCAGCGTCACCGTTGAGGTTGCAGTGACTTCAATAGTGCAAAAATAGCCGTCATCTTCAAAGCGCCCGACACGAAGCACATCGCCAGCTTTAAAGTGCGATTCAGACTCGTCACGGATAGTGATGGTTTTACGCCCAGCCAGAATGTCATCCTGGAATCGTTGAAAAAAAGTGATGTTGTTTGGCTGCATGGTACTATTTCCTGTAAGAATTGACTCATCTGGAGCCTATGATAGTGAAAAAACTCACCTTACCGAAAGATTTCTTATGGGGCGGCGCAGTTGCCGCTCATCAGGTCGAAGGCGGCTGGAACAAAGGCGGCAAAGGGCCGAGTATTTGTGACGTACTGACCGGCGGCGCACACGGCGTGCCGCGCGAAATCACCAAAGAAGTCTTGCCGGGCAAATACTATCCGAACCATGAAGCGGTAGATTTTTACGGTCACTACAAGGAAGACATCAAGCTATTTGCCGAAATGGGCTTCAAATGTTTTCGTACTTCCATCGCCTGGACGCGCGTTTTTCCAAAAGGCGATGAAACACAGCCAAACGAAGAAGGGCTGAAGTTTTACGACGATATGTTCGATGAACTGCTGAAATACAACATCGAACCGGTGATCACCCTCTCCCACTTTGAAATGCCGCTGCATCTGGTGCAGCAATACGGTAGCTGGACCAACCGTAAAGTGGTTGATTTCTTTGTCCGTTTCGCGGAAGTGGTATTTGAACGCTATAAGCACAAAGTCAAATACTGGATGACCTTCAACGAAATTAACAACCAGCGTAACTGGCGCGCGCCGCTGTTCGGTTACTGCTGCTCCGGCGTGGTTTATACCGAGCATGAAAATCCTGAAGAGACCATGTACCAGGTGCTGCATCACCAGTTTGTCGCCAGCGCCCTGGCGGTGAAAGCCGCGCGTCGCATTAACCCGGAGATGAAAGTCGGCTGTATGCTGGCGATGGTGCCGCTCTATCCCTACTCCTGTAACCCGGACGATGTGATGTTTGCCCAGGAGTCGATGCGCGAACGTTACGTCTTTACCGATGTCCAGCTACGCGGCTATTACCCTTCTTATGTGCTGAACGAGTGGGAACGTCGCGGATTTAACATCAAAATGGAAGACGGCGATCTGGATGTGCTGCGCGAAGGCACTTGCGCTTATCTTGGCTTCAGCTATTACATGACCAACGCGGTGAAGGCCGAAGGCGGCACCGGCGATGCGATTTCTGGTTTCGAAGGCAGCGTACCGAACCCGTATGTTAAAGCGTCTGACTGGGGCTGGCAGATTGATCCGGTGGGTCTGCGTTATGCGCTTTGCGAACTGTATGAGCGTTACCAGAAGCCGCTGTTTATTGTCGAAAACGGTTTTGGCGCTTACGACAAAGTGGAAGAAGATGGCAGCATCAACGACGACTACCGCATTGACTATCTGCGCGCCCATATTGAAGAGATGAAAAAAGCGGTAACTTACGATGGTGTGGATCTGATGGGCTACACGCCGTGGGGCTGCATCGACTGTGTATCGTTTACCACCGGGCAGTACAGCAAACGCTACGGCTTTATCTATGTGAATAAGCACGACGACGGTACTGGTGATATGTCGCGTTCACGTAAGAAGAGTTTCAACTGGTACAAAGAGGTGATTGCCAGCAACGGCGAGAAGCTTTGATTAGATGACATGACGGATGCGACGCCGATTGCGTTGCATCCGCCCAGACCACTTTCTCATCTTATTTTCCACCCGCCAAATCGATAAAACTTCCCGTGACATAAGAGGCTTTATCGCTTAACAGCCAGACAATGGCCTGCGCGACCTCTTCCGCCTGTCCGCCGCGCTGCATGGGGATGTTCGACTTAACGCGATCGACGCGTCCAGGTTCGCCACCGCTGGCGTGCATTTCGGTATAAATAAACCCTGGTCGCACGCCGTTAACGCGGATCCCCTGCGCGGCGACTTCCAGCGATAGTCCGGTGGTTAACGTATCAACCGCCCCTTTCGATGCCGCATAATCAACATATTCCCCCGGAGATCCCAGCCGTGAGGCTACCGAAGAAACATTGACGATAGCGCCGCCGCTACCGCCGTTTTTAAGCGCCATGCGTTTTACCGCCTCGCGGCAGCAGAGAAAATATCCCGTCACATTGGTGGAAAGCACCCGGTTGATTCGCTCTGCGGTAAGGTTTTCTACAGTGCACTGGGTAAACAAGATCCCGGCGTTATTGACCAGCGCAGCTAGCGGTTCATCGTGCTGGTCGATTGCTGTAAACATCGCGACAACCTGGTTTTCGTCGCTAATATCCGCAAGGAGCACAAATGCCTTGCCACCCGCTTTAGTTATTAAGTTCACCACTTCCTGCGCCGCGTGAAGGTTTTGCTGATAATTAACCGCCACCGTATACCCTTCTTTTGCCAACAGCAGCGCAGTTGCCCGCCCGATGCCGCGACTGCCACCAGTCACAAGTGCTATAGCCATTTTTTCCTCATAAATTAAGGCTGATGACAAAGTCAAAAGAGCGCACGATCAATCCCCTCGCCCCTTCGGGGAGAAAGGGGAAAACCGTGCCAATATTTACGTTTGAGCAAATTGTCAGCAAGTAAAAAGGCGCAGAAGCGCCTTTAGAAGATAGTCGAATCAATAAATTACTGGTATTCGCTAATCGGTACGCAGGAGCAGAACAGGTTACGGTCGCCGTACACATCATCCAGACGTTTCACCGTCGGCCAGTATTTGTCTGCCACGCCTGCCGGGAATACCGCAACTTCGCGGCTGTACGGATGCACCCACTCGGCAACCAGTTCGCTCTGAATGTGCGGCGCGTTCACCAGCGGGTTATCTTCCAGCGGCCAGACACCGGCTTTCACCTGGTCGATTTCTGCGCGGATAGCCAGCATCGCGTCGATAAAGCGATCCAGCTCTACTTTGCTTTCAGATTCAGTCGGTTCAACCATCAGCGTACCCGCCACCGGGAACGACATCGTCGGCGCGTGGAAACCGTAGTCGATCAGGCGCTTGGCAATATCCAGCTCGCTGATGCCGGTTTCTTCTTTCAGCGGGCGAATATCGAGAATACATTCGTGCGCCACGCGACCGTCGCGACCGGTATACAGCACCGGGAAGGCATCCTGCAGGCGGCTGGCAATATAGTTGGCGTTAAGAATTGCCACCTGGCTTGCTTTTTTCAGCCCTTCTGCGCCCATCATGCGGATGTACATCCAGCTGATTGGCAGAATGGATGCGCTACCGAACGGTGCCGCAGAAACCGCGCCCTGACGGGTTAACATGCCTTCGATTTGCACCACGCTATGACCCGGTACAAACGGTGCCAGATGCGCTTTCACACCGATCGGTCCCATACCCGGACCACCACCGCCGTGCGGAATGCAGAAAGTTTTATGCAGGTTAAGGTGTGAAACGTCTGCGCCAATAAAGCCCGGCGAGGTGATGCCAACCTGGGCGTTCATGTTCGCGCCATCAAGGTAAACCTGACCGCCGAACTGATGCACGACTTCACACACTTCACGGATCGTTTCTTCATACACGCCGTGGGTGGAAGGATAGGTCACCATGATACAGGAGAGGTTATCGCCCGCCTGTTCCGCTTTCGCGCGCAGATCAGTCAAATCGATATTGCCGTTTTTATCACACGCCACAACCACCACCTGCATTCCTGCCATATGTGCAGAAGCGGGGTTAGTTCCGTGCGCAGAAGCCGGGATCAGGCAGATATCGCGATGCCCTTCGTTGCGGCTTTCGTGATAATGACGAATCGCCAGCAGCCCCGCATATTCGCCCTGAGCGCCAGAGTTCGGCTGCATACAGACGGCGTCGTAACCGGTCAGTTTCACCAGCCAATCAGCCAGTTGCGCGATCATCTGCTGATAACCTTCGGCCTGTTCCGGCGGGCAGAACGGGTGCAGTTCAGCAAATTCCGGCCAGGTGATTGGGATCATCTCAGCGGCGGCGTTCAGTTTCATGGTGCAGGAACCCAGCGGGATCATCGCCTGATTCAGCGCCAGATCTTTACGCTCCAGCGAGTGCATATAGCGCATCATTTCGGTTTCGCTGTGGTAGCGATTAAACACCGGATGGGTGAGAATTTCGTCATCGCGCAGCATTGCAGGCTGAATAGAACGGCTGTCGTGAGCCACGTCTTTGTCCAGCGTGTCGATGTCCAGCCCATGATTATCGCCCAGCAGTACGCTGAAAAGCTGCATCACGTTTTCGCGCGTGGTGGTTTCA
The DNA here is from genome assembly GCF_013368915.2 of Escherichia sp. 93.1518. Classification (NCBI taxonomy): domain Bacteria; kingdom Pseudomonadati; phylum Pseudomonadota; class Gammaproteobacteria; order Enterobacterales; family Enterobacteriaceae; genus Escherichia; species Escherichia sp. 93.1518. The sequence continues at coordinate 97,578 of NZ_JABWMT020000008.1, forward strand.
TCAAGGGTGATCCCAACCGCGTTCAGAATATCGCTACGCAGATTGATTTCAGCCGCTTCGGCACGCGCCAGCACGCCCGCTTTATCGGCCACTTCCACACACAAAGTATCGAAATAGTGCGCATGGCGCAGCTTCAGACCTTTTTGTTGTAGCCCCGTTGCCAGAATATCAGTAAGACGGTGGATGCGGTTAGCGATACGTTTCAGGCCAACCGGACCGTGATAAACGGCATACAGGCTGGCGATGTTTGCCAGCAGAACCTGGGAAGTACAAATGTTCGAGTTCGCTTTCTCGCGACGAATATGTTGTTCACGAGTCTGCATTGCCATGCGTAGCGCAGTATTACCAGCCGCATCTTTCGATACGCCGATAATGCGCCCCGGCATGGAGCGTTTGTATTCATCTTTCGCCGCAAAGAATGCCGCGTGTGGGCCACCGTAGCCCATCGGCACGCCGAAGCGTTGCGCCGAACCAAAGACAATATCCGCGCCCTGTTTACCCGGCGCAGTTAACAGCACCAGCGCCATAATATCGGCGGCAACGCTGACCACAATTTTGCGTGATTTCAGTTCGCTAATAAGCGCAGTGTAGTCGTGAATTTCACCGGTAGTGCCGACCTGCTGTAACAGCACACCGAAGACGTCCTGATGGTCGAGCACTTTTTGCGCGTCATCGACAATCACGTCAAAACCAAAGGTAGCTGCGCGGGTACGTACTACATCTAAGGTTTGCGGATGCACGTCAGAAGCAACAAAGAAGCGGTTGGCATTTTTCAGTTTGCTGACGCGTTTCGCCATCGCCATTGCTTCGGCGGCAGCGGTGGCTTCGTCAAGAAGAGAAGCAGAGGCCATATCCAGCCCGGTCAAATCCAGCGTTACCTGCTGGAAGTTGAGCAGTGCTTCAAGGCGGCCCTGGGAGACTTCAGGTTGATACGGAGTATACGCGGTATACCAGCCCGGATTTTCCAGCATGTTACGCAGGATAACCGGCGGTAGCTGCACGGCGGTGTAACCCATGCCGATGTAAGACGTGAAGCGTTTATTGCGACTGGCAATAGCCTTGAGTTCTGCCAGTGCGGCGTATTCGGTCGCCGGTGCGCCAACCTGCGGCGGGGTCGCAAGCTGAATATCTTTCGGCACAATCTGGCCGGTCAGCGCGTTTAACGATTGTGCACCAACGGCATTCAGCATTTCTTGCTGTTGCGCGGCGTCCGGTCCGATATGGCGTTCAATAAAAGCGCCGCTGTTTTCAAGCTGGCTTAACGTCTGTGTCATGAGCGATGGTTCCTGAAACGTGCAGTGAATTGTGAACCTCTCTCCTTGCGAAGAGAGTGAGGGTGAGGCGTAAATTTCCTCACCCTGATCCTCTCCCGCAGAAGAGGAATAAAGCCGTTACTCGTCTTCTAACAATGCTTCGTATGCGGTCGCATCCAGCAGTGATTCCAGTTCGCTTTCATCGCTGGCTTTGATTTTAAAGATCCAACCGCCTGCATACGGTTCGCTGTTTACCAGTTCCGGGGAATCGCTCAGTGCGTCGTTCACCGCCACGATTTCACCGCTTACTGGCGCATAAATGTCTGACGCCGCTTTTACCGATTCGGCAACCGCGCAGTCATCGCCCGCGCTAACCGTCGCGCCCACTTCCGGCAGGTCAACAAACACCATATCGCCTAACAGCTCCTGGGCATGTTCGGTAATACCAACGGTGTAAGTGCCGTCGGCTTCTTTACGCAGCCATTCGTGTTCTTTGCTGTATTTCAGTTCTGCTGGTACGTTGCTCATCAATCAATCTCCAAAAAAGTAAATCACGCGACGGCTTTGCCGTTACGCACAAAAACAGGTTTCGTCACTTTAACCGGCATTTCACGGTTGCGAATTTGCACAATCGCTGTTTCACCAATACCTTCCGGCACGCGCGCCAGCGCAATGCTGTAACCCAGCGTCGGGGAGAAAGTCCCGCTGGTGATAATGCCTTCATGCTGGTTGCCCTGCGCATCGGTAAAACGTACCGGCAGTTCATTACGCAGCACGCCTTTTTCGGTCATCACCAGACCAACCAGTTTTTCTGTGCCATGTTCACGCTGCGCTTCCAGAGCTTCACGACCAATAAAGTCACGATCTGCCGGTTCCCAGGCGATAGTCCAGCCCATATTGGCGGCTAAAGGAGAGATGGTTTCGTCCATCTCCTGACTATAAAGATTCATACCCGCTTCCAGACGCAGCGTGTCACGCGCGCCCAGGCCGCATGGCTTAACGCCCGCTTCCACCAGCGCGCGCCAGAAATCTGCCGCTTTTTCATTGGGCAGCGCAATTTCGTAGCCCGCTTCACCGGTATAACCAGTGGTGGCAATAAACAGATCGCCCGCCTGCACGCCAAAGAACGGTTTCATCCCTTCCACCGCCTGACGCTGGGCGTCATTAAACAGTGTGGCAGCTTTTGCCTGCGCATTCGGCCCTTGCACGGCAATCATGGAAAGGTCATCACGAACGGTAATTTCGATGCCGAAAGGTTCAGCATGTTGGGTAATCCAGGAGAGGTCTTTTTCGCGGGTGGCGGAGTTAACAACGAGGCGGAAGAAATCTTCAGTAAAGTAGTAGACGATGAGATCATCTATCACACCGCCAGAGGCATTCAACATCCCCGAGTAAAGGGCTTTGCCGCTTTTGGTGAGCTTCGCCACATCGTTCGCCAGCAGATAACGCAGAAACTCCCGGGTGCGGCTGCCGCGAAGATCGACGATGGTCATATGCGACACATCAAACATTCCGGCATCGGTACGTACCGCATGATGTTCGTCGATTTGCGAACCGTAATGCAGCGGCATCATCCAGCCGTGGAAGTCCACCATGCGAGCGCCGCAAAGCGTGTGTTGTTCGTACAAAGGAGTCTGTTGTGCCATCTTGTCCTCATTGAATAAGCGGGGCTGACAACTTTTCATGGCAAAATTATCACCACGAAACCCAGCATCGGAGCCACTCCCGGTCCCCAACGCAATCGTTCTCTTTTCCCTGAACTTACCACCGAAACAGACTGTTAACCATAAGGTAAAATTGATCATCACATTAGCTTATGGTTAAAAAATACAAAAATCTCAACAGAATAAAAAACCAAAAATTTATTTTATTTTTATATAAATATGATGCTTTCAAGAAACAGATTTGGATAAACCAATATTAAGAACTGAAAATATGTCAAAAATCACTCAATGAAAAAATCGTAACATTAGAAAATATAATGCGAAATTGATGGTGAAATTAGTTTATTTCAAATGAGGAAAATCTCCCGGCGAAAAAACCGGGAGAAGAAAGTGTGATGGGTATCAAATAAAGAGTTGAGGAGAAATTTTTAACGCAGCCATTCAGGCAAATCATTCAATCCCATTGCCTGACGGATAAGTTGTGGCTTAACGCCAGGAAGCGTGTCGGCCAGTTTCAGGCCAATATCGCGCAGCAGTTTTTTCGCCGGATTGGCTCCGGAAAACAGATCGCGAAAGCCCTGCATACCAGCCAGCATCAGCGCAGCACTGTGCTTGCGGCTACGCTCATAGCGACGCAGGTAAATATACTGCCCGATGTCTTTACCCTGACGATGCAACCGTTTCAGTTCAGCAATCAACTCTGCGGCGTCCATAAAGCCGAGATTAACGCCCTGTCCCGCCAGCGGATGAATGGTATGCGCGGCGTCGCCCACCAGCGCCAGACGGTGCGCGGCAAACTGGCGCGCATAACGCCCCGTCAGCGGGAATACCTGACGCTCGCTCTCAACCTTGCATAAGCCCAGGCGATTATCAAAAGCGATATTTAACGCGCGATTAAATTCGTCTTCACCTGCCTGCTGCATCCGCTGCGCTTCCTCTGGCGACAGTGACCAGACAATCGAGCAAAGATGCGGATCGCTAAGCGGTAAAAAGGCCAAAATACCTTCGCCATGGAAAACCTGGCGCGCCACAGCTATATGCGGTTCTTCAGTACGAATAGTCGCCACCAGCGCGTGATGCTGATAATCCCAGAAAGTCAGCGGGATATCAGCTTTGTTGCGCAACCAGGAATTAGCGCCGTCCGCGCCAATCACCAGACGCGCCGTTAACATACTGCCGTCTTTCAGCGTCAGGAAGGTTTCGTTCTCTCCCCAGGCGACCTGCTGTAATTCTGCGGGAGCCAGCAGGGTGATATCTGACGACTGCTGCGCTTTGTTCCACAGCGTGTAGTGAACTACTGAATTTTCAACAATATGCCCAAGATGGCTATAGCCCATGCTTTGATCGTCAAAAGAGATATGACCAAAACTGTCTTTGTCCCACACTTCCATGCCGTGATAGCAACTGGCTCTGCGGGAGAGGATGTCCTGCCAGACGCCAAGACGGGTAAGTAATTTTTCGCTGGCGGCATTGATAGCCGAAACGCGCAGTTGTGGTGGTGCATCCGCCGCCAGAGGTTCCGGTACGCGCTGCTCCAGTACGGCGACGCGTAAGCCACTACCCTGTAAGCCGCAGGCAACCGCCAGCCCCACCATGCCGCCGCCAACAATGGCTACATCAACACTTTGCATTGTTTATTCCTTAAAACCGCCTTCAACGCGCCACCCAACCGAGGGTGCGCTGCGCCAGCACATCGCGTGCCGGGGTGAATAATTCCATCGTCATCAGCCCGATGTTACGCCCAACAACCAGCGGCGCCCAACGGTTGGCAAAAAGATGTACAAGGCTGTCCGTGACACCGATAGTTGCTTCGCGATCGCTCTGCCGACGCTGCTGATAACGGCACAAAATGCCATAATCACCGATATCCTCTCCGCGTTCCTGCGCCTGAGTCAGGGTTTCGGCAAGGCTCATAACATCACGCATACCGAGGTTAAATCCTTGCCCGGCAATCGGGTGCAGGGTTTGCGCCGCATTGCCCACCAGCACGGTGCGATGGGTAATAGGTTTGGCGGCGCGGGTTAACGCCAGCGGATAAGCACTGCGTTTTCCGGTGTGGGTAATTTGCCCCAGCCGCCAGCCAAACGCAGCCTGGAGTTCACAGCAAAACTTCTCGTCGCTCCACGCCAGTACCTCTTCGCGCCGTTCCAGTGGATGACACCAGACCAGCGAACAACGTCCGTCAGACATCGGCAACATCGCCAACGGACCGTATTGCGTGAAACGTTCAAAAGCACGGCCTTCGTGCGCAACGGAGGTCGCAACGTTGGCAATTACCGCCAGTTGTTCGTAAGGCTCCTGCTGCCAGTCAACGCCGCAGGCGCTGGCTAATGCTGAATGGGTGCCGTCAGCGGCTACCAGCACGCGCCCCGTCAGCGTCCCGCCGCTCTCCAGCGTCACTTCAACGGTATCCTGTGTACGGGCAACGTTAGCAACGCGATCCGGGCAATGCAGCGTTACGCCTGGCGCTTTGCGCAACAGCGCAAACAGCCGTTGCCCGACATTATGCAACTCGACAACCTGCCCCAGCGCCGCCAGTTGGTAATCTTCTGCGGCGAGGGTGACGAATCCGGCATGACCGCGATCGCTGACATGCACGGTAGTGATGGCGGTTGCGCAATCAGCCAGAGATTGCCAGACGCCGATACGTGCCAGCTGCTGGCAGGTGCCCGCCGCCAGCGCAATAGCTCGTCCATCAAAGCCCGGATGTGCATGAGACTCTGGCGCGGTCGCTTCAATCAGATGTACCGGCAGCGCCCCATGACTTAAACGGGAAATAGCCAGCGCCAGCGTCGCGCCCGCCATGCCGCCACCGACGATGATTACGCTCATTGCTTTCTCGCAGCTGCCATCAACGCTTCGATTTCTTCCGGCTTTTTCACCACGCTGGCGGTGAGGTTTTCGTTACCGGTTTCGGTAATCACAATGTCGTCTTCAATACGAATGCCGATACCGCGATATTGTTCTGGCACTTCTGCATCCGGCGCAATATACAGCCCTGGCTCTACGGTCAGTACCATGCCCGGTTCCAGAATGCGCGAGCGATCCTGACCATAAACACCCACGTCATGGACATCCAGTCCTAACCAGTGGCTAAGGCCATGCATAAAGAAAGGACGATGGGCGTTCTGAGCGATCAGTTCATCAACATCACCTTTCAGAATGCCGAGTTTTACCAGGCCGCTAACCATGATACGCACCACTTCACCGGTGACTTCCTGAATGGAAGTTCCCGGGCGATAGAGGCGCAGGCTGGTTTCGAGAGACTCCAGCACAATGTCGTAGATTTCACGCTGGGCCTGAGTGAATTTGCCGTTGACCGGGAAGGTGCGGGTAATATCGCCAGCGTAACCTTTGTATTCGCAACCCGCGTCAATCAACACCAGATCGCCGTCGCGCAGTTCACACTCGTTTTCGGTGTAATGCAGAATGCAGCCGTTTTCACCGCTGCCGACAATGGTGTTATAGGAAGGATAACGCGCGCCGTGGCGGTTAAATTCGTGATGAATTTCGCCTTCCAGATGGTACTCGAACATCCCCGGACGGCATTTTTCCATCGCACGGGTGTGCGCCAGGGCGGTGATTTCCCCCGCGCGGCGAAGTACGGCAATCTCTTCTGCCGATTTGAACAGGCGCATTTCATGAACAATGGGACGCCAGTCGATCATCGTTGCCGGAGCGGTGAGATTTTGCCGTGAGCCTTTACGCAGTTTTTCCAGCGCGCTGTTCACGATTTCATCAGCATAGGTATATTCGCCCTGAGCGTGGTAAACCACATCCAGACCGTTGAGCAGTTGATAAAGTTGCTGATTGATTTCGCTGAACGCCAGGGCGCGGTCAACGCCTAGTTTCTCTGGCGCGGCATCCTGACCTAAGCGACGGCCAAACCAGATCTCCGCCGTCAGGTCGCGAACGCGGTTAAACAGAACGCTATGGTTATGAGTGTCATCGCTTTTAATCAGCACCAGCACCGCTTCCGGTTCGTTAAAGCCGGTGAAGTACCAGAAGTCACTGTTTTGACGATACGGGTATTCGCTGTCGGCGCTACGGGTCACTTCCGGGGCGGCAAAAATCAGCGCGGCGCTGCCGGGTTGCATTTGCTCCACCAGAGCCTGACGGCGACGCTGAAATTCTTGCGGGGATATATCACTCATAACACTCTCCTTACGTTTTTTGTTTTTAGTGTAGAGTCGGTTTTTGTACTTCTGGCGCGGTCGGTTGCGGATGAGTAAAAGTGTCGTGGCATAACAGCGCGGCAACACGGACGTACTCGATGATCTCTTCAAGCGACATTTCCAGCTCTTCCTGATCTTCGTCTTCGTCATATCCCAGTTGCGCAATGTTACGCAGATCGTCGATGGCTTCACCGGTTTCGCCAGTCACTTTATCCAGCTTCGGCTGAGTCACGCCAAGACCAAGCAGGAAGTGATTTACCCAGCCTGCCAGCGCATCAGCGCGATCGAAAACGCTGACATCATCGCCATCAGGCAGATAAAGCTGAAAAAGGAAGCCGTCATCCTGCAGGGCATCGCTGGTGGCTGAGTGCATTTTGCGCAATGCCTGTGCCAGCTCATGACCGAAAGCCATGCCTTCGTTCGTCAGGTCGTGAAGCAGCGGCAGCCATGAACTGTCATCATTGCCACCGCAAATCATCCCGCTGATTAAACCGTGCATCTCAGCAGGGGTCAGACCCGTCCCTTGTTGGTTCAGATACTGGTTCATTTCGTTGTAACCAGGCATTTCGTTCTGTATAGACATAAGCATTCGTCATCAAAGGGAGGAAGATTCATGATATGCTACCACTTTGGACCCTGGTGAACCAGAAAAGGGCTTGTCTCTTCTCATCAGGGTAGCTATAGTTCGCCCCTTCGCAGACCATGGGTCTGAAGACGAAGGAAGCGCAGTCAATCAGCAGGAAGGTGGCATGTCTGCACAACCCGTCGATATCCAAATTTTTGGCCGTTCACTGCGTGTGAACTGCCCGCCTGACCAAAGGGATGCGTTGAATCAGGCCGCAGACGATCTGAATCAGCGGTTGCAAGATCTGAAAGAACGCACTAGAGTCACAAATACTGAACAGTTGGTCTTCATTGCTGCATTGAATATCAGCTATGAGTTAGCGCAAGAAAAAGCGAAGACTCGTGACTACGCGGCAAGTATGGAACAACGTATTCGGATGCTGCAACAGACCATAGAACAAGCGTTACTTGAACAAGGTCGCATCACCGAAAAAACGAACCAAAACTTTGAATGACACTTTTCGGTTTACTGTGGTAGAGTAACCGTGAAGACAAAATTTCTCTGAGATGTTCGCAAGCGGGCCAGTCCCCTGAGCCGATATTTCATACCACAAGAATGTGGCGCTCCGTGGTTGGTGAGCATGCTCGGTTCGTCCGAGAAGCCTTAAAACTGCGACGACACATTCACCTTGAACCAAGGGTTCAAGGGTTACAGCCTGCGGCGGCATCTCGGAGATTCCCTTCTTATCTGGCACCAGCCATGACGCAACTACCAGAACTCCCACAGACATTATCCCGACAAGAAATCCGTAAAATGATTCGGCAACGTCGTCGTGCGTTAACGCCGGAACAACAGAAAGAAATGGGTCAACAAGCCGCTACCCGGATGATGACTTATCCCCCGGTGGTGATGGCGCATACGGTCGCTGTATTCCTCTCTTTTGATGGCGAGCTCGACACCCAACCGCTCATAGAACAACTCTGGCGTGCCGGTAAGCGCGTGTATCTTCCAGTTTTGCATCCCTTTAGTGTCGGTAACTTACTATTCCTGAATTACCATCCGCAAAGTGAACTGATAGTGAACAGGTTAAAGATCCACGAGCCGAAACTGGACGTGCGCGATGTGCTTCCTCTTTCCCGGTTAGATGTGCTGGTCACGCCGCTGGTCGCCTTTGATGAGTACGGTCAACGCCTGGGAATGGGCGGCGGTTTTTATGATCGGACATTGCAAAACTGGCAGCACTACAAAATGCAGCCAGTAGGTTATGCGCATGATTGTCAGTTAGTAGAAAAACTGCCGGTTGAAGAGTGGGATATCCCACTGCCTGCGGTGGTTACACCGTCGAAAGTCTGGAAGTGGTGAGGGCGATACACCTGCATCGCCCTGATTGACATCGTTGATTCTTTGACCTAATTTAGTGAGTAAGGGTAAGGGAGGATTGCTCCTCCCCTGAGACTGACTGTTAATAAGCTGGGAAACTTATGAGTAACAGTACAATCAGTATGATGACAAGTCGCATCATAACCCTTCTCCTTCAAGCCCTCGCTTCGGTGAGGGCTTTACCGTTACAGCCCTGTGCTGTCCCGCCATCGCAAATCCTCTTCGAATAAAGGCAACGCATTGATCTGGCTTTGATTTATTTCTTCGAGCAGACTCGCAAAGCCGATTGCAGCACACTGCAAATGCAGTGATAAGCGCGGGAAAAGGGATAAAAAAACGGGCAAGTCAGCGACCTGCCCGTTGTTTGTCAGAGAAGGGAATCAGTACAGCAGACGGGCGCGAATGGTGCCCGGAATCGCTTTCATTGCCTGTAATGCTTTTTCAGCAACGTCTTCATCTGCTTCAATGTCAATAACTACGTAGCCCATCTGAGCAGACGTTTGCAGATACTGCGCGGCGATGTTAACGCCCTGCTCTGCAAAGATTTTGTTCAGCGCAGTCAGCACGCCCGGACGGTTTTCGTGGATGTGCATCAGACGGCGGCCACCGTGCAGCGGTAGCGAGACTTCCGGGAAGTTCACCGCAGAGAGCGTGGAGCCATTGTCAGAGTACTTGATCAATTTACCCGCAACTTCCAGGCCGATATTCTCCTGCGCTTCCTGAGTCGAACCGCCAATGTGCGGCGTCAGCAGGACGTTGTCGAATTCGCACAGCGGAGAAGTAAACGGATCGCTGTTGGTCGCCGGTTCTGTTGGGAATACGTCGATTGCCGCACCAGCCAGATGTTTGCTCGCCAGTGCGTCACACAGCGCCGGAATATCAACCACAGTACCGCGCGAGGCGTTAATCAGCAGCGAGCCGGGCTTCATCAGCGAGATCTCTTTCGCGCCCATCATGTTTTTGGTGGACGGGTTTTCAGGCACATGCAGGCTCACCACGTCACTCATATTCAGCAGGTCGGAAAGATGTTGCACCTGCGTCGCGTTGCCCAGCGGCAGTTTGTTTTCAATATCATAGAAGTAAACATACATCCCCAGCGACTCCGCCAGAATGCCAAGCTGCGTACCGATATGACCATAACCAATGATACCCAGCTTTTTGCCGCGCGCTTCAAAAGACCCCGCTGCCAGTTTGTTCCATACGCCACGGTGCGCTTTGGCGTTGGCTTCCGGCACTCCGCGCAATAGCAGCAGAAGTTCGCCAATCACCAGCTCGGCGACAGAACGCGTATTCGAAAACGGTGCGTTAAATACCGGAATCCCGCGTTTTGCCGCAGCATTTAAATCAACCTGGTTTGTGCCTATGCAGAAACAGCCAATAGCGACCAGCTTTTCTGCGGCATTAATCACTTCTTCGGTCAGATGGGTACGGGATCGCAGGCCGATGAAGTGGGCATCGCGGATGGATTCTTTTAATTGTTCATCATCCAGCGCGCCTTTATGAAATTCGATGTTGGTGTAACCTGCCGCGCGAAGACTTTCCAGCGCCTTTTGGTGCACGCCTTCTACCAGCAGAAACTTAATCTTGTCTTTCTCCAGCGATACCTTTGCCATTTACCCAATCCTGTCTTTGAAATGTTGTGTGTGGATTTACATCCGCCTTTCAACATATCAAAAAATAATAATGCGGCAATATGAACGTTTGCGTCGCGATGTTGAGGAAATATCACGAGAGGTTGATTAACAGAAGAAAATGCTGAAGATGAGACTTTCTTTAGCGTGTTAGGCAAAAGTGAGTTAAAAACGTGATAGATGTCACCAAATTTAACAATGCAAAAAATTTTTAACGGGGGAACGAACTCCCCCGTCAGATCATTTCACAATGGTTTTAACGCCGTCAGGCGTGCCAATCAGCGCGACGTCCGCGCCACGGTTGGCAAACAGACCAACAGTAACCACACCTGGAATCGCGTTAATCGCATTTTCCATCGCCACCGGATCAAGGATTTCCATACCGTGGACGTCGAGGATTACGTTGCCGTTATCAGTCACCACGCCCTGACGATATTCCGGACGACCGCCAAGTTTCACCAGTTGACGAGCCACTGCACTACGCGCCATCGGAATCACTTCCACCGGCAACGGGAATTTGCCCAGAATATCGACCTGCTTGGAGGCGTCCGCGATGCAGATAAATTTCTCTGCAACCGAGGCGATGATTTTTTCACGCGTCAGCGCCGCACCGCCGCCTTTGATCATCTGCATATGACCGTTGATTTCATCTGCACCGTCAACGTAGATGCCGAGGCTGTCAACTTCATTGAGGTCAAATACATGAATGCCAAGGCTTTTTAGTTTTTCAGTGGATGCATCCGAGCTGGAAACTGCCCCTTCAATCTGACCTTTCATCGTGCCAAGTGCATCAATAAAGTGTGCGGCGGTGGAACCTGTACCAACACCAACAATGGTTCCGGGCTGAACATACTGAAGTGCCGCCCATCCTACTGCTTTTTTCAATTCATCCTGCGTCATGATCGTTTCGCCTGTGGTATGAAATTTCAGACGCATTATATACAAAAAAAGCGATTCAAACCCCGTCAGCAAGTCGTACGGATAACTCATCCATGAAATAACAGACAATGGCGGACATCCCCTTTCACCCCGGCAAAGCTGGGTATCAGGAGGCATCAGAATTACCCTTCTATCCCCCAGTCTGCATATCTGAAACTACGCCGATAAAGGTGAAGCTCTGTAATACAATTAATTGATAATATTACCAATAAAAATCACATCCAGTGCCAGTAACTCGCCCACAGAACCTTGCCTGTACGCTCCACAAAGCCTAAAAAAACACGGTGTTGTCAGTCAAAATTTCCATTATGGCTGCTTTTGTATACGTTAAATGCTCTGTACCCAAAGCAAAATTATGTCATAGTTCGGCATAAGAAAATTTGAGGAGCAGGTTAAAGCAATGAAACGCCCGGACTACAGAACATTACAGGCACTGGATGCGGTAATACGTGAACGAGGATTTGAGCGCGCGGCACAGAAATTGTGCATTACGCAATCAGCCGTCTCACAGCGCATTAAGCAGCTGGAAAATATGTTCGGGCAGCCGTTATTAGTGCGTACTGTCCCGCCGCGACCTACAGAACAAGGGCAAAAACTGCTGGCACTGCTTCGCCAGGTCGAATTGCTGGAAGAAGAGTGGCTGGGGGATGAACAAACCGGTTCAACCCCGCTACTGCTTTCACTGGCGGTCAACGCTGACAGTCTGGCAACCTGGCTGCTACCGGCGCTGGCTCCGGTGCTGGCTGATTCCCCTATTCGTCTGAACTTGCAGGTGGAAGATGAAACCCGCACCCAGGAACGTCTGCGTCGCGGTGAAGTGGTTGGCGCGGTGAGTATTCAACATCAGGCGCTGCCCAGTTGTCTTGTCGATAAACTTGGCGCGCTCGACTATCTGTTCGTCAGCTCCAGACCATTTGCTGAAAAATACTTTCCCAATGGAGTAAGCCGCTCCGCGCTGCTCAAGGCTCCGGTGGTGGCGTTTGACCATCTTGACGATATGCACCAGGCATTTTTACAGCAAAACTTCGATCTGCCGCCAGGTAGCGTGCCGTGCCATATCGTTAACTCGTCTGAAGCCTTCGTTCAACTCGCTCGCCAGGGAACAACCTGCTGTATGATCCCACACCTGCAAATTGAGAAAGAACTGGCGAGCGGCGAGCTGATCGACCTTACGCCAGGGCTGTTTCAACGGCGAATGCTCTACTGGCACCGCTTTGCCCCAGAAAGCCGCATGATGCGTAAAGTCACCGATGCTTTGCTCGACTATGGTCACAAAGTGCTTCGTCAGGATTAATCAATCACTTAATGCCTGGTAGCACATATCAGGCATTTTCCTTTTTTCTTTTTACCTTCTTTGAACAACGTCACGAAACAGACAAATCTCACGCGGCAAAAAACGACGTCCCAATGCATTTTTTTTGCTGGCGACAACCCCGTGTAAAAAGCTCACCGTAAGCGCATCCCACCATTTTGATTGCGTTTTATGGAGCAAATAATGTCTAACGTGCAGGAATGGCAACAACTTGCCAACAAGGAATTGAGTCGTCGGGAGAAAAACGTCGACTCACTGGTACGGCAAACGGCGGAAGGGATAACCATCAAGCCGCTGTATACCGAAGCCGATCTCGACAATCTGGAAGTAACCGGCACTCTTCAAGGCTTGCCCCCCTACGTTCGTGGTCCACGTGCCACCATGTATACCGCTCAACCGTGGACCATTCGTCAGTATGCTGGTTTCTCCACGGCAAAAGAATCTAACGCCTTTTATCGCCGTAACCTCGCTGCCGGGCAAAAGGGCCTTTCCGTTGCCTTTGACCTCGCCACCCACCGTGGTTACGACTCTGACAATCCGCGCGTTTCAGGCGACGTCGGTAAAGCAGGCGTCGCTATCGACACCGTTGAAGATATGAAGGTGCTATTCGACCAGATCCCGCTGGATCAAATGTCGGTTTCGATGACTATGAACGGGGCGGTGTTGCCGGTCCTGGCGTTTTATATTGTGGCAGCAGAGGAACAGGGCGTGTCGCCTGAGAAACTCACAGGCACCATCCAGAACGACATTCTGAAAGAGTACCTCTGCCGCAATACCTACATTTATCCGCCAAAACCGTCGATGCGTATTATCGCTGACATCATCGCCTGGTGTTCCGGCAATATGCCGCGCTTTAATACCATCAGTATTAGCGGTTACCACATGGGCGAAGCGGGAGCAAACTGCGTGCAGCAGGTGGCATTTACTCTCGCTGATGGAATTGAGTACATCAAAGCTGCACTTTCTGCTGGCCTGAAAATTGACGACTTTGCCCCGCGCCTGTCGTTTTTCTTTGGCATCGGTATGGATCTTTTCATGAACGTCGCCATGCTGCGCGCCGCACGTTATCTCTGGAGTGAGGCGGTAAGCGGATTTGGAGCCAAAGATCCAAAATCACTGGCACTGCGCACCCACTGTCAGACCTCAGGCTGGAGTCTCACCGAGCAAGATCCCTATAACAACGTTATCCGCACCACCATTGAAGCGTTGGGCGCCACACTTGGCGGTACACAATCACTGCATACCAACGCTTTTGATGAGGCACTTGGACTGCCAACCGACTTCTCGGCACGTATAGCCCGTAATACTCAGATAATCATTCAGGAAGAGTCAGAAATCTGCCGCACCGTCGATCCACTGGCCGGATCTTATTACGTTGAGTCGTTGACCGATCAGATCGTTAAACAAGCCAGAGCTATTATCCAACAGATCGATGAGGCTGGTGGCATGGCGAAAGCGATCGAAGCGGGTTTGCCAAAACGAATGATCGAAGAAGCGTCTGCGCGTGAGCAGTCACTGATCGATCAGGGCAAACGAGTGATTGTTGGTGTTAACAAGTACAAGCTGGATCACGAAGACGAAACCGATGTCCTTGAGATAGACAACGTGATGGTACGTAACGAGCAGATTGCTTCACTGGAGCACATTCGCGCCACCCGCGATGATGCTGCCGTAACCACCGCACTGAATGCTCTGACTAATGCGGCACTGCAAAGCGAAAACCTGCTGGCTGCTGCTATTAATGCGGCACGCGTTCGCGCGACATTGGGTGAAATCTCCGATGCGCTGGAAGCCGCTTTTGACCGTTATCTGGTGCCGAGCCAGTGTGTTACTGGCGTGATTGCGCAAAGCTATCATCAGTCGGAAAAATCAGCTTGCGAATTTGATGCGATTGTTGCGCAAACGGAACAGTTCCTCGCGGATAACGGCCGTCGCCCGCGCATTCTGATCGCCAAAATGGGGCAGGATGGACACGATCGCGGGGCCAAAGTCATTGCCAGCGCCTATTCCGATCTTGGATTTGACGTTGATTTAAGTCCGATGTTCTCGACACCAGAAGAGATCTCCCGCCTGGCGGTGGAAAACGACGTTCATGTGGTGGGGGCGTCCTCACTCGCTGCCGGGCATAAAACACTGATCCCGGAACTGGTAGAAGCCCTCAAAAAATGGGGACGCGAAGATATCTGCGTAGTCGCTGGCGGCGTTATTCCACCGCAGGATTATGCCTTCCTGCAAGAACGTGGCGTGGCAGCGATTTATGGTCCGGGTACTCCCATGCTCGACAGCGTACATGATGTACTGAATCGGATTAG
Source organism: Escherichia sp. 93.1518 (assembly GCF_013368915.2). Classification (NCBI taxonomy): domain Bacteria; kingdom Pseudomonadati; phylum Pseudomonadota; class Gammaproteobacteria; order Enterobacterales; family Enterobacteriaceae; genus Escherichia; species Escherichia sp. 93.1518. The sequence goes on from NZ_JABWMT020000008.1 coordinate 112,809, forward strand.
CCAGCGTCATGATTAACGAAGCCACGCTGACAGACAACATTCGGCGCTTACGTCAGGGTGAGCGTGCCACGCTCGCCCAGGCGATGACGCTGGTAGAAAGCCGTCATCCACGTCATCAGGAACTAAGTACTCAGTTGCTCGACGCCATCATGCCGTTTTGTGGAAATGCACTGCGCCTGGGCGTTACCGGCACACCTGGCGCGGGGAAAAGCACCTTTCTTGAAGCTTTCGGTATGTTGCTGATTCGCCAGGGGCTGAAAGTCGCGGTAATTGCCGTCGATCCCAGCAGCCCAGTGACCGGTGGCAGCATTCTTGGCGATAAGACCCGGATGACCGAACTGGCGCGTGCCGATACGGCATTTATTCGCCCGGTTCCATCATCCGGTCATCTGGGCGGCGCCAGCCAGCGGGCGCGGGAGTTAATGCTGTTATGCGAAGCGGCGGGTTATGACGTGGTGATCGTTGAAACCGTCGGCGTCGGGCAGTCGGAAACCGAAGTAGCCCGCATGGTGGACTGTTTTATCTCACTGCAAATCGCCGGTGGTGGTGATGATCTCCAGGGCATTAAAAAGGGGCTGATGGAGATGGCAGATCTGATTGTCATTAACAAAGACGATGGCGATAACCACGCGAATGTCGCCATTGCCCGCCATATGTACGAGGGCGCTCTGCATATTCTGCGTCGCAAATATGACGAATGGCAGCCGCAGGTTCTTACCTGTAGCGCGCTGGAAAAATGCGGTATTGATGAGATTTGGCACGCAATTATCGATTTCAAAACCGCACTTACCGCCAGCGGTCGTTTGCAACAAATGCGGCAACAACAATCGGTGGAATGGCTGCGTAAACAAACCGAAGAAGAGGTGCTGCACCACCTGTTCGCGAATGAAGATTTCGATCGCTATTACCGCCAGACGCTATTAGCAATCAAAAACAATACGCTCTCGCCGCGCACCGGCTTGCGGCAGCTCAGTGAATTTATCCAGACTCAATATTTTGATTAAAGGAATTTTTATGTCTTATCAGTATGTTAATGTCATTATCATCAACAAAGTGGCGGTCATTGAGTTTAACTATGGCCGCAAACTCAATGCATTGAGTAAAGTCTTTATTGACGACCTGATCCAGGCGCTAAGCGATCTCAACCGACCCGAAATTCGCTGTATCATCCTGCGTGCCCCGAGTGGTTCCAAAGTTTTCTCCGCAGGCCACGACATCCATGAACTGCCATCAGGCGGTCGCGATCCTCTCTCTTACGATGATCCGCTACGGCAAATTACCCGTATGATCCAAAAATGCCCGAAACCGATTATCTCAATGGTCGAAGGTAGCGTCTGGGGAGGTGCTTTTGAAATGATCATGAGTTCCGATCTGATCATCGCCGCCAGCACATCGACCTTCTCAATGACCCCAGTTAACCTTGGCGTACCGTATAACCTGGTGGGCATCCACAACCTGACCCGCGACGCGGGCTTCCACATCGTCAAAGAACTGATATTTACTGCTTCGCCAGTCACCGCCCAACGCGCGCTGGCTGTTGGCATTCTCAACCACGTTGTTGACATCAGCGAGCTGGAAGATTTCACCCTGCAAATGGCGCACCACATTTCCGAAAAAGCACCGCTGGCGATCGCGGTAATCAAGGAAGAACTGCGCGTGCTGGGCGAGGCGCACACGATGAATTCAGACGAATTTGAACGTATTCAGGGGATGCGCCGAGCGGTTTATGACAGCGAGGATTATCAGGAAGGTATGAACGCTTTCCTGGAAAAACGTAAACCTACTTTCGTCGGGCATTAATGCTCAGCGAATGAAGGAGCAAAAGATGAATATGATCTGGGCAAGGATGACCGCCGATGAAGCGGCGGAAATTATCCAGCACAATGATATGGTAGCATTCAGCGGCTTTACCCCTGCGGGTTCACCTAAAGCTCTACCTGTCGCTATTGCTCATCGTGCCAACGAACAACATGAGGCGAAAAAACCGTACCAGATTCGCCTGCTAACCGGAGCGTCAATTAGCGCCGCCGCCGATGACGTGCTCTCTGAAGCTAACGCCGTTTCATGGCGCGCTCCGTATCAAACATCATCTGGGTTACGCCAAAAGATCAATCAGGGGGCAGTCAGTTTTGTTGATCTACACTTGAGCGAAGTCGCGCAAATGGTTAACTACGGCTTCTTCGGCGACATTGATGTTGCGGTAATTGAAGCCTCAGCCATCGAGCCGGATGGACGTGTCTGGTTAACCAGTGGGATCGGTAACGCTCCGACCTGGTTACTGCGGGCCAAGAAAGTAATCATTGAACTCAATCACTATCATGATCCGCGCATTGCGGAACTGGCGGATATTGTGATTCCTGGCGCACCACCGCGACGCAATAGCGTTTCGATCTTCCATGCGATGGATCGCGTCGGTACTCGTTATGTGCAAATTGATCCGAAAAAGATTGTCGCGGTCGTGGAAACCAACTTACCTGATGCAGGTAAGCTGCTGGATAAGCAAAATCCCATGTGCCAACAGATCGCCGACAATGTGGTTACCTTCTTATTACGTGAAATGGCACAGGGGCGCATTCCGCCGGAATTTCTGCCACTGCAAAGTGGGGTAGGCAACATCAATAATGCGGTAATGGCGCGTCTCGGGGATAACCCGGATATTCCACCGTTTATGATGTATTCGGAAGTGCTACAGGAATCAGTAGTTCATCTTCTGGAAACCGGAAAAATCACCGGAGCCAGCGCCTCCAGTCTGACTATCTCTGCCGATTCACTGCGTAAGATTTATGACAATATGGACTATTTCTCCTGTCGCATTGTGTTACGTCCGCAGGAGATTTCCAATAACCCGGAAATTATCCGCCGCCTTGGCGTTATCGCTCTGAACGTCGGCCTGGAGTTTGATATTTACGGGCACGCCAACTCAACGCATGTTGCCGGTGTTAATTTAATGAACGGTATCGGCGGCAGCGGTGATTTTGAACGCAATGCTTATCTGTCGATCTTTATGGCGCCGTCGATCGCCAAAGAAGGAAAAATATCAACCATCGTGCCGATGTGTAGTCATGTTGATCACAGCGAGCACAGCGTGAAAGTGATCATCACTGAACAAGGGATCGCCGATCTGCGCGGCCTCTCTCCACTTCAGCGCGCACGCGCTATCATCGATAACTGCGCCCATCCCATGTACCGTGACTATCTGCATCGCTATCTGGAAAATGCCCCTGGCGGGCATATTCACCACGATCTTAGCCACGTTTTCGATCTGCATCGTAACTTGATCGAAACGGGTTCAATGCTGGGTTAATTGCTCGTACCATCACGATCTTCAGCAATTTGCTGTAGCATCGTGGCGGTATAGCGATGATTTTTCAGTGAATAGAGATATTCCTGCATATACATTGGCGTATGCGGCGCATCAAAATATTTCAGCGTTGCCGGATTCACCAGTCGCCAGGCAAAATGTGGAATGACTGTCAGAAAATGTCCGCGCTCAACGGCGCTGATTTTGGCCATAAAACTGTAGGGGCGATAAATGATTGTTGGATTGATCCCACAAGGGCGCATGTTCGCATCAATCATCGCTTCATAGTTAGCGCGGTTCTGAAAGCGCATCTGTAACCACGGTAGCTCCTGTAATAACTCCTGCTCCTGACGTTCTTCAAAACGGCGGGAAACAAGAAACCCTAGCCGCAGCGGCGACAGTTCGCTGATAGTTAGATTTTCCAGCCCCTTTACTCGGGCGGATACATGCTGCGGAGAGATAATAAAATCAAACTGACGGTAGAAGAGATTATCGATAACCCCATTTTCGCTAAACTCAACCGGCTGAGCAGTCACCCCTTCATATTTATCACCAAGACTGATTAGCTGATCAAAAATAATCGTCGGATAAGTATTATCGATGCCAATGACAATTTCATGAGAATGACGCCCGGAATTATGAATTTCATTATCAATAGCAGAAAGTCGTTGGTAAACCGGGAATAGTTTTTGATAAAGTTCCTGCCCGGCTTTATTAAGGCTAATGTTGTTATCTTTACGGGTAAACAGCGTATAACCAATTTGCTCCTCCAGCGCGGCAATACTTTTGCCAAACGGTGAAGCCGTCATATGAATCTTTTCTGCTGCCCGAGCAATATTATTGGTTTGCGCTAATAAAATAAAATTGCGCATCTTTTTCGAAATAAAAATATCCATACTCTCTCCCAAACATCACTGTCCGCTTAACCGTTTCAGTTATTCAATCTTTGATGAAATCGCGAGCAAAGATAGGTAATTGCATCATGGTTTTACAGAAAATTACAGAAAAAGGAGACGATATAAGGTGAAGACATTAGCCCGACAAATGAGTCGGGCTAAATGTATTATTGTGCGGTAGGTGTTTTTGCAGGTTGCTGATCAACGGGTTCTAACTGGAAGACCACATCCACCTGATCATCAAACTGAATAGCGGCCTGCTCGTAAGTTTCCTGAGCAGAAACCGGCGCGGCATCAGCTTTCATCATCCGAACCATCGGGCTGGGCTGATAGTTGGAAACATGGTAGCGCACGCTATACACCGGTCCCAGTTTGCGATTAAAGCCATTTGCCAGCTCCTGCGCCTGATGAATCGCGTTATCTATCGCTGCCTTACGCGCTTTATCTTTATAGGTATCCGGTTGCGCTACGCCCAACGAAACAGAACGAATTTCGTTAAGACCGGCCTTCAGCGCACCATCCAGCAACGAATTCAGTTTGTCTAACTGACGAACTGTTACTTCTACCGTTCTCACTGCCCGATAGCCTTTCAGAATACTTTTGCCATCCTGGTAATCGTAATCTGGCTGGGTACGTAAATTCGCAGAACTGATATCTTTTTTCGCGATCTGATTGAGTTCAAGGAAAGAGATATATTGCGCCACGCGCTCATCCGCTTGTTTCTTGGCGGTAGCAGCATCCTTCGCTGCCACATTAACTTCAATAGCAAGAGTGGCAATGTCTGGCACTGCATCTACGCTTGCCGTTCCTGAAGTGACAATGTGCGGACCATCCGGTAGTTCATTGGCCTGTACTGCCATCCCGCTGAAACCCATCAATGCCGCCAGGGCGATAACTTTGAACTTCACGTTAGTCTCTCCGTGTTAATTTACTTGCCCAAAATTCAAAACCTCTGTAGGCAAGCTTAGCGTCTCTGTTTTTATTTTCCATAAGATAGCGCCTAACTGAACAAGGCTTGTGCATGGGCAATACCATCTCTCGCCAGCTGTAGGGCGATAAACCACATTACGCTACCAACAATAATATTAATAATACGCTGCGCTTTGGCAGTACGCAGACGCGGTGCCAACCAGGCTGCGAGAAGAGCCAGACCAAAGAACCACAAGAAAGAGGCGCTAATCGTCCCAAGCGCAAACCAGCGTTTTGGTTCGACGTCGAGCTGCCCGCCGAGGCTCCCCAATACCACAAAGGTATCCAGATAAACATGGGGATTCAGCCAGGTCACTGCCAGCATGGTGGCAATAATTTTCCAGCGTCCCTGTTTCATGACTTCAGCACTAACCAGCTCAATATTACTGCTCATCGCCGTTTTAAAAGCGCCAAAGCCATACCACAGCAAGAAGGCAACGCCGCCCCAGGTCACTAAGGCCAATAACCACGGTGACTGCATCAGTAACGCGCTACCGCCAAAAATCCCGGCGCAAATCAGAACCAAATCGCTGATTGCACAAAGTAAGGCAATCATAATGTGGTACTGGCGGCGAATACCCTGATTCATCACAAAAGCATTTTGTGGACCGAGCGGCAGGATCATAGCCGCACCAAGTGCAAGACCTTGAAAATAATAAGAAAACACGTTAAACATTCCGAATTAATTATCTGATGCAGAGACTATAGCGCGGGATTGTTATTAGCGGAAATTGATAATATTAATTGGCAATCAGAATAACTAATAAGAGAGAGGCCAGATAGTATTATCTGGCCTCAGCGTTGATTATGCAGCTTTGTCCTCTTTCACCCGCTTAAAATTCACATCCATTTGCGGGTACGGGAAGCTGATACCAGCAGCATCAAATTCGCGTTTAATACGCTCCAGCACATCCCAGTAAACGTTTTGCAGATCGCCGCTGTTGCTCCAGACGCGGACCACGAAATTAATCGAGGATGCGCCAAGCTCGTTCAGACGCACGGTCATTTCGCGATCTTTTAAAATGCGATCGTCAGACTGGATAATATCGGTCAGGATCTGCTTCACCTGATCGATATCGGAATCATACGCCACACCAATGATAAATTCGTTACGGCGCGCAGGCTCGCGAGAGAAGTTAATAATATTACCGGCAATAATTTTACCGTTCGGGATAACGATAATTTTACCGTCTGCGGTGCGCATAGTCGTAGAGAAAATCTGCACGCTCTGCACTGTACCGGCAACACCGCCGAGGTCGACATATTCACCGGCACGGAACGGGCGGAACAGTACCAGCAACACGCCAGCGGCCAGGTTAGACAGAGAACCCTGCAACGCCAAACCTACAGCTAAACCTGCGGCACCCAGCACGGCGATAACCGATGCGGTTTGAACGCCCACGCGACCTAACGCTGCGATCAGCGTAAAGGCAATAATCGCATATCGGGCTAATGCAGAGATAAAATCAGCTACGGTGGCATCTATGTTACGGGAGATCATCAGGCGATTCACCGCGTTGGAGATCATCCGCGCGACAATCAAACCGATGATGATAATCGCGAGAGCCGCCACGATGTTTACAGCATAACTCAGCAACAGCGCCTGGTTGTTCACCAACCAGGAACCTGCACCGTGTATGCTATCGACAACATTCAAATCTTCCATTCAATATTCCTTTTTAACTGACTCAAAATGGAGAAATACACTCCGCCGCCTTATGACGGGCGGTCTGACAAGGGTAAACAATAAAGTATAATTTTGCCAAATAGATCACAAAATTCTCATCTGCATCACCTTGCTTTTGGCGAAAAAAAGCCCGCTATGCTGGCCTCCTCAGATTGTTGACAAGGTGCGCTTTGTTCATGCCGGATGCGGCGTAAACGCCTTATCCGTCCTACGAAAGCATTTAAGTTCACGTAGGCCTGATAAGCGTAGCACATCAGGCAATTTTTCTTTTGGCGAAAAAAAGACCCGCAAAGCGGGTCTTGAGATAAGCAAAAAGGAATATCTTACAGAACGTCGATCGCGTTCAGTTCCTTGAATGCTTTTTCCAGACGAGCGATCATCGAAGTCTGACCGGCACGCAGCCATACGCGCGGATCGTAGTATTTCTTGTTCGGCTGATCTTCGCCTTTCGGGTTGCCCAGCTGACCCTGCAGGTAAGCTTCATTTTCTTTGTAGTAGTTCAGAACACCTTCCCAGGTTGCCCATTGGGTATCGGTATCGATGTTCATTTTCACTACACCGTAGCTTACGGAGTCTTTGATTTCCTGAGCTGTAGAACCGGAACCGCCGTGGAATACGAAGTTCAGGCTGTTGTGCGGCAGGTTGTGTTTCTTAGAAACATATTCCTGAGAATCGCGCAGGATAGTCGGGGTCAGAACCACGTTACCCGGCTTGTAAACGCCGTGTACGTTACCGAAAGAAGCAGCGATGGTGAAACGCGGGCTGATTTTGCTCAGCTCGGTGTATGCGTAATCAACGTCTTCCGGCTGGGTGTACAGTGCAGAAGCGTCCATGTGGCTGTTGTCCACGCCGTCTTCTTCACCACCGGTGCAACCCAGTTCGATTTCCAGAGTCATGCCGATTTTGGACATGCGCTCCAGGTATTTAGAGCAGATTTCAATGTTCTCTTGCAGAGATTCTTCAGACAGGTCGATCATGTGAGAAGAGAACAGCGGCTTACCGGTAGCAGCGAAGTGTTTTTCACCTGCGTCCAGCAGACCGTCGATCCACGGCAGCAGTTTCTTCGCGCAGTGGTCAGTGTGCAGGATAACCGGAACACCGTAGTGTTCAGCCATCTGGTGTACGTGATGTGCACCAGAGATCGCGCCCAGGATAGCAGCACCCTGCGGAACGTCAGATTTCACGCCTTTACCAGCGATAAAAGAAGCACCACCGTTGGAGAACTGAACGATAACCGGCGCTTTAACTTTAGCAGCGGTTTCCAGTACGGCGTTGATGGAGTCAGTACCGACACAGTTTACTGCTGGCAGTGCGAAGTTGTTTTCTTTTGCTACCTGGAAAACTTTCTGTACGTCATCACCAGTGATTACGCCAGGTTTTACGAAATCAAAAATCTTAGACATGTTTCTTTGTCCTGTATCGTCGGGCTGTAGAAAAAGTGCGTGCTTTAAAAGCGCGCTGAAACAAGGGCAGGTTTCCCTGCCCTGTGATTTTTTTACTTCTTAGCGCGCTCTTCGAGCATCGCTACTGCAGGCAGTACTTTACCTTCCACGAATTCGAGGAATGCGCCGCCGCCAGTGGAGATGTAGGAGATTTTGTCAGCAATACCGAACAGGTCGATTGCTGCCAGAGTGTCGCCGCCACCAGCGATGGAGAACGCTTCGCTGTCTGCGATAGCGTTAGCCACGATTTCAGTACCTTTACGGAAGTTCGGGAATTCGAACACACCAACCGGGCCGTTCCACAGAATGGTTTTCGCATTCTTCAGGATTTCAGCCAGTTCTTGCGCAGAAGCGTCGCCGATATCCAGGATCTGCTCGTCAGCTTTCACGTCGTTAACAGATTTCAGAGTAGCCGGAGCAGTTTCAGAGAACTCAGTTGCTACGCGAACATCAGACGGAACCGGGATGTTGCAGGTGGTCAGCAGACGTTTTGCTTCGTCAACCAGGTCTGCTTCGTACAGAGATTTACCCACATCGTGGCCTTGTGCCGCGATAAAGGTGTTAGCAATACCACCACCAACGATCAGCTGGTCAGCGATTTTAGACAGGGAGTCCAGAACGGTCAGTTTGGTAGAAACTTTAGAACCACCAACGATAGCCACCATCGGACGAGCTGGTTCTTTCAGTGCTTTACCCAGCGCGTCCAGTTCAGCCGCCAGCAGCGGGCCTGCGCACGCAACGTCAGCGAATTTACCGATACCGTGAGTAGAAGCCTGCGCGCGGTGAGCAGTACCGAATGCATCCATTACGAACACGTCGCACAGTGCAGCGTATTTCTTGGACAGAGTTTCGTCGTCTTTCTTCTCGCCTTTGTTGAAGCGAACGTTTTCCAGAACAACCAGTTCACCTTCAGCAACGTCAACGCCGTCGAGGTAATCTTTAACCAGGCGAACCGGGTTAGACAGTTTGTCTTTCAGGTAGTTAACAACCGGCAGCAGAGAGAATTCTTCATTGTACTCGCCTTCGGTAGGACGACCCAGGTGGGAAGTTACCATCACTTTAGCGCCTTGTTTCAGAGCCAGTTCGATGGTCGGCAGAGAAGCACGGATGCGTGCGTCGCTGGTTACTTTCCCGTCTTTTACTGGTACGTTCAGATCCGCACGGATAAATACACGTTTCCCAGCAAGATCCAGATCGGTCATCTTAATTACAGACATGGTGAATCCTCTCGTTGATTCTAAAAGTTTTGCAGACGCTGCTTGCGTCTTACCTGAAAGCAACAGCGGCCATGGCTAACGTCGTGTCGAGCATTCGGTTAGCAAAGCCCCATTCGTTATCGCACCAGACCAACGTTTTGATCAGGTGTGCGCCACTGACCCGGGTTTGGGTGCCATCGACAATGGCACTGTGCGGATCGTGGTTAAAATCTACAGAGACCAACGGTAATTCCGTATAGTCAACTATACCATGAAATGCACCTTGTGCCGCCTTTTGCAGCAACTGGTTGACTTCATTGGCTTTTACAGGTTTCTTCACCGTCACGCTTAAATCAATTGCCGTCACATTTATGGTTGGCACGCGTACCGCAATCGCTTCAAAACGATTGTTAAACTGCGGGAAAAAACGCGTGATACCAGCGGCCAGTTTTGTATCGACCGGAATAATCGACTGACTGGCTGCCCGGGTGCGACGCAGGTCAGGATGGTATGCATCAATAACCTGTTGATCGTGCATGGCGGAGTGAATTGTAGTCACAGTGCCGGACTCAATACCGTACGCATCATCTAACAATTTGATGACGGGAATTATGCAATTCGTGGTACAGGAAGCGTTAGAAACGATGCGGTGTTCCGCACGAAGTTGATCCTGATTGACGCCGTAAACAACGGTCGCGTCGAGATCGTTACTGCCAGGATGTGAAAAGAGCACTTTTTTGGCCCCGGCGGCAATATGCGCTTCGCCATGCTCGCGGGAGCCATATACGCCAGTGCAGTCGAGAACCACATCGACGCCAAGTTCACGCCAGGGAAGCGATTGCAGTGAACGTTCATGCAATACGCGGATGGCGTCATCACCAACAAAGAGTTGATCGCGTTCCTGACGTACTTCCCATGCAAAACGGCCATGGCTGGTGTCATATTTCAACAAATGCGCCATGCCCGCAGCATCCGCCAGTTCGTTGATTGCCACCACGGTGATTTCCGCCCGGCGTCCGGATTCATACACAGCACGAACCACATTACGCCCGATGCGACCGAAGCCATTTATCGCTACGCGTACGGTCATAGGTCTCCTGCAAGGCTTTCTCTAAGCAAATTTGCCAGACAGAGTAGTCCAGCAAATCGTTCGGGAAAACCTTACCTGTCGCAAATCGCGACTGATTGGTTAATTGTCGAACATTTAATCGACTGAAACGCTTCAGCTAGGATAAGCGAAACGCGGAATAAAAGGAATGATTGTCCAGTCAAAGAAGACAATTATCTGACTTACGTCACGTTTTTCGCTCTGGTTCACCAGGAATTATTCCACCTGGCAGAATCACGAATAAGCGTAGCAAAATCTTTTCGTTGTGCCGTCATAAACCCTGACTTATATCAGAATATGATTGATGCAGCGTCGATATCATCCGCAATACGTCCGAGTTTCGGAGTACTTCAATGATGACATTGCCTCACCCTTATTCTTCAACTGCACGCTTTTACGCGCTGCGCCTGCTTCCCGATCAGGAAGTTTTCTCTCAATTACGCGCCTTCGCACAGCAGCAACAGCTTCACGCTGCGTGGATTGCTGGTTGTACCGGCAGTCTGACTGATGTTGCTTTGCGCTATGCCGGGCAAGAAAACACCACCCTTCTAAGCGGTAAGTTTGAAGTGATCTCACTGAACGGCACGCTGGAACAGACGGGCGAACATCTTCATCTCTGCGTTTCTGACCAACACGGTGCGATGCTTGGCGGTCATATGATGCCCGGCTGTACCGTGCGCACCACGCTTGAACTGGTGATCGGCTGCCTGGAAGAACTGGCATTCAGTCGCCAACCTTGTGCACTTTCTGGTTACGACGAGTTGCATATTTCCCCCGTTAACTAACTATTTTCAGAGAGGTTTTCTTATGGCGCATCGCCACTTTTCCAGTCAGGCTCTGGTGCTGATCGTTATCTCTATCTCCATCAATATGATCGGCGGGCAACTGGCCAGCATGGTCAAACTACCTATTTTTCTCGACTCCATCGGCACGCTTATTAGCGCGGTACTGCTTGGGCCGGTGGTCGGTATGCTGACCGGCTTGCTGACCAATTTACTTTGGGGATTATTGACCGACCCGATCGCCGCCGCTTTTGCTCCCGTAGCGATGATCATTGGTCTGGTCGCGGGCTGGCTGGCGCGGGTAGGTTGGTTTCGCACCCTACCGAAAGTCGTTGTCAGCGGCGTGATTATTACCCTGGCGGTCACAGTCGTTGCTGTACCGTTACGTACTGCGCTGTTCGGCGGCGTAACCGGTAGTGGAGCCGATTTGTTCGTTGCCTGGATGCACTCTATGGGGCAAAACCTGGTGGAATCGGTGGCGATTACGGTGATAGGCGCGAACCTGATCGATAAAATTCTCACGGCGGTGATTGTCTGGCTTTTACTGCGACAACTGCCGATTCGCACTACGCGCCATTTTCCAACGATGGCAGCCGTGCGCTAAATGCATCCGTTTACCTCATTAACGCTGTGGGCGCTGGCGGCCTGCACCACGCTAGTCCTGCCCGCGCAGACCATTTTGCCGGTCTATAGCGCGGCGACCTTTCTCTGCCTCATTGCGTTAAAAGCCACGCGGCGACGGGCAAAATATGTCGCCTGGCTGATGTTTTCGCTGGGGGTCGGGCTGTGGCTAGTGCACGGTGGCTGGCTGACAGAATGGATAAGCGGAACGCCGCGCAATCCAGAACGTTGGGCATTTGCTATTACGCTCTGGCTGCGCATTCTGGCTATTGTTTCCACTTCGCAGTTGTGGATGCAGTACGTACCCGTGCAATGTTTTATCCGCGCTTTGTTTGCTTCTCGCCTGCCGCCGGGCGTCGCTTATCTGTTTGCCGGACCGCTGCTGGTCGTTGAGCAGTTAAAACGGCAATTAGCGATTATTCATGAAGCACAGCGTGCGCGTGGCGTGCCGCTGGATGAAGGCTGGTATCAGCGTTTACGTGCGATGCCGGCGTTAATTATTCCGCTAACACACAATGCGCTTAACGATCTGGCGATCCGTGGTGCGGCGCTGGATATGCGGGCATTTCGCTTACATAACCGGCGCACTACGCTATGGGCACCACCTGACAGTAAATTACAAAAAGTGTCTCGTTACACCATGATATTGCTGATACTGGCAGAACCCGGAGTGTGGCTATGGTTACGTTAGAACAGTTTCGCTATTGTCCGACGCACTCAACGCACTCTCCGTTCTGTTATGACTTTCACTATGACAAACCGGGGATGGTCGCCATCTTTGGGGACAACGGCAGCGGCAAAAGCACGCTGGCGCAGCTGATGGCGGGTTGGTATCCGGACTTCCTGCCGGGTGATATCGCTGGCATGGGAATGCTCCTCAATACGCCTATTGGGCAACTCTCACTAAACGAACAAGCCGCCACTATCCAGCTCGTCCAACAATCACCCTATTTGCAGCTCTCCGGCTGTACCTTTAGCGTGGAAGAAGAAGTTGCCTTTGGGCCAGAAAATCTGTGTCTTGAAGAAGCCGAGGTTATGGCGCGGATTGACGCAGCCCTGACCCTGACCGAGTGCCAGTCGTTGCGCCATCGTCACCCAGCAACGCTCTCCGGCGGAGAGACCCAACGTGTGGTCATCGCCTGCGCTATTGCCATGCAACCAAAACTATTAATTCTTGATGAAGCCTTTAGCCGACTGACGTCGCAAGCCAGCGAAATGCTGTTGCAGCGTTTACAACACTGGGCGCTGGAATGTGATTCGCTGATTATTCTTTTTGAACGTCATCGCACACCTTTCCTGAACTATTGCCAGCAAGCGTGGCAACTGCAAAACGGAGTGCTCCGGTCATTATGTTAACGTTAAATCAGGTGACTTATCGCTGGCCAGGTGCGGCAACGGATTGTCTTTGCGACATTTCTCTGCAACTCAAACAAGGTGAATGGCTGGCGCTGACCGGCGACAACGGCTCGGGTAAATCGACACTGTTACGCATCATGGCGGGTCTTCTTCCCCCATCTTCCGGTATAGTAATATTGCAACAACAGGCATTACATACGCTTAAGAACCGCCAACGCGCGGCAAAGATTGGCGTGCTGTTTCAGGAAGTGGAAAACCAGCTGTTTCATAGCACCGTCGCTGAAGAGGTCGCGTTTGGCCTGAAATTACAAAAATACTCACCCGCAGACATCGCGAAACGCACCGAATACGCCCTGCAATGTTGTCAGTTAGCAGACGTTGCCAGCGCGCATCCATTGGATCTGCATAGCGCACAGCGAAGGATGGTCGCCGTCGCCAGTCTGGAAGCTCTCACCCCGCCGCTGTTATTACTTGACGAACCGAGCCGGGATTTTGATGCCCAATGGCTGGCGGTATTTGAAAGCTGGCTGGAAAAGTGCCGCCAGCGAGGTGCAAGCGTGGTGGCAATCAGCCATGACGCCGCGTTTACCCGGCGTCATTTTTCTCGCGTTGTGAGACTGGAAGGCGGTGTAGTGAGAGACGTCAATCCGCCAGACGATATTCACCGCTAGCCGTCATCATTAAGGTCAAATTTGCCGGCAGACTCTGTTCCAGCACCCGGCGAACATTTGGGCCGTCGGTACGTTCATAAAAGGCTTCAGCGTCTGCCAGCGATAACCCTCCCGCCAGCTTGCGCCCCACCAGCCGTTCCCGTAACGCAGCTGCGGGCGCGTTGATAAAGATCGAGAAATCACAAAATTGCGCAAGCGTGCGCCACTTCTCGTCATCCAACAACAGCCAGTTTCCTTCTACGATAATGATCGGTGCAGTAACGTGTAACGCATCTTCTACGGGATCATGCTTTTGTCGATCGTACTGCGGCCACGTACAATCCCCTTCCACTGCCCGGCGCAGATTTTCCGCCAGTTTCGCCACGTCAAACGTCTGCGGTGCGCCTTTATAAGGGCGAAGCTGATGCTCATCCAGCCAGCTATTGTAATGGTGAAAACCATCCATCGGGAGCGTCTGAATAGCGGGTAATTCGGGATCTTGTTGTGCAAGATATTCCCAGAAGGTCGTTAGCGTAGATTTGCCCGTCCCCGGTGGAGCGCAAAGAAATACCACCGTGCGCCGCTGCGGATTTACCGCCTGCAAGGCGGCCAACATGCGCAGCAATGGTTTATGCACGTGTTTTATCTCTTCATCATGGTACTGCGCTTGCACGTTCAGCCCATTCACCGTTAATTCAATTTTCACGGCGTTAATTCCTTTAAGGTTGTCGTTACTGCCAGCGTCAGCGCCGTTTTGACCATCCCGGTAAAACGCCCCTCTGACCAGACGGCGAAATCGGCGAACTTCATCGCCTTTAACGCATCATAGAGAGTCGCATTGCGGGTTATACTATTGACGTTGCTGATAAAATCCCAGGTTATGTCATCGGCAAATCCTGGGGGGGCATCCTGTTCGTTCAGGTAATGCCAGAACTGAGAAAAATGCGTGATATCGGCGTACAACCATTTATCCATTTTCCCCAGCGCATAAATTAAACGCAGCGCAACATCAATATCGTCAAGCGGGCCGCTTTGGGCGAGTAACGGCTTCACTGCATATTCCACGATCTCTTCATCGTTATCGATAAACAGCGACGGCAGAAACTGGCGTATTCCCTGGAGCAAAATGGTATGCGCAGTTTTCATAAATGAAAATAAATTGTCCTGTGCGTCCAGTTGCTCAAGCACATCATCTTCTGTCAGCGTCGCCATTCGTCTTCCGATAGATCACCATCAATGCAGGGAATCTATTATATTACACGTTTGGTCCGCGCCGCCGATCAGTAATGTCTGCGTCCGCACCCCATTCGCCGTCTGTTGTATACCGTTCACCAGCTCTCCGCCCGTGACGCCCGTGGCACTAAAGAGGATATCTTTTCCCCTCACCAGTTCGTCGAGTGAGTACACTCGGTTAACGTCAACCCCCATTTCCTTACACCGCTTGCGCTCCTGCTCTGCAATTTGCCGATTTTCGGTGTAGTCACCTTTGGCCTGACAAAAATCAATCAGCTCGGCCTGCATATCCCCGCCCAATGCTTTAACAGCGCAGGCAGAAATAACGCCCTCTGGCGCACCGCCGATGGTGTACATCACGTCGTAAGGATTATCCTGCCAGCAGGTCAGCACGCTGGCGGCGACATCGCCATCCGGCAGAGCAAAAACCTTCACGCCAAGCTGCGTCGCTTCCTCAATCGCGGCACTCAGGCGCGGTTTATCAAGCGTAACCATACGTAACCTATCCAGTGGTTTACCTAACGCTTTCGCCACGTTGCGCAAGTTTTCTGTAAGGGGTAAAGACAGATCGATTGCCCCGGCAGCCAGTCGATTAACGACCAGTTTTTTCATATACATATCGGGCGCGTGTAGCAAGCTGTTTCGTGGGGCGAAGGCCATGACCGCCAGCGCATTGCTCTGCCCCATCGCTACCATCCGGGTGCCTTCAATCGGGTCAACCGCGATATCGACTTCTGGCCCATCGCCTTTGCCCACATCTTCGCCAATCCAAAGCATCGGCGCGTGGTCAATTTCTCCCTCGCCGATAACCACTCGCCCACGAAAAGCGACGTCGTTTAATGCCTGGCGCATCGCGGTGACCGCCAGGCCATCAATTTTATTTTTGTCGCCACATCCGGTTTGCGGCCAGGCAGCCAACGCTGCCTGCTCCGTAACGCGAAATAATGGCCACGCCAGGGACATCATTGCGCGGCCTCCCCGATATCAACGCCAAATTGCGCCAGCAGATATTTCTCGGCCTGCTCATTCCAGATACCGTGCGTTTCCTCAACCAGCCGCGCCAGCTCTTTAAACAGCGGATCTGTTTTGCCTTTTTCGGCAAAATCGCTAGTGGCGGTGAGCGGCATGGTGACGCCGTTGTAGATGAGTTTTTTACCGCCGGGGATATCCGGCAAATTGAGCACGGTTTCTGGCACCGCATCCAGCCCACCGATATGGGTAACCATAAACGACGGCTGCAACTGCCCCGTGGCGCTAAGGGCTATCGCCTCTTTCATATCGTCCGTTGAACCGCCGGATGTACCGACGACGTGGGTACTGTTGTAATGGACGTTGTAGAAATTAAATGGCACTTTGAAGTTTTTATCCGTCGGGCCGGCAAAGAAGTTCAGGCAGCCATCTTCCGCCAGTAATTCATCAGCCATCTCGACGACTGAAGGCACCGCTGCATAGACAAACACGTCATCGAACCCGGCATCTCCTGTCAGCGTCCGTAGCGTCTGGACTGGATCGCTCATCCCTTTGGTATTCACATACACCAGTTCAATGCCCTTGTTTGCAGCCAGTTCCACCGGCAACAACTTCTGCACCTGCGCCAGGCGTTTTTCGTCGATATCGACCACCACTACCCGCGACGGTTGTACGCCGCCGTTAATGGCGTAATCGATAGCGCCAATTCCCATCGGGCCAGCACACGCCAGCAGCGCAATATTGCCACCAGGTTTGACGCCCATGCGATGCTCATAAACATATTGCGTGGTGTGATAATTGGCATGATAAGCACCAATAATGCAGCACATCGGCTCTGCCAGCGACGCCGCAGCAAAATAAGAGCCGTGATACGGTAATACGCAGCCCAAATTAATGGCGATTTCGGGAATAATCATATAAGTGGCATTGCCGCCAAAATATTCGTAGCTGTAGCCCGCTGAATATCCGCTTGGTAACCCCATCGCCGGTTGCAATACAAAACGCTGGCCTTTTTTATATTTGCCAGTGAGATTTTTACCCACTTCGACAATAACCCCGGCACATTCATGCCCGGTAATGACCGGATGATTTTCTAAATCGTCGGGTACGCGTTTATGTTCACTACCGAGTAACGCCGCTTTCCAGGTGGATAAACAGACGCTGTCAGAAATTACACTCACCAGTAATTCATTATCGGTAATTTCTGGCAGTTCAAATTCGCGCAGACGGACATCCCGCTTGCCATAAATAGCAGCAACTTTGGTTTTCATTTTTACCTCTGTAATCAGTGTTTATGTTCGGCGGTTAATTGATTAAATAAAGTGTCGAGTTTTGGATCGCCAATATAGTTATTAATCAATATCAGTGGTTTATCCGTCACACGTTTCACGCGCCCTTCCAGACTGGCGTGTGTGACCACAATATCGGCATCCGCAGGCACGTTTTCTATCGCGTAATGTTTTACTTCTATTGCCAGCCCCGCTTTTTCCAGGCGCTTACGGAAGGTGGTTGCGCCCATCGCGCTGGAGCCCATCCCCGCATCGCAAACAAAGGCAATGCGTTTCACACGGCTTAACGAAAATGCGCCTTCCTGCTTCATTGCTTTAACCGCATTGGCTGACTCGGTAAATTCATCTTCACTCTCAGTCTCCACCGTTTTTTCCATCTTCAGTATCAGTGAAGTGATGACAAAGGAGACCAGCGTGCCTACCGTAACTCCGGCAATTGTCGCCAGGAACGAGCCTTTCGGCGTCAGTGCCAGGTAGGCAAAGATAGACCCCGGACTTGGGCCAGCCACCAGACCACCGTCCAGCAAATTAAACATCCAGGTTCCAGACATGCCGCCCGCAATCATGGCGATAATGGTCAGTGGCTTCATCAGCACATACGGGAAATACAGTTCGTGGATGCCGCCAAGAAAGTGAATAATCATCGCACCTGGCGCAGAACGTTTACTCATTCCTTTACCAAACAGACTAAACGCCAGCAGCAACCCCAACCCAGGCCCCGGATTCGACGCCACCATAAAGAAGATGGATTTGCCGTTAACCGAAGCCTGTTGCATACCCAACGGGTAATAAACACCCTGATCGATCGCGTTATTGAGGAAAAGCACTTTCGCAGGTTCATTGATAACAGACAGCAGAGGCAGATAGCCCGCATGTACCAGCGCCTCAATACACTCTTTGACGAAAGTATTGGCTATTAACACCGCTGGACCGATAACTTCAAAACCTAACAGGCAGAGAGCCATGCCGGCGATACCTAATGAGAAGTTATTGATAACCATCTCAAAACCAGCGGGGATGCGTTTTTCCAGTGCCTTATCGACATATTTAATCATCAGGCCGCCAAGCGGTCCCATAATCATCGAACCCAGGAACATGGGGATCTCAGCACCAACAATTACGCCAATCGTCCCTATGCCCCCCATCACCGCACCGCGTTTACCGCCGACCAGGTGACCACCGGTAGAACCAATCATCACCGGTAATAAATAGGTAATCATTGGGCCGACAATTTTGGCGAAATGTTCATTCGGCAGCCAGCCGGTAGGAATAAATAATGCAGTAATAAAACCCCAGGCAATAAAAGCTCCGATATTGGGAATGACCATAGCGGTCAAAAAGCCCCCAAAAGCCTGAACCTTTGCACGAGCAGACTTGTTTTCCATAATATTATCCTGTAGAGGAGAAAGTTATTATTCGCGGCTGATAATGTCCGCTAATTGTTTTTCTGATGATGCTGTTAAGAGTTGTTCAAGTATTTCTTCTTCGCACAGTAATTCACTTAACGCCTGAATAGCGCCAATGTGCGAATCGGCATCGGCAGCAGAAAGCCCGATGAGTAATTTAATCGGTTCGTCATTCCCGGAAAAATAAACACCTTGTTTAAGTAACGTCAAAGACATCCCGGTTTTGAGCGCCCCACATTCCGGTCGCGCATGAGGCATTGCCACGCCTGGTGCGAGAATATAATAAGGGCCATTGCTAATGGTGGAATCTTTAATAGCCTGAATGTAATTCTCGCTGATATAGTCTTTTGTTAATAATGATGCCATCGAAAAATCAATAGCCTCCTGCCAGTCTTTAGCTGCATGTATCACTGAGATTGATGATTCTGGAAAATAATCAATAAGCCGCATAAATTATCCCTATTTTTAGAGTACCGACTGTCGGTGAAAATAAAATACGCGCGCAAAAAATTGAAAGCAATTGGGCTAAAAAGGCGAACCACCAGAAGAGGAAAAACAAACAAGCCATAAATAACAACAGGTTGCGATTAGTAATTATAAAGTCAACTTTCTGTTTGTGACTTGAATTGCAAATAAGACAAATTTATGATTATTGTGTTTGTGATAACGCTCACCATTTATAGCTTGAAAGTCCGAAAACAGATAAAATTAAATCTTACAGCCCCTTCTTTATAGATTCTTAATATTCGGGGTTGACTGTTATCCTCACATCAGAGGGGGCATATTCCTTGCTTTGCTCAATTCTGACGCTTATGAGAAGTCGATTGAAGATCGAATGAAAGCGGAAGTCGCCATTGCCATACGTAAACAAAATCTGGAAACGGAGAAAATCCAGGCGCAAATTGCCGTAACTCAGGCTCAGGCCGAAGCTGACAGTAAACTGGCGGCAGCTAAAGCGGAAGCGGAGACTATTCGCGTAAGAGGCGCGGCTGAAGCTGAAACTATTCGTTTAAAAAGTGCGGCAGAAGCTGAAGCTATTCGCCTGCACGGTGAGGCTCTGCGGGACAATCCAGGTCTTGTTGTCCTTACCACTGCTGAGCGTTGGGACGGCAAATTACCCGATACCATGCTCCCCGGCAGTACCGTTCCGTTTATCTCAACCAAGTAAAAAGAGCCGCGTTTGCGGCTCTTGAGACTGATGGCAAGGGCTAAACTGCCTGATGCGCTACGCTTATCAGGCCTACACAGTCCGTGCAATATATTGAATTTGCATGATTTCGTAGGCCGGATAAGGCGTTCACGCCGCATCCGGCATGAACAACGCGCACTTTGCCAACAATATAAAGGGCCGCTTTCGCGGCCCTTCTCACAAAGCATCTTACCGATTACAGCAACGCTTTTGCTTTCGCAACAACGTTTTCAACGGTGAAGCCGAACTCTTCAAACAGTTGCTCTGCCGGTGCAGACTCACCGAAGGTGGTCATGCCGACGATAGCACCGTTCAGGCCAACATACTTGTACCAGTAGTCAGCAATGCCCGCTTCCACAGCTACGCGTGCAGTAACCGCTTTCGGCAGTACGGATTCACGGTAAGCCGCATCCTGCTTGTCGAATGCGTCGGTAGAAGGCATGGAAACCACGCGCGCTTTCACGCCTTCAGCAGTCAGTTTTTCGTAGGCAGCGACAGCCAGCTCAACTTCAGAACCGGTAGCGATGAAAATCAGTTCCGGCTGACCGGCACAGTCTTTCAGCACATAACCACCGCGCGCGATGTTTGCCAGCTGCTCTTCAGTACGTTCTTGCTGCGCCAGGTTCTGACGGGAGAGGATAAGCGCAGTCGGGCCGTCCTGACGCTCAACGCCGTATTTCCACGCTACAGCGGATTCAACCTGGTCACATGGACGCCATGTAGACATGTTCGGGGTTACGCGCAGAGAAGCGACCTGCTCTACCGGCTGGTGAGTCGGGCCATCTTCGCCCAGACCGATGGAGTCGTGGGTGTAAACCATCACCTGACGCTGTTTCATCAGCGCAGCCATACGTACGGCGTTACGTGCGTATTCCACGAACATCAGGAAGGTGGAGGTGTACGGCAGGAAACCACCGTGCAGGGAGATACCGTTAGCAATCGCGGTCATACCGAACTCGCGAACACCGTAGTGGATGTAGTTACCTGCAGCATCTTCGTTGATTGCTTTAGAACCAGACCACAGGGTCAGGTTAGACGGTGCCAGGTCAGCAGAACCGCCGAGGAATTCCGGCAACAGCGGGCCGAACGCTTCGATAGCATTCTGCGACGCTTTACGGCTGGCGATTTTCGCCGGATTAGCCTGCAGTTTAGCGATAAACTCTTTTGCTTTCGCGTCGAAGTCAGACGGCATTTCGCCTTTCATACGGCGGGTAAATTCAGCCGCTTCCTGCGGATAAGCTTTCGCGTAAGCCGCAAACTTCTCATTCCATGCAGATTCTTTCGCCTGGCCTGCTTCTTTCGCATCCCACTGAGCATAGATTTCAGACGGGATTTCGAACGGCGCGTATTTCCAGCCCAGCTGTTCGCGGGTCAGGGCAATTTCAGCGTCGCCCAGCGGCGCACCGTGGGAGTCGTGAGTACCGGCTTTGTTCGGGGAACCGAAACCGATGATGGTTTTGCACATCAGCAGGGACGGTTTGTCAGTCACTGCGCGCGCTTCTTCAACTGCGCGTTTGATGGATGCCGCGTCATGACCGTCGATGTCGCGAATAACGTGCCAGCCATAGGCTTCGAAACGCATTGCGGTGTCGTCGGTGAACCAGCCTTCAACGTGACCATCAATAGAAATACCGTTGTCATCGTAGAATGCAATCAGTTTACCCAGCTTCAGCGTACCCGCCAGAGAGCAAACTTCGTGGGAGATGCCTTCCATCATGCAGCCGTCGCCCATGAAGGCGTAGGTGTAGTGGTCGACAATGTCGTGACCCGGACGGTTAAACTGCGCCGCCAGCGTTTTTTCTGCAATCGCCATACCGACTGCGTTGGCAATACCCTGCCCCAGCGGGCCAGTGGTGGTTTCTACACCTGCGGTGTAGCCCACTTCCGGGTGGCCCGGAGTTTTAGAGTGCAGCTGACGGAAGTTTTTCAGTTCTTCCATCGGCAGATCGTAACCAGTGAGGTGCAGCAGGCTGTAAATCAGCATGGAGCCGTGGCCGTTGGACAGCACGAAGCGGTCACGGTCAGCCCAGGACGGATTCTGCGGGTTGTGTTTCAGGAAATCACGCCACAGGACTTCGGCAATGTCAGCCATACCCATCGGGGCGCCCGGGTGACCGGATTTGGCTTTCTGTACTGCGTCCATGCTCAGCGCACGAATAGCATTGGCAAGCTCTTTACGTGAGGACATTTTGACTCCAGATCGGATGATGAAGGGCACGCCCTTAACGACTTGACGACAGCGCGTTTTGGGCTACGCCGGAAAATTTGCCAACAATTTACCGCAAGCCGCGCGTCATGTACATGGAACATCCTTTTGCCGCTTCAGAAATCTCTGGATCATGCTCGCATGTTGCGCAATCTGCTCGCCCGTCCGCTGCGCTTTTCCTTATACTGAGACTGAGCGTCGATTCACCTGCAAACGGCGCATTTTTAGAATAATCCTGACCTTGTGCGGAAGAGAAAACATGAAAATTCGCGCCTTATTGGTAGCAATGAGCGTGGCAACGGTACTGACCGGTTGCCAGAATATGGACTCCAGTGGACTGCTCTCATCAGGAGCGGAAGCTTTTCAGGCTTACAGTTTGAGTGATGCGCAGGTGAAAGCCCTGAGCGATCAGGCCTGTCAGGAGATGGACAGCAAGGCGACGATTGCGCCAGCCAATAGCGAATATGCTAAGCGACTGACCACCATTGCTAACGCGCTAGGCGACAATATCAACGGTCAGCCTGTGAATTACAAAGTGTATATGGCGAAGGATGTGAACGCCTTTGCAATGGCTAACGGCTGTATCCGCGTCTATAGCGGGCTGATGGATATGATGACGGATAACGAAGTCGAAGCGGTGATCGGTCACGAAATGGGGCACGTGGCGTTAGGCCATGTGAAGAAAGGGATGCAGGTGGCACTGGGCACTAACGCGGTGCGTGTCGCAGCAGCATCTGCGGGCGGGATTGTCGGCAGTTTATCACAATCACAACTCGGTGATCTGGGCGAGAAATTAGTCAATTCGCAATTCTCCCAACGTCAGGAAGCAGAAGCGGATGATTATTCCTACGATTTGTTGCGCCAACGCGGCATCAGCCCGGCAGGTCTCGCCACCAGCTTTGAAAAACTGGCGAAACTGGAAGAAGGTCGCCAAAGCTCAATGTTTGACGACCATCCGGCATCCGCCGAACGCGCCCAGCATATTCGCGATCGTATGAGCGCAGACGGGGTTAAGTAAGGTCCGGTGGTGCCGAACGTAGGTCGGATAAGGCGTTCACGCCGCATCTGACATGAATGGCACATGTGTTACCCCGTGCGCATTGCCGGATGCGATGCTGACGCATCTTATCCGGCCTACGGGTGATGAGCGTAAGCAGGATAAGGCGCTTACTCGCCCTTTTTCGCCGCCTGAATATAGAGCATCTCCAGCGCCAGCGTCGCTGCTGCCAGAGCGGTGATTTCCGACTGATCGTATGCCGGAGCCACTTCCACAACGTCCATCCCAACAATGTTGAGATCTTTCAGGCCGCGTACCAGTTTAATAGCGCGATCGGAGGTCAGGCCGCCAATTACCGGGGTACCGGTGCCTGGTGCAAATGCAGGGTCCAGGCAGTCGATATCAAAAGTCAGATAAACCGGCATATCACCCACAATCTGTTTCACTTGGGCGATAACATCATCCACGCTGCGATCGTTCACCTGGCAGGCGTCCAGCACGGTAAAGCCGTTGTCTTTATCAAACTCGGTACGAATACCAATTTGCACGGAATGATTCGGGTCAATCAGACCTTCTTTCGGCGCGGTATAGAACATCGTGCCGTGGTCAAATTCACAACCGTTAGCGTAGGTATCGGTGTGGGCGTCAAAGTGTACCAGCGCCATTTTGCCGAAATGTTTCGCATGAGCGCGCAGCAGCGGCAGCGTGACAAAGTGGTCACCACCGAAGGAGAGCATACGTTTACCGGCAGCCAGCAGTTTCTCTGCGTGCGCCTGCAATTTCTCGCTCATCTCACGGGCATCGCCGAAGGCATATACCAGATCGCCGCAGTCCACCACGTTCAGGCGCTCGCGCATGTCGAAATTCCACGGGAAACGGTTGTGTTCCCAGGCCAGGTTAGTTGATACCTGACGGATAGCCGCCGGACCGTGACGACCACCCGCACGACCAGAAGTGGCCATATCGAACGGCACGCCGGTAATTACCCAGTCAGCATCGCTGTCATACGGCTGGAAGTTCATCGGCAGGCGTAAAAAACCAAAGGCGTTGGAAACCAGTGAGTTATCGTATTGATGCCCTAAGGTGCTCATGGATGGACTCCTCTTACAAAGTCGATATAAAAAAACCCTTCCGCGTCGTTAGGCCCGACGAGGAAGGGTTGGATTTGCGAAACACAAGTTTGCGCTAATTATCGCCTTAAATGGGCGAGGCATCAAGCGAGGTTGCTATTTACGACACGGTGGCGGCGCATAGCCATTGTTGTCAGCCGGAAAGGCTTGTCCAGAGCACGGCGGCAGCGCGCTTTTCGCCGAGCCTTGCAATTCAAAGGCGGCAAAGCCGATCACCCCGGTATTACGCACATCGCCTTGCGCCGAATTGGCGGCGTAGGAATCTGCAACATTGGCGAACTGAAAAGCCGCTTCGGTATGTTTATCTTTGCGGAATCCTTTAATCGCTAACGAATCACCAGCGTTCACAATATAGCCATTGTTATTCAACGAACCTTGTTTACCATTCAGAACATCCAGGCCATCAACCGTAGCAACGATCTCGTAGTTAGTGTTCCGGCTGTAGTTACGGACATATAATTGATAATTCATCCCCACTCTGGCATGAACAATATATCGCGGTTCATTATTTGATGAATCATAAACTCGCGTAATAGGTAGAGAATTAAAATTCGCATCACGAATAGCATATTCCAGTTCGTTAATACGAATGCTATAAACACGGTCGTAGCCGGAAGGAATATTTGTCGAATAATTAATAACGATCATCTCTGCCGGATCGCGCCAGGCGCGTTCAGCAGATACGCCCTGAACCGTTGAGTGCACATCCCCCCCCCAGGCGGTGCCGACATTGCCCGATGCACTGCTATTATACTGCGCATTACTGGAACAACCGGCCAGCAGCACGATTAATGCCACCAACGCGCTACGTACTTTCCATTTTTTCATAACCGTTCCCTCTGCATTTAATTAATGCAGCGATTGTAGGGAGATTATTTAATAAGAAAAGCAGCTAAATTATTTTTAAGAATATATAAAAAGAAAGCGGACCGATTTACGTAAATAAATCGACCCGCCAGCAGAATAATCTTAATTATTCATCTTCAAGATAGGTATAACCGTACAAACCTGCCTCGAACTCTTCAAGGAACTGTTGTTGCAGTTCAGCATCAAGATCGGTTTTCTTCACTTGATCACGGAACTGAGTTAACAGCGTTTTCGGATCGAGCTGTACATATTGCAGCATGTCCGCCACGGTATCGCCTTCGTCAGACAGTTCCACTTCTACACTACCGTCAGGGAAGACGAACACGTCAACCGCTTCGGTATCACCGAACAGGTTGTGCATGTTGCCGAGGATCTCCTGATAGGCACCGACCATAAAGAAACCGAGCATCGGCGGATTCTCTGGATCGTACTCCGGCATAGGCATTGTCGTGGCAATACCATCACCATCGATATAGTGGTCGATAGCACCGTCAGAGTCACAGGTAATATCCAGCAGCACAGCGCGGCGTTCCGGCACTTGATCCAGCCCTTCCAGCGGCAGAACCGGGAACAACTGGTCGATCCCCCAGGCATCCGGCATTGACTGGAACAGCGAGAAGTTGACGTACATTTTGTCCGCCATACGTTCCTGCAGCTCGTCGATAATCGGACGATGAGCGCGATTTTGCGGATCCAGCTGCTTCTGCACTTCATGGCACATGCTCAGATAGAGCTGTTCAGCCCATGCACGTTCTTGCAGATTGTAAGTGCCCGAAGAGTATCCGATATGAATATCGTGCAGATCCATCTGGCTGTCATGCAGCCACTCACGCAGAGAACGGCGAGTCCCCGGTTCGTGCATTTCCTGCCAGGTTTCCCACATGCTTTGCAGTGCGCGCGGCGCATCTTCTGCGGGCGCGGTCGGCACCGTGTATTCATTACGTTCCACGCCGATGATATTAGACACCAGCACGGTGTGATGCGCAGTCACCGCACGACCCGATTCGGTGATCACCGTCGGATGCGGCAGGCCGTTTTCTTCACAAGCATCGCCAATCGCCCAAATGATATTGTTGGCGTATTCATTGAGGCCATAGTTCACCGAACAATCGGACTGCGAACGGGTGCCTTCATAATCCACGCCCAGACCGCCGCCGACGTCGAAGCACTGAATATTGACGCCCAGCTTGTGCAGTTCCACATAGAAACGCGCCGATTCACGAACGCCTGTCGCGATATCGCGAATATTCGCCATCTGCGAACCGAGGTGGAAGTGCAGTAGTTGCAGGCTGTCGAGACGCCCGGCTTCACGCAGGGTTTCAACCAGTTGCAGTACCTGAGTCGCAGCCAGGCCGAACTTCGATTTTTCCCCGCCGGAGGACTGCCATTTACCCGAGCCCTGCGAAGCCAGACGCGCACGCACACCCAGACGCGGAACAACGTTCAGGCGTTCAGCTTCATCCAGCACAATGGCGATTTCCGACATCTTCTCAATAACCAGATAGACCTTATGGCCCATCTTCTCGCCAATTAGCGCCAGGCGGATATATTCGCGGTCTTTATAACCGTTACAGACGATGACGCTACGGGTCATGCCCGCATGAGCCAGCACCGCCATCAACTCGGCTTTGGAACCTGCTTCCAGTCCCAGCGGCTCACCAGAATGAATCAGGGACTCAATCACGCGGCGATGCTGGTTAACTTTAATCGGATAAACGAGGAAGTAGTCACCGTTATAACCGTAGGATTCCCGCGCACGTTTAAACGCAGCATTAATGGAACGCAAACGGTGCTGGAGGATCTGCGGGAAGCAGAACAGTGCTGGCAGGCGCTGCCCCTGCGCTTCGCGGGTTTTCACCAACTGCGCGAGATCGACGCGAGCTTCCGGGACGTCCGGGTCCGGGCACACGCTGATGTGACCCAGCTCGTTAACGTCATAGTAGTTATTGCCCCACCAGGCAATATTGTAAGTACGCAGCATCTTGCTGGCTTCCTGGGAGCTCATTGCAACCTCCTGCATGGAGCGTAGTACACCGTGTTCGCCCGCTGACGAAGGCAAACTCATAGACATGTCGTCAGACATAGCGAACCTCAAATTATTTTATTAAGTGTAAAACAGTTAACCACTATCGCAGCCTGAAACTGCGATAACAACCCATAAGCACACGGATTTTCCAGCAGCGTATGCTGACGCTCCGACTGCGCAACCGGTTTCTTTTTCATAACATTATTAAACACATAACCGAACGTAAGTGTGACAGTTCGGCGAAACCACGAGAAAACTCTTGTTTTTTACAAGAGCGCCCTTGTTCAGTCTTCAGTAACTGTTGCCAGCTCTTGAATCCTGAGAAGCGCCGAGATGGGTATAACATCGGCAGGTATGCAATGCAGAGATGCAGAATGCGGGGAACGAATCTACACCAGAACGGTGCGACAGATTAAGCAGCAGACAACGATTCATTATTTCGTATCACCTCCACGGCCGCCTGCGAAGACGAACCAACAAGCTAAAACACTGATTTCAACCCGGCTGGAAGTGGCAACACGAAAGAAACGTCGTGTGCTTTTTATTTAAGCCGCGCGCCGCGTTTTATACCCCACAATGGCAGAAAATTGCAAAAGATAAATGCGCAGAATGCCAGCATTGTCAGGAAAAATTTCCAGCTACGTTTTTAGCAGAATGAGACACGATTCAAAAAAAAGTGGAAATTGGGTGAAGAAGTGACCTAAAATAGCCGTCCAGATGTTAATCCATCCATACTGATTAACACTCAGACTGCCAGTGTTTTTAATCTGCAGAGTCGTGGTAGGATCCGCTACCACAGAAAATCCACACAACAGTTTGAGCTAACTAAATTCTCTTTTGGTGATATTAAATATGGCAAAACACCTTTTTACGTCCGAGTCCGTCTCTGAAGGGCATCCTGACAAAATTGCTGACCAAATCTCTGATGCTGTTTTAGATGCGATTCTCGAACAGGATCCGAAAGCACGCGTTGCTTGCGAAACCTACGTAAAAACCGGCATGGTCTTAGTTGGTGGTGAAATCACCACCAGCGCCTGGGTAGACATCGAAGAGATCACCCGTAACACCGTTCGCGAAATTGGCTATGTGCATTCCGACATGGGCTTTGACGCTAACTCCTGTGCGGTTCTGAGCGCCATCGGCAAACAGTCTCCTGACATCAACCAGGGTGTTGACCGTGCCGATCCGCTGGAACAGGGCGCGGGTGACCAGGGTCTGATGTTTGGTTACGCAACCAATGAAACCGACGTGCTGATGCCAGCACCAATCACCTATGCACACCGTCTGGTACAGCGTCAGGCTGAAGTGCGTAAAAACGGCACTCTGCCGTGGCTGCGCCCGGACGCGAAAAGCCAGGTTACTTTCCAGTATGACGACGGCAAAATCGTCGGCATCGATGCTGTAGTGCTTTCCACCCAGCATTCTGAAGAGATCGACCAGAAATCCCTGCAAGAAGCGGTGATGGAAGAGATCATCAAGCCGATTCTGCCCGCTGAATGGCTGACTTCCGCAACCAAATTCTTCATCAACCCGACCGGACGTTTTGTTATCGGCGGCCCGATGGGTGACTGCGGTCTGACTGGTCGCAAAATCATCGTCGATACTTACGGCGGCATGGCACGTCACGGTGGCGGCGCATTCTCTGGTAAAGATCCATCAAAAGTGGACCGCTCCGCAGCCTACGCGGCACGTTATGTAGCGAAAAACATCGTTGCTGCAGGTCTGGCCGATCGTTGTGAAATTCAGGTTTCCTACGCGATCGGCGTGGCAGAACCGACCTCCATCATGGTCGAAACTTTCGGTACTGAGAAAGTACCTTCTGAACAGCTGACCCTGCTGGTACGTGAGTTCTTCGACCTGCGTCCATACGGTCTGATTCAGATGCTGGATCTGCTGCATCCAATCTACAAAGAAACCGCAGCATACGGTCACTTTGGTCGCGAACATTTCCCATGGGAAAAAACCGACAAAGCGCAACTGCTGCGCGATGCAGCCGGTCTGAAATAATCTTTTATCCCTGCTTTCAAAGGCCAGCCTCGTGCTGGCCTTTTTCTTTTCTAAAAAAATGCCCGATGCACTACGCTTATCAGTCCTACAAACTCCAAACGTAGTTATTCACGCCGCATCCGGCAAAAAGCCGCCACACGATAGTAACTTTCCATTGCTGAACACGTTTACCCGCAAATTATCACCATTACTGAAACCGATTACACCAACCACGAAGAGCAAACATTCACAGTATTTTCATCTTGTGATTCATTTTTCATAACTGTTACATTTCTTTTCAGCAAAGTCTTAATTGCAGATAACTATGTTTAATCTATGATGATATAAATCAATTGTTTTCATGCACTTAAATTATAACCACTATAAATGCCAGTGTAAGCGATTACACTGATGTGATTTGCCTCACATCTTTTTACGTCGTACTCACCTATCTTAATTCACAATAAAAAATAACATATTGGAGGGCATCATGCCTGACGCTAAAAAACAGGGGCGGTCAAACAAGGCAATGACGTTTTTCGTCTGCTTCCTTGCCGCTCTGGCAGGATTACTCTTTGGCCTGGATATCGGTGTAATTGCTGGCGCACTGCCGTTTATTGCAGATGAATTCCAGATTACCTCGCACACGCAAGAATGGGTCGTAAGCTCCATGATGTTTGGTGCGGCAGTCGGTGCGGTAGGCAGTGGCTGGCTCTCTTTTAAACTCGGGCGCAAAAAGAGCCTGATGATCGGCGCAATCCTGTTTGTTGCCGGTTCGCTGTTTTCTGCGGCTGCGCCGAACGTTGAAGTATTGATTCTTTCCCGCGTTCTGCTGGGGCTGGCGGTGGGTGTTGCCTCTTATACCGCGCCGCTTTACCTCTCTGAAATTGCACCGGAAAAAATTCGCGGCAGTATGATCTCGATGTATCAGCTGATGATTACCATCGGCATCCTCGGTGCTTATCTTTCTGATACCGCCTTCAGCTACACCGGCGCATGGCGCTGGATGCTGGGTGTGATTATCATCCCGGCAATTCTGCTGCTGATTGGTGTCTTCTTCCTGCCAGACAGCCCACGCTGGTTTGCCGCCAAACGTCGCTTTGTTGATGCCGAACGCGTGCTGCTGCGCCTGCGCGACACCAGCGCAGAAGCGAAACGCGAACTGGATGAAATCCGTGAAAGTTTGCAGGTTAAACAGAGTGGTTGGGCGCTGTTTAAAGAGAACAGCAACTTCCGTCGCGCGGTGTTCCTTGGCGTACTGTTGCAGGTGATGCAGCAATTCACCGGGATGAACGTCATCATGTATTACGCACCGAAAATATTCGAACTGGCAGGTTATACCAACACCACCGAGCAAATGTGGGGGACGGTGATCGTCGGCCTGACCAACGTACTCGCCACCTTTATCGCTATCGGCCTTGTTGACCGCTGGGGACGTAAACCAACGCTGACGCTGGGTTTCCTCGTCATGGCTGCGGGCATGGGCGTACTCGGCACAATGATGCATATCGGTATTCACTCACCGTCGGCGCAGTATTTCGCTATCGCCATGTTGCTGATGTTTATTGTCGGTTTTGCGATGAGCGCCGGTCCGCTGATTTGGGTACTGTGCTCCGAAATTCAGCCGTTGAAAGGCCGCGATTTTGGCATCACCTGCTCCACCGCCACCAACTGGATTGCCAACATGATCGTCGGCGCAACGTTCCTGACCATGCTCAACACGCTAGGCAACGCCAACACCTTCTGGGTGTATGCGGCTCTGAACGTGCTGTTTATCCTGCTGACGCTGTGGCTGGTGCCGGAAACCAAACACGTTTCGCTGGAACATATTGAACGTAATCTGATGAAAGGTCGTAAACTGCGCGAAATCGGCGCTCACGATTAATCTCCTCAGGCTTCCTCCCGTCGCGGAGGAAGCCGCCTCTTGCAGTCATCTTTTCTTCGCTTTATCCTCAGCCGCTATGAAAACTTCCCGTCTCCCTATCGCCATCCAACAGGCCGTTATGCGTCGCCTGCGGGAAAAACTCGCCCAGGCCAACCTGAAGCTGGGGCGTAATTACCCGGAGCCAAAAATTTCGTACACCCAGCGTGGTACATCCGCCGGAACGGCATGGCTGGACAGCTATGAAATTCGCCTCAATCCGGTTTTGCTGATGGAAAACAGCGAGGCTTTTATAGAAGAAGTCGTACCGCACGAGCTGGCGCATTTACTGGTCTGGAAACACTTCGGTCGCGTGGCGCCGCATGGAAAAGAGTGGAAGTGGATGATGGAAAACGTGCTGGGCGTTCCCGCCCGCCGCACGCATCAGTTTGAGCTACAATCCGTGCGCCGCAACACCTTCCCTTACCGCTGTAAATGCCAGGAGCATCAGCTTACCGTACGCCGCCATAATCGCGTGGTGCGTGGAGAGGCCGTCTATCGCTGCGTTCACTGCGGTGAACAACTGGTTGCCCAATAACCAGTAGAACTATCAGGAATTTTACTGATCTGGCTGATTGCATACCAAAACAACTTTCGCTACGTTGCTCGCTCGTTTTAACACGGAGTAAGTGATGTACCGTAATTTGTCTGTGGCTGCGGTGGTACTGAGCGCAGCATTATCCGGCACGGCGTTAGCCGAAGGCATCAATAGTTTTTCCCAGGCGAAAACAGCAGCGGTAAAAGTCTACGCTGATGTGCCGGGAACATTTTACTGCGGATGTAAAATCAACTGGCAGGGTAAAAAAGGCGTCGTGGATCTGGAGTCGTGCGGATACCAGGTGCGCAAAAATGAAAACCGCGCCAGCCGCGTAGAGTGGGAACATGTGGTTCCTGCCTGGCAGTTCGGCCACCAGCGTCAGTGCTGGCAGGAAGGCGGTCGTAAAAACTGCGCCAAAGATCCGGTTTATCGCCAAATGGAAAGCGATATGCATAACCTTCAGCCCGCAATAGGCGAAGTGAACGGCGATCGCGGCAATTTTATGTATAGTCAGTGGAACGGCGGCGAAGGGCAGTACGGGCAGTGCGCCATGAAGGTGGATTTCAAAGAAAAAGTGGCTGAACCGCCAGCTCATGCCCGTGGTTCCATTGCGCGGATTTACTTCTACATGCGCGACCAGTACAACCTGACACTCTCACGCCAACAAACGCAGTTGTTTAACGCCTGGAACAAAATGTATCCGGTCACCGACTGGGAGTGTGAGCGTGACGAACGTATTGCGAAGATGCAAGGCAATCATAACCCGTATGTGCAACGCGCTTGCCAGGCGCGAAAGAGCTAACCTACACTAGCGGGATTCTTTTTGTTAACCCCTACCCCACGCGGACAACCGCGTGGGGAGACGACGCGGATTTTTAACCATGCGTATCCCCCGCATTTATCATCCAGAACCACTTATCAGCAACTCTCACATTGCGCTTTGCGAAGATGCAGCCAACCATATCGGACGTGTGCTGCGTATGGGACCTGGACAGGCGTTGCAATTGTTTGACGGCAGCAACCAAGTCTTTGACGCAGAAATTACCAGCGCCAGCAAAAAAAGTGTCGAAGTAAAAGTGCTGGAAGGTCAGCTCGACGATCGTGAATCCCCGTTGCATATTCATCTCGGTCAGGTGATGTCGCGCGGTGAAAAAATGGAATTTACTATCCAGAAATCGATCGAACTTGGAGTAAGCCTCATTACGCCACTTTTTTCTGAACGCTGCGGCGTTAAACTGGATAGCGAACGTCTGAACAAGAAGCTCCAGCAGTGGCAGAAAATTGCAATTGCCGCCTGCGAGCAGTGTGGTCGTAATCGGGTGCCGGAAATCCGTCCGGCGATGGATCTGGAAGCCTGGTGTGCAGAGCAGGATGAAGGGCTGAAACTGAATCTTCACCCGCGCGCCAGTAACAGTATCAACACGTTGCCGTTGCCGGTCGAACGCGTCCGCCTGCTGATTGGCCCGGAAGGCGGTTTGTCGGCAGATGAAATTGCCATGACTGCCCGCTATCAATTTACTGATATCCTGTTGGGACCTCGCGTTTTGCGTACAGAGACAACTGCGCTCACCGCCATAACTGCGCTACAAGTACGTTTTGGCGATCTGGGCTAACGGAGAAGAATAATGATCAAGCTCGGCATCGTGATGGACCCCATCGCAAGCATCAACATCAAGAAAGATTCCAGCTTCGCTATGTTGCTGGAAGCACAACGTCGTGGTTACGAACTTCACTATATGGAGATGGCCGATCTCTATTTGATTAACGGTGAAGCCCGTGCTCATACGCGTACTCTGAGCGTTGAACAAAACTACGATAAATGGTACGAGTTTACGGGAGAGCAGGATCTGCCACTGGCCGATCTCGACGTGATCCTGATGCGTAAAGATCCGCCGTTTGATACCGAGTTTATCTACGCCACTTACATTCTGGAACGTGCCGAAGAGAAAGGTACGCTGATCGTTAACAAGCCGCAGAGCTTGCGCGACTGTAACGAAAAACTGTTTACCGCCTGGTTCTCTGACTTAACACCGGAAACGCTGGTCACGCGCAATAAAGCACAGTTGAAAGCGTTCTGGGAAAAACATACCGACATCATCCTTAAGCCGCTGGACGGTATGGGCGGTGCGTCTATTTTCCGGGTGAAAGAGGGCGATCCGAACCTCGGCGTAATAGCCGAAACCCTGACTGAACACGGCACGCGCTACTGCATGGCGCAGAATTATCTGCCTGCCATTAAAGATGGCGACAAGCGCGTGCTGGTCGTCGATGGCGAGCCAGTGCCGTACTGTCTGGCACGTATTCCACAAGGTGGCGAAACCCGTGGCAATCTGGCTGCCGGTGGTCGTGGCGAACCTCGTCCGCTAACTGAAAGTGACTGGAAAATCGCACGCCAGGTCGGGCCGACGCTGAAAGAAAAAGGGCTTATCTTTGTTGGCCTGGATATTATCGGCGACCGTCTGACTGAAATTAACGTCACCAGCCCAACCTGTATTCGTGAGATTGAAGCAGAGTTTCCGGTGTCGATCACCGGAATGTTAATGGATGCCATCGAAGCACGTTTACAGCAGCAGTAACCCACCTTAGCGAGAAGGATCTCGTTGAGACTCTGAGTGACAGCGCCCTTCTTTCCACGCATACTGGGCGCTGTTGCTTTTTTGAACCAGGAAACAGAACCTCTGACAATGAATTTACAGCATCACTTTCTTATTGCCATGCCTGCTCTCCAGGATCCGATTTTCCGTCGTTCCGTGGTCTACATTTGCGAACATAATACCAATGGTGCAATGGGGATCATCGTCAACAAGCCGCTGGAAAATCTCAAAATTGAAGGGATTCTGGAAAAGCTGAAGATCACGCCGGAGCCGCGTGATGAATCAATCCGTCTGGATAAACCGGTTATGCTTGGCGGCCCGCTGGCTGAAGATCGCGGGTTTATTTTGCATACTCCACCATCAAATTTTGCTTCCAGTATTCGCATTTCAGACAACACGGTGATGACCACCTCCCGTGATGTACTTGAAACGCTCGGCACCGATAAACAACCGTCTGACGTATTGGTGGCGCTGGGTTACGCCTCCTGGGATAAAGGCCAGCTGGAACAAGAGATTCTCGACAACGCCTGGCTAACCGCCCCGGCAGATCTGAATATTCTGTTCAAAACGCCAATTGCCGACCGCTGGCGCGAGGCGGCAAAACTGATTGGTGTGGATATTCTCACCATGCCTGGTGTGGCAGGACACGCCTGATGAGTGGAACCTTACTCGCCTTCGACTTCGGCACCAAAAGCATTGGCGTAGCGGTCGGCCAACGCATTACCGGCACCGCTCGCCCTTTGCCTGCAATTAAAGCACAGGACGGTACGCCGGACTGGAACCTCATCGAACGTTTACTGAAAGAGTGGCAGCCAGACGAAATCATCGTCGGTTTGCCGCTGAATATGGACGGCACCGAGCAACCGTTGACTGCCAGAGCGCGTAAATTTGCCAACCGTATTCATGGTCGTTTCGGTGTTGAAGTAAAGCTCCATGACGAGCGTCTTAGCACCGTAGAAGCGCGTTCCGGGCTTTTTGAACAAGGTGGTTACCGGGCGCTCAACAAAGGTAAAGTCGACTCTGCCTCTGCGGTTATCATTCTCGAAAGTTATTTCGAGCAGGGTTATTAAGGCGATTTATAAGCCTGGCGAATTGTCATTACCGTCATCTTGCCGGATGCGGCGTAAACGCCTTATCCAGCCTACATGTGGCAACGTCTGTATGCCTGATAAGCGTAGCGCATCAGGCATATTTACGATGCTAATCAGACACTATAACGTCACAGGCGCCCTTCCCCCACCCGCTGCTGATAACTCTGCTGAAAAGTTAACATCCCCACCTGCTGCCCGGTTTGAATAACATGTGGCAACTGGTGGGTTTTCCCTTCGCGAATCAAATTCCCCACCGCTGGCGTGTTAATCAATAATTCAAACAGCGCCACGCGCCCTTCCTGCTTATCCACTTCCAGCTTTTGTGACAACACCGCCCGTAAACTCCCCGCCAGTTGATTACGCACGGGATCTTTTTCCTGCGCCGGAAATGAATCCACCAGCCGCTCAACGGCCTGCGCCGCACCGCGCGTATGTAAGGTCGCCAGCACCAGATGTCCGGTTTCTGCCGCCGTCAGCGCCAGACGTATTGTCTCGCTGTCACGCAGCTCTCCGAGCAATATCACATCGGGATCTTCCCGCAATGCGGCACGCAATCCCGATGCGAACGTCATACAGTGCAAACCGATTTCTCGCTGCTGGATCAAACATCGCTGGCTGGCATAGAGATATTCAACAGGATCTTCCAGCGTCAGAATATGCGCATCGACATTTTGATTGAGATAGCCAACCATCGCCGCCAGCGTGGTAGATTTGCCACTCCCCGTCGCCCCCGTCACCAGAATCAGGCCATTCTCGCTCTTGAGTAATTCCGGCAATACCGGTGGCGCACCAAGCTGTTCGAGCTGCGGGCAGTGCGAAGGTAACAACCGTAATGCCAGAGAAATACCTTGCCGTTGCGCGAACGCACTGCCGCGCAACCGCTGGTTTTCCGCCAGCGATACGGCAAAATCAAGCTGACCATTTTCAAGCAATATCGCCCTCTGCTCGTCATCCAGCCACTCCCGCAGTAGCTCTTCCACGTCCGGCGCGTCAAACGGTGCAGCTTCCATTCTGCCGCGAATGCGCCATCGTGCGGGCCAGGCGCTGCACAGGTGTAGATCCGAGACGTTATGCTTTACACTAAGGGCCACAATTTCTTCCATATTCATACTAAGATCCTCGGAAAATGAACGATATTGCGCATAACCTGGCACAGGTCCGGGACAAAATCTCAGCGGCTGCAACGCGTTGCGGCCGTTCTCCAGAAGAAATTACGCTGCTTGCAGTCAGTAAAACAAAACCTGCGAGCGCCATCGCAGAAGCCATCGACGCCGGGCAGCGTCAATTTGGTGAAAACTACGTTCAGGAAGGGGTAGATAAAATTCGCCACTTTCAGGAACTGGGCGTAACAGGATTAGAATGGCATTTTATTGGTCCGCTACAGTCCAACAAAAGTCGCCTGGTGGCAGAGCATTTCGACTGGTGTCATACCATCGACCGTTTACGTATCGCTACCCGCCTGAACGACCAGCGACCGGCAGAACTTCCACCTCTTAACGTACTGATTCAAATTAATATTAGTGATGAAAACAGTAAGTCCGGGATTCAACTGGCAGAACTGGACGAACTGGCGGCTGCGGTCGCTGAACTACCGCGTCTACGCCTGCGCGGGCTGATGGCTATCCCGGCGCCTGAGTCAGAATATGTAAGGCAGTTTGAAGTTGCACGCCAAATGGCTGTAGCATTTGCCGGACTGAAAACGCGCTACCCGCATGTCGATACGCTCTCTCTGGGGATGTCGGACGATATGGAAGCCGCCATTGCGGCAGGTAGCACAATGGTTCGCATCGGCACAGCCATCTTTGGTGCGCGTGATTACTCTAAAAAATAAGGAATTAAAGGAACGCCATGAATACGTTGACTTTCCTGCTTTCAACGGTCATTGAGCTGTATACCATGGTGCTGTTATTACGCATCTGGATGCAGTGGGCTCATTGTGATTTTTACAACCCTTTCTCACAGTTTGTGGTGAAAGTGACACAGCCAATTATCGGGCCACTGCGCCGCGTTATTCCGGCAATGGGGCCAATTGACAGCGCCTCGCTTCTGGTTGCCTATATTCTCAGTTTCATCAAAGCCATTGTGCTGTTTAAAGTGGTGACCTTCCTGCCAATCATCTGGATTGCCGGTTTATTAATTCTGCTGAAAACCATCGGCCTGCTGATTTTCTGGGTACTGCTGGTGATGGCGATTATGAGCTGGGTAAGCCAGGGTCGTAGCCCGATTGAATACGTGCTGATTCAGCTTGCCGATCCGCTGCTGCGCCCGATTCGCCGCCTGCTGCCGGCAATGGGTGGGATTGATTTCTCGCCGATGATCCTCGTTCTGCTGCTGTATGTCATCAATATGGGTGTCGCAGAAGTATTACAGGCGACAGGAAACATGCTGCTGCCGGGGCTGTGGATGGCGTTATGAGTGCCGTAACAGTTAACGATGACGGCCTGGTTTTGCGGCTCTATATTCAGCCGAAAGCCAGCCGTGATTCTATTGTCGGTTTACATGGCGACGAGGTAAAAGTCGCCATTACCGCGCCGCCGGTTGACGGTCAGGCCAACAGCCATCTGGTGAAGTTTCTCGGCAAGCAATTCCGGGTAGCCAAAAGCCAGGTGGTGATTGAAAAAGGCGAACTTGGTCGCCACAAACAAATTAAAATCATTAATCCGCAACAAATCCCGCCAGAAATCGCGGCGTTAATTAATTAGGTATCCTATGCAAAAAGTTGTCCTCGCAACCGGCAATGCCGGTAAAGTGCGTGAGCTGGCGTCGCTGCTTAGCGACTTCGGTCTTGATATTGTGGCTCAGACGGAACTTGGCGTTGATTCCGCTGAAGAAACCGGCCTGACCTTTATCGAAAACGCGATTCTGAAAGCGCGCCACGCGGCAAAAGCGACCGGTTTACCAGCGATTGCCGACGACTCCGGTCTGGCGGTAGATGTACTTGGCGGCGCGCCAGGGATTTACTCCGCGCGTTATTCCGGTGAAGACGCGACCGATCAAAAGAATCTGCAAAAACTGCTGGAAACACTGAAAGACGTACCGGACGACCAACGTCAGGCTCGCTTCCACTGTGTGCTGGTGTATCTGCGTCACGCGGAAGATCCCACTCCGCTGGTGTGCCACGGCAGCTGGCCGGGCGTGATTACCCGTGAACCAGCCGGTACTGGTGGCTTTGGTTATGATCCGATTTTCTTTGTGCCTTCCGAAGGTAAAACCGCTGCCGAACTAACCCGCGAAGAAAAGAGCGCCATTTCCCATCGTGGTCAGGCATTGAAACTGCTGCTGGACGCTTTACGTAATGGTTAAATTACCGCCGCTGAGTCTCTACATTCACATCCCGTGGTGCGTGCAGAAATGCCCGTACTGCGATTTCAACTCTCACGCGTTGAAAGGGGAAGTGCCGCACGACGATTATGTTCAGCATCTGCTTAGCGATCTGGACAACGATGTCGCTTACGCACAGAACCGTGAAGTAAAGACAATCTTTATTGGCGGTGGTACGCCGAGCCTGCTTTCCGGACCGGCGATGCAAACGCTGCTGGACGGCGTGCGTGCGCGTTTGCCGCTGGCAGCGGATGCAGAAATTACTATGGAAGCGAACCCAGGCACGGTAGAAGCGGATCGCTTTGTCGATTATCAGCGTGCTGGTGTAAACCGCATCTCTATTGGTGTGCAGAGTTTTAGCGAAGAAAAGCTGAAACGACTTGGGCGTATTCATGGCCCGCAAGAAGCGAAACGAGCGGCAAAGCTGGCGAGCGGTTTAGGGTTACGTAGCTTTAACCTTGATTTGATGCATGGACTACCGGATCAATCACTGGAAGAGGCGCTTGGCGATCTACGCCAGGCCATTGAACTGAATCCGCCGCATCTTTCCTGGTATCAACTGACCATCGAACCCAATACGCTGTTTGGTTCGCGACCACCGGTGCTGCCGGACGATGACGCGCTGTGGGATATTTTCGAACAGGGGCATCAGTTATTAACCGCAGCGGGTTATCAGCAATATGAAACTTCCGCTTACGCCAAACCGGGTTATCAGTGCCAGCATAATCTTAACTACTGGCGATTTGGTGACTACATCGGCATCGGCTGCGGCGCGCACGGCAAAGTGACCTTCCCGGATGGGCGCATTCTGCGTACCACCAAAACGCGTCATCCGCGTGGTTTTATGCAGGGAAGGTATCTGGAAAGCCAGCGCGATGTTGAAACCGCAGATAAGCCATTCGAGTTCTTTATGAATCGCTTCCGTTTGCTGGAAGCCGCACCGCGCATGGAGTTTAGCCAGTACACGGGGCTTTGCGAAGAAGTTATTCGCCCACAGTTAGACGAGGCTATCGCTCAGGGTTATCTCACTGAGTGTGCGGATTACTGGCAGATAACGGAACATGGGAAGTTATTTTTAAATTCGCTGCTGGAGCTTTTTCTGGCGGAGTAAACTT
Source organism: Escherichia sp. 93.1518 (assembly GCF_013368915.2). NCBI lineage: Bacteria > Pseudomonadati > Pseudomonadota > Gammaproteobacteria > Enterobacterales > Enterobacteriaceae > Escherichia > Escherichia sp. 93.1518. The sequence goes on from NZ_JABWMT020000008.1 coordinate 152,695, forward strand.
GTATTGCCGGATGCGGCGTGAATGCAGCATCCGGCTACAAGTCATGCGTCATCGCAGAAATTACTTAATCACCCCATTACGCCGTAATTCTTCGGTATCTTTTTTCCAGCGATCGCTCGCCTGATTGATATCGTCAATCTTCATTAATATCGCGACTTTTTTACTGTTTATTTCTGAAATCTTCATCGTTAACGGATATTGCCCTTTCTCGAGCGTTATCCAGTCATCCTGCAATTTACGGCTAAGTTTTTGTGATTGCAGAAAGGTCTGTCGCCGCTGTTCGTTGATATCGAAATCCCGTTTCTGCTGAATCGGCACTTCATAACACTCTTCGCTTTGTTTATGACATGCCGCAATCGCCGGTTGATAAACCTCTTTGTCATATTTAACCGCGAACGCCTCGCTATCATTCTGTTTATTAAACTCATCACGCTGTTGGTGAATTTTTTTGAAGGCGTCTTCGCGGGTCATTTGCTTGCCGTTTGCATCTTTTCCCCAATATGCATCCGCTGCTTTCTGCGCCGCCGCCATTTGCTTATCAAGCTCTTCCACTTCCTTTTCCAGCGCAGGAATCGAGCTCTTCTGGGTATTCAACGCTGACTCAAGCTGACTAAAGCGATAATTGAAATCTTCGCTATTCACGATCAGATACTTATTATTCGTTTTGATATCGTCGACCACCCGCCCACGATCGCTGGCTGCTGCCTGAAAAGAGTAAAAGTTCACCGTCCAGCCAGACGCAGGTGTTCCTTTACTGGTTAACATCGCCGAAAATTTTACGGGCTTATCTTTCGTCCAGGTCTGTTCCAGTAGTTGGTAGTCTGCCAGTTGACCAACCCAGGTATAGAGATCATCACTGGAAGAAACATCGCCTTCCGCTGACCAGGTGGCCTGATTACCTTTCGCATCAAGGTTTTTTAAACTGATGGCATCAAGCTTGAGAATACCGTGATACTGCTTGTTGAATTGATCTTTTAAGACATTTTCAGTTGGCGGTTCGCCATCGGCCCAGCCATTACCAGACATCAACACAAACAGCGCCGTGCCTACAATCCATTGCTTTTTCAACAGAAAACCCTCTCGAGGAATAATTTATTCCGATGATTATCATCATGGTAATTACAATTGGCAATGGACGTGAGTCTGAAGTGAAAAAGCCCCGGCACGATACCGGGGCGAGGCGATTAGTACTGATTGAAAATCTGCTGGATCTGCTGTGGATCTTTAGTTTGCGTCAGTGCCAGTTGCAGCAGAACGCGCGCTTTTTGCGGGTTCAGCGTGCCAGAAGCGACGAAACCGTATTTTGCATCATCCACTTCGGCATCCTGAGTGGTTGCGCCTGTCGGTACGCGGGAAGAACGTACTACCGCAGTGCCGTTTTTCGCAGCGGTCGCCAGGGTGTCGAACACGGTTTTATACAGATTGCCGTTACCCACACCGGCGCTAACGATACCGTCGTAGCCTGCATCTACCAGTGCTTTTGCCGGAAGATCGGATGCGTTGGCGTAGTTATAAACGATGCCGACTTTCGGCAGTTCATTTAGCTTAGAGACATCGAACGGCGTGTCGCTGGTGTGCTTACGTGCCGGGGTACGCTGGTAGTCAATCTTACCGTTGTGAATGTAACCCAACGGACCGTAGTTAACAGACTTGAAGGTCGCTACATCGGTGGTATTAGTTTTGGTGACGTCACGACCATCAAGCACGGTGTCGTTCATCACCACCAGCACACCACGGTTGGCGGAGGCTTTATCGGCTGCGGTCACTACCGCGTTATACAGATTGAATGGACCGTCTGCGCTCATGGAAGTGGATGGGCGCATTGCGCCTACCATCACCACTGGCTTGTCACATTTCACCGTCAGGTCGAGGAAGTAAGCGGTTTCTTCCATCGTGTCAGTACCGTGGGTAATAACGAAGCCATCAGTTTTATCGCAGTCGGTGTTAATTTTTTTCGCCAGCGTCAGCCAGACATTGTCATTCATGTCCTGGGAGCCGATGTTAACTACCTGCTCGCCTTTAACGTTCGCAATGTCCTTCAGTTGCGGCACCGCATTGACCAGATTTTCTACGCCAACTTTACCCGCTGTGTAGTTAGATTTGGTTGCGGAGTCACCACCGCCGGCAATCGTCCCGCCGGTCGCTAGAATGGTGATATTCGGTAATGCTAATGCTGCACCACTAAAACCCATAACCAGTGCGGCAAGTGCCGTCTTTTTGAAAAACTCCATTTCATTCCTCCAGTTACGTGAACGCTACGTATTATCCCTTAGCTTTGTATGGGAAATTTGACGTTAAACAATTTACAACGTGAATGAATTTTGGAGATCTATAAAGTTAGAGGCAGGTAACAAAACGAAGAATTAAACGGCATAAAAAAGTATTATGCCGTCTTAGAATAGAGGATTATTTCAAATTCCCGACCAGGGCTTTGCGGCTGTCTTCCAGTGTCACGACACGGCTACAGACATCTTTGCCAAACTGCTGGAAATCTTTTTCCTGCTTTTTCCACTCGGTTTGGATTGAGGATTGCAGCCCCCCCAGGCTTCCCAGCACGTTCTGTAATGGGTTACCGCCGCTTTTCAGCACCGCTTTCGCGCCCATTTCATTAATGCTGTCCTGCAAAATACCGCCCATTGCCTGATTCACTAACTGCTGGCCTTCGGCGCGAACCTGATCGATAGCTTTATAGTGGAACGTCAGGCCATCGCTGCGCGTTTCGATAATGCGGTTCATCTGCTCTTTTAATTGCGCATCCAGTTTGGTCAGACGGCTGCGCATTTTGCTGCTTTCGCCCATCTCCTGAACGATAATTTTATCCAGCGCGACGCGAGCTTTCTCGACGCGACTTTTCGCGCCTTCATCAATCCACGGTAACGTACTGCGCAATTCTGCCTGATAATCCTTCGCCTGCTCGCGTTGGGCAGCGTTCAGAGAATATTGTTTGCCGTTGTACATCACGTTGCCGTCTGGCGTGATCACCAGATTGCCGTTTTCGCCCTTCACCTGCACGGTTTGCGGGCTGACAATCACATCGTCACGCGGCGTGACGCTGCACTGGTAGTCGGCGTGAGCGGTCATTGCCGTCACTGAAAGTGCTGCCGCCAGCAGCATTTTGCGCATCATAATCTTCCCTCAAGAACAAATCAGGCCAGCATTTGCTGGCCCAGATTGATAACAAAGTGCGCGTTGTCCATGCCGGATGCGGCGTAAACGCCTTATCCGGCCTACTCGATCGTGCATCTTTGTAGACCTGATAAACGTAGCGCATCAGGCAGTTTTGCATTTGTCATCGCCCGTATGTTTTCTTAGTCCCACCAAACGTCGAAAAGTTCGCTGGTGCGTACCTCATCCAGTTTGCGCTCTTCCAACCACTTACGCACAATCGCTTGATGTTCTTCGGTGCATTTGCCGATTTCCTGCATACAGATCAGACCTTCCCAGGCCAGATAGCCGCTGCCGTCAAAGGCCAGTTTGTTCGGTTCGATAACCTCGTTAATAAAGTCATCAACGGTTTTATCAATTTGTTCTTCCGATGTACCTTCCGGGAATCGCCATGCCACCGAAAATCCTAATTCCTGGAATTCGTCGATGTGCATTTTTTTACGCAGACGACGGCTACGGTTCTTTGCCATTATTTCACCCTCTCGAACATTAAGTCCCATACTCCGTGACCAAGACGATGACCACGTTGTTCAAATTTCGTCACCGGACGAGATGCCGGACGCGGTACGTAATCATTGCTCTCTGACTGGTTTTTATAACCGTCAATGGAAGACATCACTTCAAGCATATGTTCCGCATAAGGTTCCCAGTCGGTCGCCATATGGAATACGCCCCCCAGTTTCAGTTTGCTTTTTACCAGCTCAGCAAACGGCACCTGAACGATACGGCGTTTATTATGGCGCGCTTTGTGCCACGGGTCAGGGAAAAAGAGCTGAACCATGCTCAATGAATTGTCAGGAATCATTTTATGCAGCACTTCGACTGCGTCATGGCACATCACACGCAGGTTATCTAACCCTTCTTCATGCGCTGAAGCCAGACAAGCGCCAACGCCCGGCGAATGCACTTCAATGCCGAGGAAGTCCTGCTCCGGGCGCTCTTTAGCCATTGCTACCAGCGAAGCGCCCATGCCGAAACCAATCTCAAGCGTCACTGGCGCTTCACGGCCAAAAAGCGCAGGGAAATCCAGCATATCTTCGCTGAATTCAACGCCCATCACCGGCCAGTAGTTTTCCAGCGCATGTTCCTGGCCTTTGGTCAGTCGCCCCTGGCGGCGCACAAAACTACGGATACGGCGCAGTGGGCGGCCGTTTTCATCAAATTCCGGTGAGATGACGTCGTTTTTCATAAAGATTTAGTCGCTTGTGAAAGTGTTCTGAAAACGGGCATTATCCAAAGTTAGTTGCCGGATGCAAGCATGATAAGGCCGTGGCTGCGGAAAGTTCCGGTTTACACCCTGCCATCGCTGTGCTGCAATCTTGCCCCCAACAACAATGAATTCGGTGACCATGCAAGCGTCGCAATTTTCAGCCCAGGTTCTGGACTGGTACGATAAATACGGGCGAAAAACTCTGCCCTGGCAAATTGACAAGACGCCCTACAAAGTATGGCTCTCAGAAGTGATGTTGCAACAAACTCAGGTTGCGACCGTTATCCCCTATTTTGAACGCTTTATGGCGCGTTTCCCGACGGTGACCGATCTCGCCAATGCGCCGCTGGACGAAGTTCTCCACTTGTGGACCGGGCTTGGCTATTACGCCCGCGCGCGCAACCTGCATAAAGCGGCACAGCAAGTGGCGACCTTACACGGTGGTAAATTCCCGGAAACCTTTGAGGAAGTCGCCGCGCTGCCGGGCGTCGGACGCTCCACCGCAGGCGCGATCCTCTCGCTTTCTCTGGGTAAGCACTTTCCGATTCTCGACGGTAACGTCAAACGCGTGTTAGCACGCTGCTATGCTGTAAGCGGCTGGCCTGGGAAAAAAGAGGTCGAAAATAAACTGTGGAGTTTAAGCGAGCAGGTTACGCCCGCCGTCGGCGTGGAGCGGTTTAATCAGGCGATGATGGATTTAGGCGCGATGATTTGTACGCGCTCGAAACCGAAGTGTTCGCTCTGCCCGCTACAAAACGGTTGTATTGCCGCCGCCAATAACAGCTGGTCGCTTTATCCGGGCAAAAAACCAAAACAGACACTGCCGGAACGCACAGGTTACTTTCTGCTGTTACAGCACGAAGATGAAGTGTTTCTGGCGCAGCGTCCGCCAAGCGGATTGTGGGGTGGCTTATACTGTTTCCCGCAGTTTGCCGATGAAGAAAGTTTGCGAGAATGGCTGGCGCAACGGCAGATTGCTGCCGATAACCTGGCGCAACTCACCGCGTTTCGGCATACCTTCAGCCATTTCCATTTAGATATTGTGCCTATGTGGCTTCCCGTGTCGTCATTCACCGGTTGCATGGATGAAGATAATGCGCTCTGGTATAACTTAGCGCAACCGCCGTCAGTTGGCCTGGCGGCTCCCGTGGAGCGTTTGTTACAGCAGTTACGCACTGGCGCGCCGGTTTAGCGCGTGAGTCGATAAAGAGGATGATTTATGAGCAGAACGATTTTTTGTACTTTCCTGCAACGTGAAGCAGAAGGTCAGGATTTTCAGCTGTACCCCGGCGAACTGGGAAAACGCATCTATAACGAGATCTCCAAAGAAGCCTGGGCGCAGTGGCAGCACAAACAAACCATGCTGATTAATGAAAAGAAACTCAACATGATGAATGCCGAGCACCGCAAGCTGCTGGAGCAGGAGATGGTCAACTTCCTGTTCGAGGGTAAAGAGGTGCATATCGAGGGCTATACGCCGGAAGATAAAAAATAAAAACAGTGCCGGAGCACGCCTCCGGCAACTTGCATAAAAACAAACACAACACGCACCCGGAATGATGAAAAAATATCTTGCGCTGGCTTTGATTGCGCCGTTGCTCATCTCCTGTTCGACGACCAAAAAAGGCGATACCTATAACGAAGCCTGGGTCAAAGATACCAACGGTTTTGATATTCTGATGGGGCAATTTGCCCACAATATTGAGAACATCTGGGGATTCAAAGAGGTGGTGATCGCCGGTCCTAAGGACTACGTGAAATACACCGATCAATATCAGACCCGCAGTCACATCAACTTCGATGACGGTACGATTACTATCGAAACCATCGCCGGGACAGAACCTGCCGCGCATTTGCGCCGGGCAATTATCAAAACGTTGCTGATGGGTGACGATCCGAGTTCGGTCGATCTCTATTCCGACGTTGATGATATTACAATTTCGAAAGAACCTTTCCTTTACGGTCAGGTGGTGGACAACACCGGGCAGCCGATTCGCTGGGAAGGTCGCGCGAGCAACTTCGCGGATTATCTGCTGAAAAACCGTCTGAAGAGCCGCAGCAACGGGTTGCGTATCATCTACAGCGTCACCATTAACATGGTGCCGAACCACCTTGATAAACGTGCGCATAAATATCTCGGCATGGTCCGCCAGGCGTCACGGAAATATGGCGTCGATGAGTCGCTGATTCTGGCGATTATGCAGACCGAATCCTCCTTCAACCCATATGCGGTCAGCCGTTCCGACGCGCTGGGATTAATGCAGGTGGTACAACACACCGCCGGGAAAGATGTATTCCGCTCGCAGGGGAAATCCGGCACGCCGAGCCGAAGTTTCTTGTTTGATCCTGCCAGCAATATTGATACCGGCACCGCATATCTGGCGATGCTGAATAATGTTTATCTTGGCGGCATTGATAACCCAACGTCGCGGCGTTATGCCGTCATCACCGCCTATAACGGCGGCGCAGGCAGCGTATTACGCGTCTTCTCAAATGATAAAATTAAGGCTGCCAACATCATTAATACTATGACGCCGGGCGATGTTTATCAGACACTGACCACACGTCATCCGTCTGCGGAATCTCGCCGCTATCTCTATAAAGTGAACATGGCGCAAAAATCTTACCGTCGCCGATAATTGCACTTATCGCCCCTTGACGATGTCTTGGGGCAAAAGTGTTATCTACATCACAATTATGTTTTGCAAAACGATATTATTTGCAATTATTTGCCACGGGTAACAAAAAAACAGTCAGTGAAGTTGATAGAATCGCATCATCTTGCACGGTCAAATGTGCTTTTTGAAACACTCATCCGCATCATGATGTGAGGAAATTAACATGAATCTTAAGCTGCAGCTGAAAATTCTCTCTTTTCTGCAGTTCTGCCTGTGGGGAAGTTGGCTGACGACCCTCGGCTCATATATGTTTGTTACCCTGAAGTTCGACGGTGCCTCTATCGGCGCAGTTTATAGTTCATTGGGTATCGCCGCTGTCTTTATGCCTGCGTTGCTGGGGATTGTGGCCGACAAATGGTTAAGTGCGAAATGGGTTTACGCCATTTGTCACACTATTGGTGCGATCACTCTCTTCATGGCGGCGAAAGTCACCACGCCGGAGGCGATGTTCCTTGTGATATTGATTAACTCGTTTGCTTATATGCCAACGCTTGGGTTAATCAACACAATCTCCTACTATCGACTGCAAAATGCCGGGCTGGATATTGTGACGGATTTCCCGCCAATCCGTATCTGGGGCACCATCGGCTTTATTATGGCGATGTGGGTGGTGAGCCTGTCTGGCTTCGAATTAAGCCACATGCAGCTGTATATTGGCGCAGCTCTCTCCGCCGTTCTGGTGCTGTTTACCTTTACGCTGCCGCATATTCCGGTTGCTAAACAGCAAGCGAATCAGAGCTGGACGACTTTGCTGGGGCTTGATGCGTTCGCGTTGTTTAAAAACAAGCGTATGGCGATTTTCTTCATCTTCTCGATGTTGCTGGGTGCGGAACTGCAGATTACCAACATGTTCGGTAATACCTTCCTGCACAGCTTCGACAAAGACCCGATGTTTGCCAGCAGCTTCATCGTGCAACATGCGTCAATCATCATGTCGATTTCGCAGATCTCTGAAACCCTGTTCATTCTGACCATCCCGTTCTTCTTAAGCCGCTACGGTATTAAGAACGTAATGATGATCAGTATTGTGGCGTGGATCCTGCGTTTTGCGCTGTTTGCTTACGGCGACCCGACTCCGTTCGGTACTGTACTGCTGGTGCTGTCAATGATTGTCTACGGTTGCGCATTCGACTTCTTCAACATCTCTGGTTCGGTGTTTGTTGAAAAAGAAGTTAGCCCGGCAATTCGCGCCAGTGCGCAGGGGATGTTCCTGATGATGACCAACGGCTTCGGCTGTATCCTCGGCGGTATTGTGAGCGGTAAAGTGGTTGAGATGTACACCCAAAACGGCATTACCGACTGGCAGACCGTATGGCTGATTTTCGCAGGTTACTCCGTGATTCTGGCCTTCGCATTCATGGCGATGTTTAAATACAAACACGTTCGTGTCCCTGCGGGCACACAGACTGTTAGCCACTAATTACGCAAAGAGAAACGGGTCGCCAGAAGGTGACCCGTTTTTTTATTCTCACTTCAATACATAACCGTACAACCGTTTCATGCCGTCCGCATCAGTTTCGCTATAGACACCTTGTAGCTCCGGCGAAAACCCCGGCAGCAAATTCACGCCTTCTTCCAGTGCGAGGAAATAACGCTGTACCGCGCCTCCCCAGACTTCCCCCGGCACTACGCAAAGCACCCCCGGCGGATACGGCAGCGCCCCTTCAGCCGCAATTCGCCCTTCGGCATCACGAATCCGCACCAACTCCACTTCGCCGCGAATATAGGCGCTATGCGCATCCTGTGGATTCATCACCACTGGCGGGAAACTCTGCTGGCGGAACATCGCTTTTTGCAGGTCTTTGACGTCGAAGCTGACATACAAATCGTGCATCTCCTGACACAACTGGCGCAAAGTGTAGTCGCGGTAGCGCACCGGATATTTGTTATAAACACTCGGCAGCACCTCAGCCAACGGCGAATCACCCTCAATATGCTGTTCAAACTGCGCCAGCATCGACACCAGTTGTGCCAGCTTCTCGTGACTTTCCGCCGGTGTTAATAAGAACAAAATGGAGTTGAGGTCGCACTTTTCCGGTACGATGCCGTTCTCACGCAGATAATGCGCCAGAATCGTCGCCGGTACGCCAAAATCGCTATATTCACCGGTTTCGGCATCGATACCTGGCGTGGTCAGTAACAGCTTGCACGGATCAACAAAATACTGCTCTGCGGCATATCCCTCAAAGCCGTGCCACTTTGCTCCTGGTTCAAAGCTGAAGAAACGGCGGTCACTGGCCAACGCTGACGTCGGATAATCCTGCCACAATTTGCCATCGACAACGGGTGGGATAAACGGACGGAACAGCTTACAGCGTGCAAGAATCGCCTTGCGCGCTTCAATTCCCGTCTCAACGCACTCAGCCCACAGCCGACGACCACTCTCCCCTTCATGGATTTTGGCATTGACGTCCAGCGCGGCAAATAGCGGATAGAACGGGCTGGTGGAAGCATGGAGCATAAAGGCATTATTCAACCGCTTATGCGGGCAAAAACGCGCCTGCCCGCGAATATGGTTATCTTTTTTATGGATCTGCGACGTCTGCGAGAATCCCGCCTGTTGTTTATGCACCGACTGGGTAACAAAGATCCCCGGATCGTTTTCGTTAAGTTCCAACAGCAGCGGCGAGCTATCCGCCATCATCGGGATAAACTGCTCGTACCCGACCCATGCAGAATCAAACAGAATGTAATCACACAGATGCCCAATGGTATCGATCACCTGGCGGGCGTTGTAGATAGTGCCGTCATAGGTTCCCAGCTGAATAATCGCCAGGCGGAACGGGCGCGGCAGTTCGGCTTTTTCTGGCGCAACGTCGCGAACTTGCTGGCGCAGATACTCTTCATTAAAACAGTGCGCATCAATCCCGCCGATAAAACCGAATGGGTTGCGTGAGGCTTCCAGATACACCGGCGTCGCCCCGGCCTGAATCAGCGCACCGTGATGATTCGACTTATGATTGTTACGATCGAATAGCACCAGATCGCCACGCGTTAACAGTGCGTTTGTCACAACCTTATTCGCCGCCGAGGTGCCATTAAGGACAAAATAGGTTTTATCGGCATGAAAAACTTTGGCTGCGAATTTCTGCGCATCTTTCGCCGAGCCTTCATGGATAAGCAGATCGCCCAGTTTCACATCGGCATTACACATATCGGCGCGAAAGACGTTCTCACCGAAGAAATCGTAAAAATGGCGTCCGGCTGGATGCTTCTTAAAGAACGCGCCATGTTGATGCCCTGGACAAGCAAAGGTGCTGTTGCCCATCTCAACGTACTGCGTCAACGTGTCATAAAACGGTGGCAGCAAATTCTCTTCATACTGACAAGCAGCAGACTCCAGCTCCAGCCACTGCTGCTCGTTACCGTTGATAATCGCCGTAATGCCCGCAGGCACTTCAACAACATCTTCAGAATACAAAAATACCGGTAGATGAAACCCGGTTCGCTTAAGTAACGCAAGAATGCCACTACGACTATCCGCAGCGGTAATGACGACTGCCGCGACGTCCGTAAAATCAGTATCTTCCAGCGCCACCACGCGACGATGGGTAGAAAGTCGGGAAACCAGTTCATAACTGGCGGCAATACTCATTGATTTCATAAGCGCAAACCCGTTTCGGGGAGGTAAGAATATCGGACAAGATGAAAAACCTTGCCCCATGAGATGTGGGTCAAACTGGTCACCAGCTCCGACCGCCAGACATCAGTAAAAGCAGAAACGCTCTGATTTTACTGTTGTCCTGCAGTAAGCGTGCGTTAACTTCACCGCATGAGCAGTAACATGGAAAGGGAAGATTTTCGCGCAAAACGGCGAGAAGCGAGAGAATGTAAGGAGGTGGCATGCATCAGGCAAACTCCGTACAGAGAGGAGAAAATTCGCGCAATAATGGCACCTTTCGCTAAAGCGTGCAAGCCAGGACTTTGCGGCCAGACAAGCCATAAACAGGGCAAAAAGTTCATAATAAAAAAATCAAACAATACAGTTAACAGGAACTCTCGTGGTCATCGGCCCTTTTATCAACGCTAGTGCAGTATTACTGGGTGGCGTTCTCGGCGCACTGCTTAGCCAACGTTTACCGGAACGTATCCGCGTCTCAATGACATCGATTTTTGGTCTGGCATCGCTGGGGATTGGTATTTTACTGGTGGTGAAATGCGCCAACCTTCCGGCGATGGTTTTAGCTACGCTACTTGGCGCTCTAATCGGCGAAATATGTTTGCTGGAGAAAGGAGTCAATACAGCGGTTGCCAGAGCGCAGAATCTGTTTCGCCACTCGCGCAAGAAGCCAGCGCATGAATCTTTTATTCAAAATTTTGTCGCGATTATTATCCTGTTTTGTGCCAGCGGTACAGGGATCTTCGGCGCGATGAATGAAGGAATGACTGGCGATCCGAGTATTTTAATCGCCAAGTCATTTCTTGATTTCTTTACGGCGATGATCTTCGCCTGCTCTCTGGGGATTGCGGTATCAGTAATTAGCATTCCATTGCTCATCATCCAGTTAACGCTGGCCTGGGGAGCAGCGCTGATATTACCGCTAACTACGCCGGCGATGATGGCGGACTTTAGCGCGGTGGGAGGATTATTGCTTCTGGCAACCGGTTTGCGCATCTGTGGCATTAAAATGTTCCCGGTGGTCAACATGCTTCCAGCACTGCTTCTGGCAATGCCACTTTCCGCCGCCTGGACCGCCTGGTTTTCCTGAAATGTGTGCAATAGCGGCAAAGTGATGATAGATTGTGCAGTCTGCAGTAATTTGAAGAAATTTGATTGACGAGACGAGGCGAATCAGGTTTAATGCGCCCCGTTGCCCGGATAGCTCAGTCGGTAGAGCAGGGGATTGAAAATCCCCGTGTCCTTGGTTCGATTCCGAGTCCGGGCACCACTATTTAGTTTCATGGCGTCGCTATGAGTCCTGAAACGTTAAAAATCAGTTAGTAACAAAGAATCTGGAGCACCAACAGGTGCTACCAGGTTTTTTGACATCCATAGTTTTTTAGGGCTTAATTGAAGGCCCGTCGGTTTGATAAACTATGGAGCCCCCACTATGTCTCTCAGCGATACGCAGAGTCTGTACCTGCTGATTAAACCCAACGGATCTAAACTCTGGCACCTCAAGTACCGTTTCGGCGGTAAAGAGAAAAAGCTGGCGTTTGGCGCTTATCCTGCTGTTTCTCTGGCAATTACCCGCAAGATGCGCGAGGATGCCCGCTCGGTATTGAGCGCAGGCAACGATCCCGGCGTGAAAAAGCAGAAGGAAAAGTTTGCCCGTAAAAGCGGTAACACTAAAGAATACAGACGGCATCAGTGAAAATATAAAAAAATAAACAGACAGTTAACTCCTCTTGATATTTATTTTAAAAAATTTAATCGCGAACGTCACGAATACATTGCATATAAAGAAGTTAATTCGCTTATTGAAAAATATGCAGACAAATTTAACCTTGAACGAAGAGAAAATATTAGTCTTGATAAGAAATAACTAACATTAAATTTTAAGAACCAAATATATAAAAAAATATCTATGGAAAGTTGGTAGTAGTGAAAATTGGATGGGCTATCACATATCAATTTCATTAGCTTTACATGAATATCTCTCACCCAAATAGACATAAATTACCTCCCTTTAGCTTTTTAGTAATCGTTCAACTAATCAAGGTTTATTTTCCTGGTACAGATTCTGGTGAAAATATACTAGATCAATCTAATAAAAATGAAAACCTACAAAAATCAAGGAAATTTGATATTACTGCCACAAGGCGTATTTTGAAATATTATCATCAGCAATTAAAAAGAATAATCTAAATTTCCAAATTATCGTTCTTGAGCATACTGATAGCTCAATATGGGGTCGATTGATAATACTCATGAATCAGTTTGCTGGAAAGATAAAGGAGATAGGCTCATACCTCAAAAATGGATCAGATAAATTATACTATTAAACATATATAAAACTAAGCTTACACCAATTCAATCAAACAATGCAAGCTTAGTAATAAATCACTAATATTAAATAAATTGGTAAAACATACTATTAATAACTCACTCCTCAATCTTATCTTTTTATTAGGAGATGATTCACCTCTTTGAATTTTTATTACTTCAATGACTTGGGGAGAGTATGACTAAGTTCTAATACTATTTCCCTCCCACATAATCTGTATTTATCCATATATAATCCTTCAATAATTTAATATTATTCTTTCATCCCATCAAAGCACTGGTCGGGAAGGACAATCAGATCGTTCTTCCATCTCGTTAGCCATATTACGTTGAGATATGCGGCGGATCGCCTCAGAAGCAACAAATAGCGCACGCATTGAAAGAGCCATAAGTTCAAGGCGAGTCATGCCATGAAAAGCATATCGACTTTCTACATAATTTGGAAAATTTGCGCATGCCTGGAACAACCGCTCATCATTGCGTGTAGGTTTAATCTTAATTAATTCAGCGGCTAGTTTGGGTAGATGATGTGACAATTTTTTTAGTTGGTCACCAGTCCATCCTAAGTGAGTTAGTGAAGCTTTAATTGATAATTCAGCCATCAAACATGCCGTTTGAACAGCAGCATCAGGATCTGTTCCAGATAGAATACGGGGGGTCGCCACAGCGGATGACCGCGCATTACATAAAAGTTCTTTTGCCGGAGATCCCATGTTGATAAGATCATCAACTCCATATCCAAAGTCCCAAAGATCACAGACGCCATAAAAAGCCCTCCAACCTTGCTCTGGGTAATTCTGAAAAATAAATTCTAATTCGCTTTGCGAGATATCAATACATTTGAGGGGATCAATACTAAAAGAACCATAAGCGACATTAATGTGCACAGGGTACATCACATCACGCAGAGCAACCCCACCAACCATTACTGATGGAATAGAAAAATCGCCTTTTGGGTAAAGATATTCATAAATCCCCATCACAGGCTCCCATATCCCCTTATCCAGTATATCGCCAGTGATATTTTTTTCTTTCATCCATTCGATTACAACACAAAATGGTCGAGCATGAAGTGCGACATCAGCGGCTATCAACTTGTCGTCAATTTTATGTACAAAATCTTTAGTTATGATATGCATTGATTGCTCCACTAAAAATAATCTGCATAAATCATACAACTAAGTCTCCTGAAAGACTTATGACTATTTAGTCAAATACCTGTACCAATCTGAAAACAAGAACTATAATAGTTTAATAATTTTCCAAATTGTCAATCAAGAGACGACATTTGCCAAAGTATATAAACTGGCTGATGCAAAACACCCTCCCCGGTCAGGTGTTGCTCCAGTCATGGCTTACCCGCAACGGCATAGATCGTAAGCTCTCTTATCTCTATGTCCAGAATGGCTGGCTCAGGCGGATCGCTCACGGCGTATACTGCCGAACGGGTCGTGAACCGGATTGGGTGGATGCAGTTTACTGCCTACAATCGCAGTGGGAAAAGCCAGTTCGGGTGGCGGGGCTAACCAGCCTTGCGCTTCAGGGCTATGCGCACTATACCGAACTGGGGAAATCGCAGGTCTGGCTCGCGCTCCCGGCTTACGTCAAGCTACCAGGATGGTTTGCTGCCTTCGACCAATCTACGACGTTTGTCACACTATATACCTCTGGCCTCACCGTCGATATAACACCATTCACGACAAAACTTAATGTGGGCGACCGGCAGTTAGCGGGCAGTGTCCCGGAACTGGCCGCGTATGAGATCGCCTACGGTGTTCCTTCGTTGATCTCGTTCGAACATGCCGATGCTCTGTTTCAGGGAATGAATCTTCTCAGCCCGCGTAAATTACAAACACTACTCTGCGCCAGCCATTCGGTTAAAACCAACCGGGTGATGCTTTACCTTGCCCGGCGTAATGGGCACCCTTATTTTCAGTATCTTGATCAAAGCGGTATAGAAACAGGTACAGGAAAGCGGCAAATCATACCCGGCGGCTGGCTGGAGCCGGATTATCAAATTACTGTTCCACGCACATTTAAACCGGAAGGAGTTGAAGATGGATCTGCGTGATAGTTATGACCGACAGGTTAAACTGCTGATGGCTGCTCTGCCGCATGTGGCGGAGGAGTCCTGTTTCGCGTTGAAAGGCGGCACGGCAATCAATTTGTTTGTGCAGGATTTTCCCCGTTTGTCGGTGGATATCGATCTGGCGTATAAGACTTTTGCTGATCGCGATACCGATTTGACGGCTATTAACGATGCTTTGAAGAGAATTACTGCATCGCTGAACAGTAAACCGGGGATTACCGCGATTCGACAGGAAAATAAAGCAGATGAAAAGCGCATCATTGTGAATACCGCTGATGCACAGATAAAGATCGAGGTTAGTCCTGTCTGGCGTGGGCTGTTGTTGCCTCCGGCAGAAATGCCGGTATGCGAGCGCGTGGAAATGGAATATGGTTTCACCACCATAAGTATTGTTTCGCTGGCGGATCTTTATGGCGGTAAAATCTGCGCCGCGCTCGATCGTCAGCATCCGCGCGATCTGTTTGATGTGATGAACATGCTGGAGAAACCGGGTCTGACGCGCGAAATTTTTGACGGTTTTCTTTGCTACCTGGCTGGTCATCCTCGACCTATTGCCGAACTGCTGGCACCGAATTGGAATACAGCGCGGATTGCCAGGTTGTACGCCCAGGAATTTTCAGGGATGACCCAGCAGGAAACGTCGTTGGAATCGCTGCTGTCAGTAACGAATTTGCTGCCGCAGGCGTTGAAGTCACATCTTACGGATCGGGATCGCGAGTTCTTGCTCAGTTTTAAGCAAAACATCCCTGACTGGTCGATGTATCGCTATCCTGAAATTCAGCATCTTCCGGCTATTCGCTGGAAGCTGCGTAACCTGGCAGTGCTGAATGATAAGAATCCGGCCAAGTATGCGGAGGCGGTAAATAAGTTCGAGTGGGTTCTGGCGCAGTATTTTTAGTTCTGTTCAGAGAGATTGAATTGAACCATGATGTTTGGTTATCCCAACTGCCTCATGCCTACATCTCAAAAACAAATAAAAATATTTATATATTTCAATAAGCAATAATAAACATCGTGAAATTTTATCTCAAATGAGCCTAACCAGGCATATTAACTTAAAGCTCAATGCAGAGATGATGGCTCAACATCATACAAGCGAGGTGGGAATGTTTTTCACGCCGCTATGTGTGCAGTTCCACCTACTATATGTGAACCTCAGACCGTTATGTGTGAACCAGACTCCACACATAACTGAGGTAAGCGTTCCCAGCAGCTAATATTTATTATTTTATCGCAAAAATATCATTCCCTCACTTTCCCATTATCATCAAACAATGTATCCCATTGTTGAATATCAACATCGTCTAATACCAGACAGTCTCTGGTCATTTTTTTTAATTCCGCAATTTTCTTACTATCAGCAAACGGAACAAAAGATACGTAATCTCTCTTATATGTCTCATCCCTGATTTTTACTACTGCTATAGGGCAAATCAGGTTTTTACTTTCCACAGAAAATACATTCACACCTTTAATGTAAAAATGCTCTCCCATATCTGATAGTACCTGAGTATTCCATGACGTTTTATGAAACATAGCAGGTTTATACTTCTCTCCGTTAATGAGATAAAAATGTGGTGTTTTGCTAACAAGACCAATCGCATTGAGTGATGAATATATAAATATTGTTGCGATATTAGGGAAGAATAAAAACGTCAACAAAACCGCACCCACAATTGCCAATGATATTTGATGAACAACCGAAACAATATTGCTTTTTGTTTTTCCCGTGCTGGAAAAATAAATAATTGAAGGAAAGAATGTAAGAAAAGAGAATGCAATCATAAACAACAGTGCAAAAATGACAGCAGTAGTACTCTCCCCTTTACTTGACTGCATCAGGAACGAGATCGGGATAGAAATTGACAATGTTGCAGAAAAAATCCCAAACAGATTTACGAGTGTATGCCCGATAAAACTACCTATATTACTTATTACACCATCATCTTTATTCCATTTAAAATTCCTCATTAAAGTCAGGAATACAAAGCAAAATGACAAAAACAAAATGATTGAGACGATTAGAACAATCCCGGGTTCATATCCCTTAGTTACTTTCGCCACCTCAGGTATGAATGGGATAAAAATCATAGCCAAATACAGGATGGATAAACACAAAGATACAGCAGGAAGCTTCGATAATACATTTACAGCACGACTGTTTTTTTCATAGGTTGACTTAATAACTATCAATATAAAGCTGGGTATAACCAATGTCATTGAAATTGCTAGTGCAAATATCATAACTGAAACCAAAACCGACATAAGCCCAGCATTAAACGAAAGTATATCAGGAAAAATATCTACTCGACCTATACTATTCAAATAGCTCCAAACAACTATTCCAGATAACAAAGCGACATAGGGAACAAGCTTCGCAACTCTTTTCCCCATAACGCTAATCATGTTTTTTACATCCTCTGGCATCGCGACTCCTTGTATATTCCATGTATGGTAAAGCGTTCAACTAATCAATACCAACAAATTATTATTATCTATACCATGAAATTTATGGGATATTATTTTTCAATGCAATTAAATTCTGACAAGTTCAATGAATGTGCAACTCCATTCTGTTCTGATCACGACCGATACATTGATTATAAATATAGGTAAACAGCTAAACATTCACTGTAGGAAAATTTCACACGGATATACAAACAACTGGTAACACGGAGGATTTTACTACAATCACTTACTACCTGCGGCAGGCAAAAATCTAAAGCCGTATTTAAATAAATAAGGTTCAATGGACTGCGGATAGAATCTAACCACTATGCAATTTCATGATAACTTTCACAAAATCAAAGCGATATTCTGTCCGCTGGCACTCTCCCTGATTGTGCAGCAATCTCCGCAGCAGACATTTCGATAACGAGCTGAGTCATTCATAATCATTCACACCTTTTAGCTTCGAAGCATTCTGTTTAATGTCGGCATACCTGGCGATAAGTTGTTTCAGGCGCATCTCTGCCTGAGCCCCTGCGGCAGGAGGGAGTGGCTGCCCTACCGGCGATTGCGCCAGTATCCGCAGTTGTTCTTCAGCCGGTATGGATTGGTTAAATAGCTGCATAGCGGAATACACCACAGATTTCAGTTCACTGACCGTCATATATTTCCCTTTATGCTCATCCAGTCCGTTCAGTCGTTCACTCAGTTTCTGTAGCGTCATCATTCCCTGATGCCAGCCATTCAGGTTTCCTGTAGGCAATGCGGTAACATTAAGTTGTTGCTGCCACTGTTGCATCAGAGGTTTTGCCCGCTCCGGCCAAATCGCCCGGGCTTGTTCGACAAGCTGCCATCCTCGGGGAGTGAGCCAGTCCGGTGGTAGCTTGTCCAGAAGTGCAACCTGATGCTGTCTTCGCTACCGTCATCAGCAAGTGTGTTATTAACAATAAGATTTACTTTTGGAGAATATTCAGAAAGGACTGCATCAAAATTATTTTTTAATTCAATTAAAGTCAAATTAATCACAATACTTCATTAACTCGATGCTAAGGCAATGTGGAAATGAAAAAAAGCAATGCAGATCAACATATTGAGAATAAAAAATAATGGGAAAATTGCCTGACAATAAAAATAATCGCAGCCATATCAATTGATTAAAAACGTCTTTATAAATATTCCTAATTATATTTTTATTATGTTATTTTGTTTTTTATTTACCACAGCATCTGTTAATGGACAGGCCATATATAGCGCAAAACACTGACTTACCCGCGCCTATGCCACAGATACTGTTATCTGATAGTTATGCCCATGTTGCCTAAGTAATTCATAAGTATTCGCCGTGTTCTGACATTAAATTCTTGTCCGGCAATCAGGTCATACCCGTATCCACAGGTCTCAATATTGGAAAAGAGATTTTATTTTAGGCAAGCTGAAATTTGCATTACAGCATATTCAGGCCTACACCCGAATGACCTGATTAACCATAAAAAATTGATGCAGCGCAGCATGTTAATTATTCCTGGATCTTACATTGTCATTGCACAGTAAATGTAGAAACTTATGCGTAACGGAGTATTTATGAGTTTTAAACGTTTGGTTATAATTACCGCAATATCCTGTATGTATACCGGATTTGCATTTGCCGCGAACGTCACGTTGAACCCTGCCCAGGTAGAACATCTGAATAACGTCATTAATCACGAGGTAAAAGGGAAAGATGACCGTAATTTTGTCTATACCAACTGGACAGAAGCTCAACGTGTGGCTGAATTTATTTGCCGACCACTCGCTCTGAAAGAGCTACAGAAGCGGTACACCGACGTAGATAAGGTTATTTTTGATCAGGGAAAACATAATATGCAGCGTCTGGTCTCACCTGCACTGCTGACAGGTAATGGTCAGTACCGTAGAGGGATTAACTGGACGACTTTTCACTTCGCCTGTGAACTGTCAGTGAAAACCGGAGAGGCGATGGGATTCAGGCTGTTGAGAAATAAAACCCTGACCATGGCTCCGGGGCCCGTTATTCGTTCCGGGGAGATCGGCCAGTGAAAAATATTCTTACCGCATTTCTCATCATCATTCTCCCTGCTTTCTCCGCCACGGCAGCCAGTTTTGACTGCCGCCAGTCCCGCAGTGCGGATGAAAAAGCAATTTGTTCATCACATAGCCTGAACGATTTGGATGTGGAGATGAGCGTTAAGTATCAATTTCTTCATGGGCTTTACGCGATGGGAGCCGCCGGGGAACTGCATGACTCACAGGTACTATGGCTGGCTGAACGTCGCCAGTGTGGTGGCGATACCACCTGCCTGACAAAAGCATACAAGCAGCGCCTGAAAACGTTGAACCATCTTTATGACGCGATTAATAAACCACTCTGAATCTAAACTGGACTGCTGGTTGTCGGAAACGCCTTCATACAAGGCATCTCCTTACCGGCACGTATAACTCAAAAAGAGCCTGATGATTGTTCTTCCATCGGCTCTTTCTCTGAAGTTAAGGAAGGCTCCGGACGGAAGTACTCGCTGGCATATGCGGCTCCAGCTCAATCAATGATAATCACCATCGTTATTTTTTATTTAGCAATAATCTCCTGAAAAATAGATATAGCCAAAATTCAATCCTGCCTGGCTTAATTCCGCATCCATCACCAGAAATAATCAACGCCATAACTATCATGTCATTTAATAGTCACCGCTAAAATTTTATTATTTTCTTCTGCTTTACAGGGAAATTGTCAATCTGTTTATTATGTCCGGTTTAAATAGTTAATCACAAAACATCATCGCCATTGCTGACGTGTTTTATTCATTGATAACAGTGCCATACGTTCTTTTTTTACAAAGAAACAATCAATTACTAAATTGTTTTTTGACTTAATAGTTAAGCGCGAAACATTTTAATAAATGATAAAAATCCTAAATTCCTTGTTCATAATGTAGGGGTGTGTTAAATAGGTGGGCAAAATTTGGTTCCCCCTTCTCGCCTGTAATATTGCAGCATCTTCGCACTCCCATGAGACATTGCGACTTAATAAGAAGGTGATAAGCCCTGCATAAGCGCATGGGCTGACCATGGTTTTATATTCATAAAAATATTTCGTTATAACCCATTGATTTAATATCAATAATTTATTGTGGGTTCGGGTTTGTTGTGACTGTGGCATTATTTCCGTGCAAAGGAGCTGATATGTCTGAAAGACATTTACCTGATGACCAGAGCAGTACTATCGATCCATATTTAATTACCTCTGTTCGCCAGACCCTGGCAGAACAAGGCGCAGCATTACAAAACTTGTCTAAACAACTGGATTCCGGGCAGTACCAGCGTGTCCTTAATTTGATAATGAACTGTAAAGGGCACGTTATTCTTTCGGGAATGGGTAAATCAGGGCATGTCGGTCGTAAAATGTCAGCGACGCTGGCCTCTACCGGTACACCGAGTTTCTTTATTCATCCGGCAGAAGCATTCCATGGCGATCTGGGTATGATTACGCCCTACGATCTCCTGATCCTTATTTCCGCCAGCGGCGAAACGGATGAAATCCTCAAGCTGGTTCCTTCACTGAAAAATTTCGGCAACCGAATTATCGCCATTACCAATAATGGAAATTCCACGCTGGCAAAAAATGCTGATGCCGTGCTGGAACTCCACATGGCGAATGAAACCTGCCCGAATAATCTTGCACCAACAACGTCCACCACGCTGACCATGGCGATCGGCGATGCGCTGGCTATTGCCATGATCCATCAGCGCAAATTTATGCCAAATGATTTTGCACGTTATCACCCGGGTGGTTCATTAGGTCGTCGCCTGCTGACCCGCGTTGCGGATGTCATGCAGCATGATGTTCCTGCGGTGCAACTGGATGCGTCATTTAAAACCGTGATTCAACGTATCACCAGCGGATGCCAGGGAATGGTGATGGTAGAAGACGCAGAAGGCGGGCTGGCGGGCATTATCACCGACGGTGACCTGCGTCGCTTTATGGAAAAAGAGGATTCTCTGACATCCGCCACGGCGGCTCAGATGATGACGCGTGAACCGCTGACGCTACCGGAAGACACCATGATCATTGAAGCGGAAGAAAAAATGCAAAAGCACCGCGTCTCAACGTTATTGGTGACTAACAAGGCAAATAAAGTCACTGGCCTTGTGCGCATTTTCGACTAATTAAGCAACGGGGTGCGAGAGTTTAGACTCTCATTGAGTTTGCGCCCCACTGAAACTTTGATAATCGTTACATGTTGATAAAAGTGAAGTCTGCCGTATCCTGGATGCGTGCTCGTCTGTCTGCCATCTCACTGGCAGATATCCAAAAACACCTGGCGAAAATCATCATTCTGGCACCGATGGCGGTGCTGCTGATCTATCTGGCTATCTTCAGCCAGCCTCGCTATATGAGCGAGTCGAAAGTCGCCATTAAACGCTCAGATGATTTAAACAGCGGCAGCCTGAATTTTGGTCTGCTTCTGGGTGCCTCTAACCCCAGTTCCGCTGAAGATGCGTTGTATCTGAAAGAGTACATCAACTCGCCGGATATGCTGGCGGCGCTGGATAAGCAACTGAATTTTCGTGAAGCGTTTAGCCACAGCGGGCTCGATTTTCTTAATCATCTTAGCAAGGATGAAACCGCAGAAGGCTTCCTCAAGTACTACAAGGATCGTATCAACGTTTCGTATGACGATAAGACCGGATTGCTGAATATTCAGACGCAGGGCTTTAGCCCGGAGTTTGCGCTTAAATTTAACCAGACCGTGTTGAAAGAGTCAGAACGCTTTATCAATGAGATGTCGCATCGCATTGCGCGCGATCAGCTTGCCTTTGCAGAAAGCGAGATGGAAAAAGCGCGCCAGCGTCTGGATGCCAGCAAAGCGGAACTGCTCTCTTATCAGGACAGCAACAACGTTCTGGATCCACAAGCCCAGGCGGAGGCCGCGAGCACGTTAGTCAATACGCTGATGGGTCAGAAGATCCAGATGGAAGCAGATCTGCGTAACTTGCTGACATATCTGCGTGAAGATGCACCACAAGTGGTAAGTGCGCGTAATGCGATTCAGTCATTGCAGGCACAAATCGACGAAGAAAAAAGCAAAATCACGGCGCCACAAGGTGACAAATTAAACCGCATGGCAGTGGATTTTGAAGAAATCAAATCAAAAGTAGAGTTCAACAGCGAGCTGTACAAACTGACCCTGACCTCCATTGAAAAGACCCGTGTAGAAGCGGCTCGTAAGCTCAAGGTGCTGTCGGTTATCAGTTCACCACAGTTGCCGCAGGAATCGTCTTTTCCAAACATCCCTTATTTGATCGCCTGTTGGTTACTGGTGTGCTGCCTGCTGTTCGGCACCCTGAAACTATTGCTGGCTGTTATTGAAGATCACCGAGATTAACGCTGTCGCTGAATGAGTTTGTGATGAAATTATTTAAATCAATTTTACTGATTGCCGCCTGTCACGCGGCGCAGGCCAGCGCGGCCATTGATATTAACGCTGACCCAAACCTGACAGGAGCAGCGCCACTCCCCGGTATTCTGAGCGGACAGAAGTCGGATACGCAAAACATGAGCGGCTTCGACAATACCCCACCGCCAGCGCCGCCGGTGGTGATGAGCCGTATGTTTGGTGCTCAACTTTTCAACGGCACCAGCGCGGATAGCGGTGCAACAGTGGGATTCAACCCTGACTATATTCTGAATCCTGGCGATAGCATTCAGGTTCGTTTATGGGGTGCGTTCACCTTTGATGGTGCATTACAGATTGATCCCAAAGGCAATATTTTTCTGCCAAACGTTGGTCCAGTGAAAGTTGCCGGGGTTAGCAATAGCCAGTTGAACACTCTGGTTACATCAAAAGTAAAGGAAGTGTACCAGTCCAACGTCAACGTCTACGCCTCCTTATTACAGGCGCAGCCAGTAAAAGTGTACGTGACCGGCTTTGTACGTAATCCCGGTCTGTACGGCGGTGTGACGTCTGATTCGTTACTCAATTATCTGATCAAGGCTGGCGGCGTTGATCCAGAGCGTGGGAGCTACGTTGATATTGTGGTCAAGCGCGGCAACCGCGTGCGCTCTAACGTCAACCTGTATGACTTCCTGCTGAACGGTAAACTGGGGCTTTCGCAATTCGCCGATGGTGACACTATCATCGTTGGGCCTCGTCAACATACGTTCAGCGTTCAGGGCGATGTCTTTAACAGCTACGACTTTGAGTTCCGCGAAAGCAGCATTCCCGTAACGGAAGCATTGAGCTGGGCGCGCCCTAAACCTGGCGCGACGCACATTACGATTATGCGTAAACAGGGGCTGCAAAAACGTAGCGAATACTATCCGATCAGTTCTGCGCCAGGCCGTATGTTGCAGAACGGCGATACCTTAATTGTGAGCACTGACCGCTATGCTGGCACCATTCAGGTGCGGGTTGAAGGCGCGCACTCCGGTGAACACGCCATGGTACTGCCTTATGGTTCCACCATGCGTGCGGTTCTGGAAAAAGTCCGCCCGAACAGCATGTCGCAGATGAACGCGGTTCAGCTTTATCGCCCATCAGTGGCTCAGCGTCAGAAAGAGATGCTGAATCTCTCGCTGCAAAAACTGGAGGAAGCGTCACTTTCTGCCCAGTCCTCCACCAAAGAAGAAGCCAGCCTGCGAATGCAGGAAGCGCAACTGATCAGCCGCTTTGTGGCGAAAGCGCGCACCGTGGTTCCGAAAGGTGAAGTGATCCTCAACGAGTCCAATATTGATTCTGTTCTGCTGGAAGATGGCGACGTCATCAATATTCCGGAGAAAACATCGCTGGTTATGGTTCATGGCGAGGTGCTTTTCCCGAACGCGGTGAGCTGGCAGAAGGGAATGACCACCGAGGATTACATCGAGAAATGCGGTGGCCTGACGCAAAAATCGGGTAACGCCAGAATTATCGTCATTCGTCAGAACGGTGCCGCCGTCAACGCGGAAGATGTGGATTCACTCAAGCCGGGCGATGAGATTATGGTTCTGCCGAAATATGAATCGAAAAACATTGAAGTTACCCGTGGTATTTCCACCATCCTCTATCAGCTGGCGGTGGGTGCAAAAGTGATTCTGTCGTTGTAAGGAGTTGAAATGAGCAAAGCAGTTATTGTCATTCCGGCTCGTTATGGCTCATCGCGCCTGCCGGGTAAGCCGCTACTCGATATTGTTGGCAAACCGATGATCCAGCATGTTTACGAGCGTGCGTTACAGGTGGCGGGCGTCGCAGAAGTTTGGGTGGCAACTGACGATCAGCGTGTTGAACAGGCCGTGCAGGCGTTTGGCGGGAAAGCCATCATGACGCGTACCGATCATGAATCCGGCACCGATCGGCTGGTCGAAGTGATGCATAAAGTCGAGGCAGATATCTACATTAACCTGCAGGGCGACGAACCCATGATTCGCCCGCAGGATGTAGAAACGCTGCTGCAAGGAATGCGTGACGATCCCACGTTGCCGGTGGCAACGCTATGCCACGCGATTTCTGCCGAAGAAGCGACGGAGCCCAGCACAGTAAAAGTGGTTGTGAATACCCGCCATGATGCACTTTATTTCAGCCGTTCGCCGATTCCGTATCCGCGTAATGCTGAAAAAGCGCGCTATCTGAAACACGTCGGTATTTACGCTTATCGTCGCGATGTGCTGAAAAACTACAGCCAGTTACCGGAGTCCATGCCGGAGCAGGCGGAATCACTGGAGCAGCTACGGTTAATGAACGCGGGAATCAACATTCGCACGTTTGAGGTTGCCGCAACCGGTCCGGGCGTTGACACCCCTGCATGTCTTGAAAAAGTGCGCGCCCTGATGGCACAGGAACTGGCTGAAAACGCATGATTGGCATTTTTTCGTCCGGCATCTGGCGTATTCCGCATCTGGAGAAATTTCTGGCGCAACCGTGCCAGAAACTTTCTCTGCTGCGCCCTGTTCCGCAAGAAGTTGATGCTATCGCCGTGTGGGGACATCGCCCCAGCGCGGCGAAACCAGTCGCCATCGCCAAAGCAGCGGGAAAGCCGGTCATCCGTCTGGAAGATGGATTTGTGCGCTCGCTGGATCTTGGCGTCAATGGTGCGCCGCCGCTTTCTTTGGTGGTGGATGATTGCGGCATTTACTACGATGCCAGCAAGCCTTCGGCGCTGGAGAAACTGGTACAGGATAAAGCCGGAAATGCAGCATTGGCAGATCAGGCCAGAGAAGCGATGCACACCATCGTGACCGAAGATTTGTCGAAATATAATCTGGCGCCTGCGTTTGTGGCTGATGAGTCAAAACATTCAGACATCGTTCTGGTTGTCGATCAGACATTTAATGATATGTCAGTGACGTATGGTAATGCGGGTCAGAATGAGTTCGCCGCCATGCTGGAAGCCGCGATGGCGGAAAATCCTCAAGCGACAATTTGGGTGAAGGTGCACCCAGATGTACTGGAAGGAAAGAAAACAGGTTATTTCGCCGATCTGCGCGCCACGCAACGAGTACGTTTGATTGCGGAGAATGTCAGTCCGCAGTCGCTGTTACGACACGTTTCCCGGGTTTACGTCGTGACCTCCCAGTACGGCTTTGAAGCCTTGCTGGCAGGAAAACCAGTGACATGCTTCGGTCAGCCCTGGTATGCAGGCTGGGGGTTAACGGACGATCGTCATCCGCAGTCCGCTTTGTTATCTGCCCGACGCGGTTCTGCCACGCTGGAAGAACTTTTTGCCGCTGCATACCTGCGTTACTGTCGCTATATCGATCCGCAAACGGGAGCAGTAAGCGATCTGTTTACCGTGCTGCAATGGCTGCAATTACAACGCCGCCATCAGCAGCAGCGTAATGGCAATTTATGGGCGCCAGGCTTAACGCTGTGGAAGTCGGCGATCCTGAAACCTTTCTTACGAACGGCGACAAACCGGCTGAGTTTTTCACGTCGCTGTACTGCGGCGAGCGCCTGCGTGGTATGGGGTGTAAAAGGAGAACAACAATGGCAAGCCGAAGCGCAGCGAAAATCACTGCCATTATGGCGAATGGAAGATGGTTTTCTGCGTTCATCCGGACTTGGCTCTGACCTGCTGCCGCCGCTATCGCTGGTGCTGGATAAACGCGGTATTTACTATGACGCCACACGCCCCAGCGATCTGGAAGTGCTGCTGAATCATAGCCAGCTAACGCTGGCGCAGAAGATGCGAGCGGAAAAATTACGCCAGCGACTGGTTGAAAGCAAACTGAGTAAGTACAACCTGGGAGCCGATTTCTCTCTACCAGCCGAAGCCAAAGGTAAAACAGTTATCCTGGTGCCGGGTCAGGTAGAGGACGATGCCTCTATTAAAACAGGCACTGTCTCGATTAAGAGCAATCTTGAGTTATTACGCACAGTACGCGAGCGTAATCCGCACGCCTACATTATTTATAAACCGCACCCGGATGTACTGGTGGGGAATCGCAAGGGCGATATTCCGGCAGAACTGACTGCTGAACTTGCTGATTATCAGGCACTGGACGCAGATATTATTCAATGCATCCAACGCGCAGATGAAGTGCATACCATGACGTCGTTGTCGGGGTTTGAAGCGTTATTACATGGCAAGCACGTACATTGTTACGGCCTGCCCTTCTATGCCGGTTGGGGTTTAACCGTCGATGAACATCGCTGCCCGCGTCGCGAGCGAAAATTAACGTTAGCGGATCTGCTATATCAGGCGCTGATTGTTTATCCAACCTATATCCACCCAACACGGCTACAACCTATTACGGTTGAAGAGGCGGCGGAATTTTTGATCCAGACGCCGCGCAAGCCGATGTTTATTACCAGAAAAAAAGCGGGGCGAGTAATACGCTATTACCGCAAATTAATTATGTTCTGCAAAGTCAGATTTGGCTAAACAATTTCACAGTTGACTATTACGCAAATTATTTATGCAAGGTAATGCACTAACCGTTTTATTATCCGGTAAAAAATATCTGCTATTGCAGGGGCCAATGGGACCCTTTTTCAGTGATGTTGCCGAGTGGCTAGAGTCATTAGGCCGTAACGCTGTGAATGTTGTATTCAACGGTGGGGATCGTTTTTACTGCCGCCATCGACATTATCTGGCTTACTACCAGACACCGAAAGAGTTTCCCGGATGGTTACGGGATCTCCACCGGCAATATGACTTTGACACCATCCTCTGCTTTGGCGATTGCCGCCCATTGCATAAAGAAGCAAAACGCTGGGCAAAGTCGAAAGGTATCCGCTTTCTGGCATTTGAAGAAGGATATTTACGCCCGCAATTTATTACCGTTGAAGAAGGCGGAGTGAACGCATATTCATCGCTACCGCGCGATCCAGATTTTTATCGTAAGTTACCAGATATGCCTGCGCCGCATGTTGAGAACTTAAAACCTTCAACGATGAAACGTATTGGCCATGCGATGTGGTATTACCTGATGGGCTGGCATTACCGTCATGAGTTCCCTCGCTACCGCCACCACAAATCGTTTTCCCCCTGGTATGAGGCACGTTGCTGGGTTCGCGCATACTGGCGCAAGCAACTTTACAAGGTAACACAGCGTAAGGTATTGCCGAGGTTAATGAACGAGCTGGATCAGCGTTATTATCTTGCCGTTTTGCAGGTATATAACGATAGCCAGATTCGTAACCACAGCAATTATAACGATGTGCGTGACTATATTAATGAAGTCATGTACTCATTTTCGCGTAAAGCGCCGAAAGAAAGTTATTTGGTGATCAAACATCATCCAATGGATCGTGGTCACAGACTCTATCGACCATTAATTAAACGATTGAGTAAGGAATATGGCTTAGGTGAGCGAGTCATTTATGTGCACGATCTCCCGATGCCGGAATTATTACGCCATGCAAAAGCGGTGGTGACGATTAACAGTACGGCGGGGATCTCTGCGCTGATTCATAACAAACCACTCAAAGTGATGGGCAATGCCCTGTACGACATCAAAGGCTTGACGTATCAAGGGCATTTGCACCAGTTCTGGCAGGCCGATTTTAAACCGGATATGAAACTGTTTAAGAAGTTTCGGTGGTATTTATTGGTGAAGACGCAGGTTAATGGGGTTTATTATGGGGGTAGATGTTTTTATCCTAACATTATGACGGATAAGGATTTTTTTGGTTTTACACGTCAAGTTTGAAGATTGATAATTTTTAACAAAACATGGCTAATCAGTACTTGTTAACTATTTAACAAACTGCAAAAACACGAAATTATCAATTATAAAAAACGTCAAGATTATTAATTAAACAATCAAAAAACGAACATATCTTAACTTTATAAAAAACAAATTACAATATGTTAATACAAACTCTCTAACTTATCTTTTTTAATTTTTGCATCTTCCTTTAAATACTCACACAGCCAGCTAACACGTTGCTTAAAACTCATATTTTCAAGCGATGCAAATGAATATGACAAAAGGTATTTTTGAATATATTCAGGACAAGACTCAATATTTAAT
>NZ_JABWMT020000090.1:0-1023 GCF_013368915.2 Escherichia sp. 93.1518
CGCGGGTTTTCGCTATTTATGAAAATTTTCCGGTTTAAGGCGTTTCCGTTCTTCTTCGTCGTAACTTAATGTTTTTATTTAAAATACCCCCTGAAAAGAAAGGAAACGACAGGTGCTGAAAACGAACTTTTGGGCCTCTGTCGTTTCCTTTCTCTGTTTTGGGCCGTGGAATGAACAATGGAAGTCAACAAAAAGCAGCTGGCTGACATTTTCGGTGCGAGTATCCGTACCATTCAGAACTGGCAGGAACAGGGAATGCCCGTTCTGCGAGGCGGTGGCAAGGGTAATGAGGTGCTTTATGACTCTGCCGCCGTTATAAAATGGTATGCCGAAAGGGATGCTGAAATTGAGAACGAAAAGCTGCGCCGGGAAGTTGAAGAACTGCGGCAGGCCAGCGAGACAGATCTCCAGCCAGGGACTATTGAGTACGAACGCCATCGACTTACGCGTGCGCAGGCCGACGCACAGGAACTGAAGAATGCCAGAGACTCAGCTGAAGTGGTGGAAACCGCATTCTGTACTTTCGTGCTGTCGCGGATCGCAGGTGAAATTGCCAGTATTCTCGACGGGATCCCCCTGTCGGTGCAGCGGCGTTTTCCGGAACTGGAAAACCGACATGTTGATTTCCTGAAACGGGATATCATCAAAGCCATGAACAAAGCAGCCGCGCTGGATGAACTGATACCGGGGTTGCTGAGTGAATATATCGAACAGTCAGGTTAACAGGCTGCGGCATTTTGTCCGCGCCGGGCTTCGCTCACTGTTCAGGCCGGAGCCACAGACCGCCGTTGAATGGGCGGATGCCAATTACTATCTCCCGAAAGAATCCGCATACCAGGAAGGGCGCTGGGAAACACTGCCCTTTCAGCGGGCCATCATGAATGCGATGGGCAGCGACTACATCCGTGAGGTGAATGTGGTGAAGTCTGCCCGTGTTGGTTATTCCAAAATGCTGCTGGGTGTTTATGCCTACTTCATAGAGCATAAGCAGCGCAACACCCTTATCTGGTTGCCGACGGATGG
>NZ_JABWMT020000091.1:0-1020 GCF_013368915.2 Escherichia sp. 93.1518
GCATTCGACCAGATCGATAACGCGCCGGAAGAAAAAGCTCGTGGTATCACCATCAACACTTCTCACGTTGAATATGACACCCCGACCCGTCACTACGCACACGTAGACTGCCCGGGGCACGCCGACTATGTTAAAAACATGATCACCGGTGCTGCGCAGATGGACGGCGCGATCCTGGTTGTTGCTGCGACTGACGGCCCGATGCCGCAGACTCGTGAGCACATCCTGCTGGGTCGTCAGGTAGGCGTTCCGTACATCATCGTGTTCCTGAACAAATGCGACATGGTTGATGACGAAGAGCTGCTGGAACTGGTTGAAATGGAAGTTCGTGAACTTCTGTCTCAGTACGATTTCCCGGGCGACGACACTCCGATCGTTCGTGGTTCTGCTCTGAAAGCGCTGGAAGGCGACGCAGAGTGGGAAGCGAAAATCCTGGAACTGGCTGGCTTCCTGGATTCTTACATTCCGGAACCAGAGCGTGCGATTGACAAGCCGTTCCTGCTGCCGATCGAAGACGTATTCTCCATCTCCGGTCGTGGTACCGTTGTTACCGGTCGTGTAGAACGCGGTATCATCAAAGTTGGTGAAGAAGTTGAAATCGTTGGTATCAAAGAGACTCAGAAGTCTACCTGTACTGGCGTTGAAATGTTCCGCAAACTGCTGGACGAAGGCCGTGCTGGTGAGAACGTAGGTGTTCTGCTGCGTGGTATCAAACGTGAAGAAATCGAACGTGGTCAGGTACTGGCTAAGCCGGGCACCATCAAGCCGCACACCAAGTTCGAATCTGAAGTGTACATTCTGTCCAAAGATGAAGGCGGCCGTCATACACCGTTCTTCAAAGGCTACCGTCCGCAGTTCTACTTCCGTACTACTGACGTGACTGGTACTATCGAACTGCCGGAAGGCGTAGAGATGGTAATGCCGGGCGACAACATCAAGATGGTTGTTACCCTGATCCACCCGATCGCGATGGACGACGGTCTGCGTTTCGCAATCCGTGAAGGCGGCCGTACCGTTGGC
>NZ_JABWMT020000092.1:0-1019 GCF_013368915.2 Escherichia sp. 93.1518
CCGCAGCCGGAAAGAAAGCATCAGTATCGCCCGGAGATTGGCAGCTATGTGGCCAATATTCAGGCGGCAAATACCCTGTTTAATACCCGACTGCATGACCGTCTGGGAGAAACACAATACACCGACCTGCTGACCGGCGAGCAGAAAGTGACCAGTCTGTGGTTACGTAACATTGGCGGACATAACCGCTTTAAAGATCGCTCGGATGAACTGAACACCCAGAGCAACCGTTATGTTCTGCAACTTGGCGGCGATATTGCGCAATGGAGCAGTAATGCTCTCGATCGCTGGCATCTCGGCCTGATGGCTGGCTATGCCAACAGCAAGAGTCACACACATTCCAACCTGACCGGGTACAACTCACGCGGGCAAATCGACGGCTACAGTGTTGGCGTGTATGGCACCTGGTACGCTAACGAAGCAGATAAAACAGGGACTTATGTTGATAGCTGGTTGCTCTATAACTGGTTTGATAACACCGTCTCCGGCGAGTATCTGCCCAGTGAAAAATATCACTCTGACGGTATCACCGCCGCTATTGAAGCGGGTTATACCTTCCGTCTTGGTGAAAGCGCAGATACCCGCACCAGCTACTGGTTGCAGCCCAAAATGCAACTGACGTGGATGGATGTGAAAGCAGACAATCATACTGAAGACAATGGCACTCTGGTTGAGGACAGCACCGAAGGTAACCTGCAAACGCGTCTGGGGGTGAAAGCGTACCTGCAAGGTCATAATGCTATTGATGATCATAAAGCGCGTTCCTTCCAGCCTTTCGTGGAAACCAACTGGATTTATAACTCCCGCAATTACAGCGTGAAGATGGATGGCATCAGCGATGAAATCATCGGCACGCGTAACATCGGCGAGTTAAAAGTTGGGGTGGAAGGTCAGCTTAATCCGCGTCTGCAACTGTGGGGCAACGTCGCCCAGCAGTTGGGGGACAATGGTTACAGCGATACCCAGGGAATGCTGGGCATGAAATATCTCTTTTAATGCCACTTTGCCGCCCGTCACGT
>NZ_JABWMT020000093.1:0-988 GCF_013368915.2 Escherichia sp. 93.1518
CCAATGGTCGTGGCTTCTGGTGCCTGGGCGGTAAAGCGGCAAAAAACTACCGTGAAAAGTCAGTGGATGTGGCGGGTTATGATGAACTTGCTGCCTTTGATGAGGATATTGAACAGGAAGGCTCTCCGACGTTCCTGGGCGATAAGCGTATTGAAGGCTCGGTCTGGCCAAAGTCCATCCGTGGCTCCACGCCCAAAGTGAGAGGCACCTGCCAGATTGAGCGTGCAGCCAGTGAATCCCCGCATTTTATGCGTTTTCATGTTGCCTGCCCGCACTGCGGGGAGGAGCAGTACCTTAAATTTGGCGATAAAGAGACGCCGTTTGGCCTCAAATGGACGCCGGATGACCCCTCCAGCGTGTTTTATCTCTGCGAGCATAACGCCTGCGTCATCCGTCAGCAGGAGCTGGACTTCACTGATGCCCGTTATATCTGCGAAAAGACCGGGATCTGGACCCGTGATGGCATTCTCTGGTTTTCGTCATCCGGTGAAGAGATTGAACCGCCTGACAGTGTGACCTTTCACATCTGGACAGCGTACAGCCCGTTCACCACCTGGGTGCAGATTGTCAAAGACTGGATGAAGACGAAAGGGGATACGGGAAAACGTAAAACCTTCGTGAACACCACGCTCGGTGAGACGTGGGAGGCGAAAATCGGCGAACGTCCGGATGCTGAAGTGATGGCAGAGCGGAAAGAGCATTATTCAGCGCCCGTTCCTGACCGTGTGGCTTACCTGACCGCCGGTATCGACTCCCAGCTGGACCGCTACGAAATGCGCGTATGGGGATGGGGGCCGGGTGAGGAAAGCTGGCTGATTGACCGGCAGATTATTATGGGCCGCCACGACGATGAACAGACGCTGCTGCGTGTGGATGAGGCCATCAATAAAACCTATACCCGCCGGAATGGTGCAGAAATGTCGGTATCCCGTATCTGCTGGGATACTGGCGGGATTGACCCGACCATTGTGTATGAACGCTCGAAAAA
>NZ_JABWMT020000094.1:0-970 GCF_013368915.2 Escherichia sp. 93.1518
CACCGGTCATGGTGTATTTGCCCTTAAGCACGGCAGAAACTGCCTGCATCTCTTCGACCTGGGCAATCGCCAGATTTTCATCCAGCATATTCTGCCGAATAATACGGCGACGACGGTAAGCCGGGTCAGCCAGGTTCTGCGGATCTTCATCCGGCAGGCGACGCAGGGTCATCTGCGGATTCACCTCATGCTTGGGTTTGACATAACCCGGCGTAAATTCAGAGGTGGAGCCGCCACGGGATCGGATAACCTCACCGGAAACAATCGGCGAAACGTACAGCGCCATGTTTACCAGTCCCGGAATTTGTGAGAGATAGACTTTTTCCGTGGTGAAAGGATAGGTTTCACGGAAAAACAGGCGCAGAAACAGCGGATCGAACTTAAAGTGATGCTGGGTCGATGCCAGTAATTCTGCAGTTGTATATACAGACATAAATTATTTCCATAAAAAAAGCCGCACAGGCGGCCTTTGTTGATGAAGGGGAAGATTAAACGATGCTGATTGCCGTTCCGGCAAACGCGGTCCGTTTTTTCGTCTCGTCGCTGGCAGCCTCCGGCCAGAGCACATCCTCATAACGGAACGAGCCGGACTTGTAGAACGTCAGTGTGGTGCTGGTCTGGTCAGCAGCAACCGCCAGAATGCCAACGGCTGCACCGTCGGTGGTGCCATCCCACACAACCAGCTTACGGGTAGTGCCATCCAGCATCAGTGGGGTCATTGCAGGCGTTTTCGCACTCAATCCGCCAGGCGCAATTGCTGTATGAGCCGGATCACTGTTACCCAGCGGCTGGTAATGGTTAAACTCTTCTTTTGTCGCCATAACTGCCTCTTATACCGGTAAAGCTTCAGGTGTATTAAGTAATTCTTTATTGGTATCAGATGCCAGGTTACCTGCAGCCAGCGGTGCCGGTGCACCCTGCATCAGACGATCCAGCGCAGTGTCACTGCGCGCCTGTGCACTCTGTGGTG
>NZ_JABWMT020000095.1:0-943 GCF_013368915.2 Escherichia sp. 93.1518
GACTGTTCAACGACTGCCGCTGTTTTTTTCGCATCACTTTCCGTACCGGAAAAATGACGCCTGACTCTGGCCATCTGCTCGTCAAATCTGGCCGCATCCAGACTCAAATCAACGACCAGATCGCCTACCGGTTCAGCCATACCGGACTCCTCCTGCGATCCCTTCTGATACTGTCATCAGCATTACGTCATCCTCCGTCATGTCCGCCACATCCGGGGAAGTAGGGATAACTTCTTTCCCGTCCGGGCCAAAGCGGACGCCTCCGGCAAGCCCTGCCGCTTTCTGCATCAGCACATCATCTTCAGGCTCTTCGTCAGCCTCGCGCCGGTTCAGCAGACTGAAATCCAGCGGATGCATATCCGGATCGCTGAAAAACAGGCTGAGTACGGTGTACGTCAGCCCGGAAAAGTGCATATCCAGCAGAACATCATGAAAATAATGGGTACTGTAAAAGCGGTGCCAGTCGGCATACTCCGTGGATGACATCCCGGCAAGCATGGCGCGCCAGTCGGGTCGCCCCATCTCACGCGCCAGTTTCAGGGCAAAACTCAGCTCACCGTCGAACACTTTCCCGCAGAAACAGGCTCTGCAGGCCCGGCGTCCTCTGCCTGTTCAGGGGCATTATTCACCACAAACTCAGACATTCCGGACAGACGTAACACCACGTTTTCAGCCTGAGCAATTGCCTCCGTGGGCCAGGTGGTAAGCACTTCCTGCTCAATCTGCGTAATGGCTTCATTCATGGACGGCAGCTTTGTCTTCTGTGGATGGTTATGCCACAGAGACATCGCCACCAGAAACGCCCCGCCTCTGATAAGCTCCTCTACAGACACCTGCAGGTTGCCACTGGATTCAGCCTTTTTTTCCTGCTCTTTCAACCAGGCAAGATGCTCAATACGCTGCAGGGCTGACAGTTCAGAAAGCGTGACGGTCACGCCGTTAT
>NZ_JABWMT020000096.1:0-931 GCF_013368915.2 Escherichia sp. 93.1518
TGCTCAATACGCTGCAGGGCTGACAGTTCAGAAAGCGTGACGGTCACGCCGTTATGTTCAAATGATTCGGTTTTCAGGAACATCGCTGACTCTCCGGATTAACTGTCGGTGACGGTGATTTCTGCAACCGCAGCAAGTTCACCATTACCGGATACAACCGGAATGTTGACCTTGCCTGCAGCAACACCTTTCACGGTGATGGTCATACCACTGACCGACACGGTGGCTTTTGTTTTATCCGCAGACACCGCACGGAAGCTCTTGTCGGTTGCGCCTTCCGGCTGGAATGCCACGGTCAGCGTGGTGCTCTGCCCTTTCACCACCGAAGTGCTGGCAGGCGTCACGGTCATGCCGGTTGCCGCTGTTACCGTGCTGCGATCTTCTGCCATTGACGGACGTCCCACGTTGGTGACTTTCACCGTGCGGGTGATCACTTCCTTCGCCGTCACCGCTTTACCGATACTGCTGACCCAGCCACGGAACACATCGACCGTGCCGTTCGGGAAGCGGATTTTATAGGCACGGGTATCACCTTCATTAAACCACGCCAGCAGCGCCTGCTGCCCCTGCTCTCCGGGCATCCACGCCAGCGTGAAGCTGGTATCTCCGGCAGATTTCTGCCCCTGCCCGGTCGCAGTCCAGTCTGCATCTTCATCATCGAGATAGCTGTCATCATAGGACTCAGCGGTCAGTTCGCCGGGCGTCAGGTCTTTAACTTTTGCCAGACGCGACCAGTCAACGTCTGAAAGCGGATTCGCATAAGGGTCACCGCTCCCCTTATAAACCCACAGGGTGGTCCCGGCACCTTTCACCGGCATTACTGGATTTGGTACAGGCATAGCGTCCTCACATTTCATAGGTAATGACATAAGTCATATCGGCTGAACTCCACAGGCCCGCATCATCGTCGCGCCGGTAGTCATAGCCACTG
>NZ_JABWMT020000097.1:0-834 GCF_013368915.2 Escherichia sp. 93.1518
AATTTTAGATAACATCGTAAATAGAAAACACAGAAAAACAACCCATATAATAGGCAGGACATATAAATCATTTTGAATAAAGATCCAACCAATTAACGATGGATTCACATTCCATGAACTATCCAGTGATGGAGAAATATATTTTGCAAGCAAATCTGGAGTATTAATCTTATTATCAACATTCCCTAGCTTTTTGACAATGATATAAATAAAATTTTCCTCAAAAAAATCTGTTGATTCTCCATTACTTTTCAAAGTTTGCAGTTGATTAATATTATCCGTTATAAATGCGACATGTGAAACGGTTTGAACTCTACCAACAATCTTCATGAATTGTTGGTTGAACGAATCCGTATAATCTAAAAAAGTTAATTGCGTGCTGACAGCTTCACCATTTCTGATAGAATTTTTAATTTGTTCGACAAATGGTAACGACAGAATAAAACATATAAGTACTATTCCTGCCTTCCAGTTTTTTTTATTTTTCAATCGGCGATCGATAAATGCGATTAAAATTAGGATGAAAAAATAAGATATCCAACCGCGCTGAAGAAATGAAATAATCCACAGAATGATAATGATGGGTTTGAGTTTACTTGTTTTAACATGCGTTAAAAATATTAACACAAGTACATCAACATTCAGTAAAACAAATAACGCTGATATTACCCCGCCTCCGCGTTCATTATTACCAGCAACAAACAGACCTGTATTAAATACGTATGCTATATAAAATAATTCCAGACAAATTAAAAAAAATGCGACAGAATCACTATTGGAAACAGATAATTTTGTTGTAAGTGGTTTTATTTTTTCCAAGCCATTATATAGTAC
>NZ_JABWMT020000098.1:0-728 GCF_013368915.2 Escherichia sp. 93.1518
TCGTCAGCATGTTTATATTGCCTCCATGCGAAGAAGGGACTACCATCCAAATTGTCTGGTTTGGAGTGGCAGCCCCAGGGTTGATAGAAATATCGTCCTGGGGCTTCATCTTTCCAGATCTCAGAGTTAACCTGAAACCGGAAAGCTTCAGGCACCCGCCGTTATCTTACCCTTTCTTAGTAAAATAGCTGTTTATTTATACAGTACAATCCTGTTCCGGACTTCGGCCGGCAAAACTCATCATTGCCTTAAAACGAGATCGCCCGCAGCCATCACTGACTGCGGGCGAAAATGTAAATCAGGTGCCTTACCATTCCTGACCTGACAACCGGATATGCGGGAATTGCTCCCCGCACAGCGGCTACTTCTTCGGTTCGTAAGCGAGAACAGCCCTGAACTCAATATTACGTTCCTTCACCGTAAACTCACACAGCGAGTCTCCGACCAGAAGCGTAAATCCCAGCACCGTTAAACACAGCACTATGACTGCCACAAGGGCATATTTCGTCAGCATGTTTATATTGCCTCCATGCGAAGAAGGGACTACCATCCAAATTGTTGGGTTTGGAGTGGCAGCCCCAGGGTTGATAGAAATATCTCCTGGGGCTTCATCTTTCCAGACCTCAGAGTTAACCTGAAACCGGAAAGCTTCAGGCACCCGCAGCTATCTTACCCTTCCTTAGCAAAATGGCTGTTTATTTATACAGTTAATCCTGTTTCGGACTTCT
>NZ_JABWMT020000009.1:0-174619 GCF_013368915.2 Escherichia sp. 93.1518
TCCATACGCTCCTTGTATTTATAACTGATATTATTAATGATTTTTTTGAGTTCAACAATCTCGCTACTATCATTTTGCACAATATCAATTGTGTCGTTGCGATATACTGAATTAGCTAATTTTTTCAGATGTTCTATTAGTTTGCTGGATTCGCCTTTAATTTTTTTTGTTATTTTTTCAACGATATACCATAATAAACAAAAACAAACCAAGCCACATAAAAACATCAATGTAAAATATTTATTGATGTTTGCATCTTCTGCTTTTTGATAGTAAAAGTAATGGAATCTGACATCAGGAAGCCTGGGGAGTGAGATAATATTGTCTATATAGTTGCCACTATTATTACTTATGTTATAACTTCCCGATGACTCGCGGACAATAAGATGTAACATTGATTTTTCATTACCTACCATAATCCTTTTATTTTGTTCCATGAATAGAATATCAGCATCACCACCTAGTTTATTTAAAAAATTACTGAAATATCTTTCATCAAGATCCAGATGTATTAACTTCAGAGCAAATGAATCTTTTTCTTCTTCGGATGGTCGTAGAGAAAATGAAAAACATTTTTTTCCGGCAATACCATAACAATTATACCATGGTGACCATTTTGAATAAGTCCCTGCCGGTAATTTATTCCAGGGACGTGATTCCGGGTTAAAGTAGTTATCGCTACTATTACCATCGTCCCCAATAAAAGGTTTACCGGGTTCTGATTTTCCCAGGAATTTTACCTCACCATTCTCCGCTCGAATAAAGCTAAGATAGCTTCCATTATTGAGCATTATCCCCACTAAATTAACCGCATCTATTTTTTTCATGCGATGAAGGACTGCTCGCTTTATCTCATCTTCATCATTTAACAGATAAATTGCATCTTTTAATGCATCAGCCTCTTTTTCAACTTTAGAAAAAAAATTATTCAAATTGTTATTGATGAGTATAAGGTTAATCCGTGAAGAGTTTTCTGCTATTTTTTTATGGAAATCAATTGCGGTAATAAATGACAAGACAATATAGACAGTAACAGCTAATATAACCGCAGTGTTAAATCTTGAGTTTAATTTTTCGGTAATGCTATACATACTGGTGTTCTGACTAAAATGTTATCAATTGCTTTAATATAATATCGTATAAAGTTCTGTATATTAGACGATGTTACCCTTCTCTTTATGACTTTCTTAATTTCATTATTCCCATATAACAAATATGTCATGATGAGAAGATTGATTTTTTCTTAATTTCCACAAGTGATTATCATGCTTCTTATTTTAACCAGAACAATATTGTTATATGTAATGCTCATTTTTGTATCTTTCATCCACGCTACCGCCTTTCGTTAAATTTGCAACGAAATAATTTAGATATGAAAAAATTACCCTATAACAACACAACTAGCACATCCTGCCGAGTTGTGACATCTACTCTATAATTATCCAAAAGAGGTATTAGCATCTATTATCAGTAATCCATTCTGTTTATTTATCTTATTCAAGACATGTGTAATACGACTCTCTTAGCCCAAAATATATTAATCAGTAACCTTAAAGTAAAATTTAGTCAGAAAGTGATCGCGAAAATTTCACTGCCAGGGCTGTAATTTGTCCATCAACCTAACAGATAAATATTTTCAGGAGTACACGTTCGATAAAACAATAGATGCAACATTAGAGCACTATTTTATTTTTAAAACAAAAGACTGTGAACTACACCAGGTATGAGAAGATTCTGTCGGGAGATGATTCTTGTTGGATTAAAATCCTATAAAATATAGCTTTACCAGAATATTGCACCAAGAAATCAATATACCATCTGCATAACCAAACAATAATTGCAATCATTCTCAGAAAATTTAACCATAATTAGCAACGTGCAAATTTATTGATACAGATCAAAAAATCCGAGTTTACATTACCACTCTTTGTTGAAAATTTAGCCGTAAAAATCATGTTATTACGATGCGCAAGAGTTTACTCCAGAGCTCCAAATAATAACTTGCAAAATAACCAATAATTAAAACTATCACCATATCTAAAAATAAAGGTCTCCGATAACTAAAATTTGTATTATCACGGCAGCGTTTATATTCTTTCATCCCTTAAGAAAAACTTAACTTTTGCCTTGGCAGACCTGCTCTAATTTTAATCTATTTAATATCATAGCCCCGGAGAACCGGGGCATGATGACTATTTTATATTCGCTTTACGTGCGAGCAGCGGGAATATCAGCCCCAGTCCAACGAGGACAAATGGCGTAGTAATGTTCAGTGCCAGTTGGAATGTCCACTCTGCAGTGAAGGCTTCCATTTTCGGGAAGATTCCTGTCAGGCAGGCAAACGCGGTAAAGGCAAAACACCAAATCCCAACGGTCATTGCCAGCGACTTATTACGAATAAAGACATACTCTGGTTTATATTTCTGCGCCAGGCGAACGACAGCAATAAACGCAACAAATACCCACAAATAACGCAGTGGCATCACTACCGAGTTAAGATTCAACAGCCATTTATAGAGATTGTTCATATCACCGATGCCGAGAGTCGGGAGCATAATCAGGATCGCCACCAGCACCAGAGTCAGAAAATAGCCATTCACGGGCGTACCGGAAGCGTTGGTACGACATAAACTGGCAGGAATATATTTGCTGTCGGCATCGCCTAATAACACTTTAAGCGGTGCATCAATCGAAAATACCAGTGCGGCAACTTGCCCCAGAGTGTTCGCAATGGCATAAATCACCATTAAGGTATTACCCATATTGTAATACTCCCCCAGCTTCTGGAAGGCGTAATACTGACCGTTAGTCATCAAATCATCGGGAATATTACGCGAGTCAAACATCATCCCCATCGCCAGTGAGCCGAGAATCGCACATACTGCTACCATCCCCGCCAGACACAACATCCCTTTTGGAAATTCTTTTCCTGGGTTGCGTGTTTGGTTAACGTAAGGAGAAATCTTCTCAGCACCACCAACCGCAAAAACCAGCATTGAAATGGTGGTAATGTAGGTGAAATCGATATGTGGTATGAATGTTTCCCAGGTAATGTTAGTAGTCGCAATATGCACTTCAGTAATCGCAGGCGCGGTTACCGCCATCGCCACATAAAGGAGCGACATGACAAACATTGCAATCCCTGCCACAGAACCAACAATTTTCAGTGACTTCATGCCTCGGGAGGCAACCCACATAAAGAAGATAAACAGCACCAGCGTTAACCCCTGTAACGCTACGACCGAATATTCTTTGATTAACGAACCATCGCCTTTCATCGCCCAACCGAGCGCGATCAGTATTGCCTGCGGTTTTTGTGCCAAATAAGGAATATGCACCACCCAGTAGGTCCATGCTGCAAGGTAAGCCAGCCCTGGCCCCATGGTATGTTTAATCCAGGTACTAACGCCCCCTCTCCCGTCTTTAAAGGTCGAACCTAACTGGCCGACAATCAGGGCATAAGGTGTGAAATAGAGCGCAAAAATAAATACCCATGAAAAAACAACCACCAGTCCCTGGTTGGCATAGTTATTTACAACGTTGCCAAAGCCCCAAACGGTAATAAATGACATCAAAGCAATGTTGTACCATCGCAACTGTTTTTCCTGAACGTTCCCAGCCATAGATCGATCCTTCGCCAATATTTAATGGATATTTAGAAAACGAGGAATTATGCGCGGCAAACAAGACGTGCGGAAATAGCGGAATGCAAAATTATAACCTGCTGCACACTTTATTTTTTTACGAATAAAATTTGCTAAAAAATAGTTGTACAGAGGAAACAAAAAACAGA
This sequence comes from Escherichia sp. 93.1518, assembly GCF_013368915.2. Classification (NCBI taxonomy): domain Bacteria; kingdom Pseudomonadati; phylum Pseudomonadota; class Gammaproteobacteria; order Enterobacterales; family Enterobacteriaceae; genus Escherichia; species Escherichia sp. 93.1518. Next base: position 3,794 of record NZ_JABWMT020000009.1, read on the forward strand.
GTGCGAAACAGGCAGTTCACACTCTGCACTCATTCATTTACACGTGAGCAACGGGTTTTGGTGTATGACCGGCGTTACGAAGCAGCATGAGTAAATAAATAAACGACACACTGGCGATCATGATAAACAGCAGATTATCAGAGAAATTCTGCATTAACATGGCAGTAAAAGACGGGCCAAGCAGACTACCGACGGTATAGCTTAACAATAACGCCTGATTCATTGCCACCAGCTGATGATGTTCAACTTTCTCGCAAGCCCAGGCCATCGCCACCGGATAGAGCGTAAAACCGGCTGCACCGAGGATGAACAACGCAGGTGCCATTGCCGCCTGACTTAACATCGCAATGCTACCGAGAATGACGACAAATACCTGAACGCGTAGTACCAGCAGGCGACCAAATTTATCTGCCAGACGACCAATTGGCCATTGCCCAAGGATACCAGCACTAACCAGAACCGCCATCCAGAAGCCAATGCTGGCGTTGCTAATCCCTTTATGATTGAGGTACAGCGGCATCAGGCCATACAAAGAACCCAGAACGATTCCCGAGATAATACAGCCGTTCACGCCAAGCCGCGCCTGACGAAGTTTTAGCATTGACGTAATTGGCGTCGAAGCATGGTTCTCAGCCTGCTGATTCACGATACGAGTAAACAGCAGCGGCAAGATCCCTGCCAGGGTCAACCCTGTAGCCCACGGCAATACGCTCATCAACTCTGTTGAAACTTTACTGAGCAGTAACTGACCTAAAAACGTCCCCACGTAATAAACCATCATATAGGCGGCAAGTAACCGCCCACGGTTACGTGACGTACCGCTGCACATCAGCGCGCTTTCTACCACCACCCAAATCATGGCGCAACCAACGCCTGCGACGAAACGCCAGGCTAACCAGCTCCAGAAACCAATCATCAAGCCAAGCCCGGCACAACCCGCAGCAAAAATAAAGGAAGCAAGGTAATAGCTGCGATTAAACCCAAAGCGTTTAATGACATACCCTGTCAGTAAAGTACCGACCAGGTTGCCGGTAAAATAAGACGAACTGACGACGCCGACCTGCCATGTGGGCAAGTGTACCTGGGCGAGCCATAGCGGCACGAGTGTATTTAACACCGCGATCGCCAGAGTCAACAAAAGTAGGCCAGACAGCAAAAGCATGACAGGCCGGGTATACGTGGACATGAATGAAAACCGTGAGGAAGTTCAAATTTCATGCGCATCATGCCACCGCCAAAAACATTGTCAATGGGTGAAAATACGTACATAACGCAGCGGCTGTATTATCGATTTATATTACTCATTCATAACACTAATAACGAAAAGATAATCAGTCTCATCTAATTGTTTTTATTGATCTAACATAACGTTCATATGTTTAGTTCAGTCGAAAAATTTCATGGTCACTGCAAACCTGAATTTCCCGTCTATGCTTTCAGGGCAACGCATCGCGTCTGAACGATTTCAGGCGTACCACTGACTCTCGAAAGGAGAAGAGAATGACCAAACCGTATGTTCGTCTCGATAAAAATGATGCTGCTGTTTTGTTAGTTGATCACCAGGCCGGTTTACTTTCCCTCGTGCGGGATATTGAACCTGACAAATTTAAAAATAACGTGCTGGCGCTGGGTGACTTAGCCAAATATTTCAATCTACCCACCATTCTTACTACCAGTTTTGAAACCGGTCCTAACGGCCCATTGGTCCCTGAACTGAAAGCACAGTTCCCGGATGCACCGTATATTGCCCGTCCGGGAAATATTAACGCCTGGGATAACGAAGATTTTGTTAAAGCGGTCAAGGCGACAGGTAAAAAGCAGTTGATTATCGCCGGAGTGGTCACCGAAGTTTGCGTAGCATTCCCGGCACTTTCGGCGATTGAAGAAGGTTTCGATGTCTTTGTGGTGACTGACGCGTCAGGAACCTTTAACGAAATTACCCGGCATTCGGCATGGGATCGTATGTCACAAGCAGGGGCACAATTGATGACGTGGTTTGGTGTCGCCTGCGAACTGCACCGTGACTGGCGCAACGATATCGAAGGTCTGGCGACGCTGTTCTCTAACCACATTCCTGATTATCGTAATTTGATGACCAGTTATGACACCTTAACGAAACAGAAATAAAAGAAAACCGGGGCCGAGACCCCGGTTATAAACATCTTAGCTGGCAACGGCCATCCCTACAGTCATATGCAACCCGTAGAACACGCCGCGCCCGATTAACTCACCAGCCAGAAGCAGGATGAATGACACGGAAAGCAGCGATACCGCAGGCTGAGAACCTTTTAACTGCGGTACAATCCACAAGCACAGTGCCACGGCGATAAGCACAATCCGCCAGGCCATCAGCGCACCGTAATCCGGCACTAACGCCGCTGCCTGCTGTACAGAAGAGTGAATCGTAGCGAGTTCAGCCCCCTGCATTACAGACATTACACCGCTCACCACCAGCGCCAGCACTGAAATGGCCGGAAGTAAACGCATCACCCAACCATTAACCCCCGCCAGACGCAGTAACAAATATCCCAGCAGCGGGCCTCCCATAAACATAGTCAGGAAGAAACCCATCGGTGTCCAGATGCTGTACCAGGTCGGTACGGTATCGATGCTGTTATAAACTCGCACCATCATCCAGACAAACACCACGCCGAGAATCATCGTCACCACCAGCCACAGCGTGCGTAATGCCGGTGACAGCTTTTTCAGCACTGCCAACAACCAGCCGATGCCACCTACGGCAAAAAAGATCGAACCACTGGCGATTTCGTTACTCAATGCCGAAGAGCCAACCCGGTTGAGTGAGTTAAAAGCGCGCATGGGTGAGCCAAGGTGAAGCATTGAGGCGATAAAGCCAATGCCCATCAGTACCCACAAGCCAAACATACAGGTAATCACCCGCTGTTGGGTATCGGCCCGAAGCTCGCCTTTCAACAAGGCGAATGCCAGAACGATAAAACCGCCCACGACGCACTGCCCGAAGACCGTGAAGATCATCAACGGCCATTCATGCCATCCACTTCCCATCTCACACCTCCTTCGGATTTGCCAGATAGCCAGTGGTATCCCCGGTTGGGCGGCTGTTGGCGTTAGGTTTGATCACAATATTCGGTTTGGTAAAGTGCGCTCGTGGCAATGGCGCAACGGCCGCCAGATCGCCGTGTTTTTTACGCAGCTCGTCGATGGGGCCGAAATCCAGCGCCCGCAGCGGGCAAGATTCGACGCAGATCGGCTTTTTACCTTCCGCGACACGGTCATAGCAACCATCGCATTTGGTCATATGCCCTTTGGTTTCGTTATACTGCGGTGCGCCATACGGGCAAGCCATATGGCAGTAACGACAGCCGATGCACACATCTTCATCAACAACGACAAAACCATCTTCACGTTTATGCATCGCACCGCTCGGGCAGACTTTGGTACACGCCGGATCTTCGCAATGATTGCATGAAATCGAGAGATAGTAGGCAAACACGTTTTGATGCCAGACACCGTTATCCTCCTGCCAGTCGCCGCCAGCATATTCATAAATGCGGCGGAAGCTGACTTCTGGCGTCAAATCTTTGTAGTCTTTACAAGCCAGTTCGCAGGTTTTGCAACCGGTGCAACGGCTGGAATCAATAAAAAATCCATACTGGGTTGTCATCGGTTACTCCTTACACCTTTTCAACCTGAACAAGGTTTGTATGCGACGGATTCCCCTTGGCGAGAGGAGACGGACGTTGAGTGGTCAGTACGTTGATACAACCGCCCTTATCGACACGTTTTGCATCCGGGTCATACCAGGCGCCTTCGCCCAGTGCGACCACACCCGGCATCATTCGTGGCGTCACTTTCGCCTCAATATGAACTTCACCACGATCGTTAAAGATCCTAACTTTATCGCCGTTGCTGATACCGCGTTTTTGCGCATCAAGCGGGTTGATCCACATTTCCTGGCGGCAAGCCGCTTTCAGCACGTCTACGTTGCCGTAGGTGGAGTGAACGCGAGATTTATAGTGGAAACCTGTAAGTTGCAGCGGATACTGTTTGTTCAGCGGATCCTGATAACTTTCAAAACCTGGCGTGTAGATCGGCAGTGGATCGATCACGTCGCCTTCCGGCAATTCCCAGGTAGCGGCAATGTCAGCCAGCGCCTGGGAATAGATCTCAATTTTGCCCGATGGCGTGGTCAGTGGATTAGCCTGCGGATCTTCACGGAAGGCTTTATAAGCAACGTGATGCCCTTGTGGGTCGCGCTTTTTAAAGATCCCCTGCTTGCGGAACTCTTCAAAGGTCGGCAACTCAGGGATCGCTTCCCGCGACTGCGCATACAGGTGACGCATCCACTCTTCCTGAGTACGACCTTCCGTAAACTGTTGCTCAACGCCAAGACGTTTTGCCAGTTCGCTGGTCATTTCATAGATGGTCTTACATTCAAAGCGCGGTTTAATCACCTGATCGTTGAAAATCACGTAAGACATATTCCCGCAGGATGCATCCAGCGCAAAGTCCATCTGTTCGGAAGCGGTGCAGTCCGGCAGCAGGATATCAGCGTATTTCGCGGATGATGTCATGTGGCAGTCGATAACCACAATCAGCTCACACTTCTTATCATCCTGAAGGATTTCATGGGTACGGTTAATTTCTGAATGCTGGTTAATCAGGCAGTTACCGGCATAGTTCCAGATCATCTTGATCGGCACATCCAGCTTATCTTTCCCGCGAACACCATCACGCAGCGCCGTCATTTCCGGGCCACGTTCAATGGCATCGGTCCACATAAACATGGAAATGCTGGTCTGGATCGGGTTTTCGAGAGTCGGCATCCGCACAAACGGTAAGCTGTATGAACCTTCGCGCGCGCCGCTGTTACCACCGTTAATCCCGACGTTGCCGGTCAGAATTGCCAGCATTGAGATAGCTCGAGTAGCGATTTCACCATTAGCGTGACGCTGCGGCCCCCACCCCTGGCTGATAAACGCCGGTTTGGTACTGCCGATTTCACGTGCCAGTTTGATGATTTTGTCTGCCGGAACGCCAGTGATTTGCGATGCCCATTCCGGCGTTTTGGCAACGCCGTCTGCCCCTTCACCCAGAATATAGGCTTTGTAGTGACCATTTTTCGGCGCACTGGCTGGCAGGGTTTTCTCGTCGTAGCCAACGCAATATTTATCGAGGAATTCCTGATCAACCAGATTTTCGGTGATCATGACGTACGCCAGACCGTTAACCAGTGCGGCATCTGTCCCCGGACGAATCGGGATCCACTCATCTTCACGCCCGGCACCGGTGTCGGTATAGCGCGGATCGATGATGATCATGCGGGCATTTGATTTCTGACGAGCCTGTTCAAGGTAATAAGTTACCCCGCCACCGCTCATTCGCGTTTCGCCCGGGTTATTACCAAACAGCACCACCAGCTTACTGTTTTCGATATCTGACGGGCTGTTGCCATCCGCCCAGCCACCATAGGTATAGTTCAGCCCTTCTGCAATTTGCGCGGAGGAATAATCACCATAATGGTTCAGATAACCGCCGCAGCAGTTCATCAGGCGCGCGACCAGGGTATTTCCCGGTGGCCAGGAACGGGTCATTGTGCCGCCCAGCGTACCGGTGCCATAGTTCAGATAGATGGATTCGTTACCGTACTCTTTAATCAGTCGCTGCATATTAGTAGCGATAATGTCGTAGGCTTCTTCCCAGCTAATACGCTCGAATTTGCCTTCACCGCGCGCCCCGACGCGTTTCATCGGATATTTCAGGCGATCTGGGTTATAAACGCGACGACGCATCGAACGCCCACGCAGACAGGCGCGTACCTGATGCAGGCCGTCGTAATTGTCATCACCGGTATTATCCGTTTCGACGTATTTGATTTCACCGTCCACGACATGCATTCGCAGTGGGCAGCGGCTACCGCAGTTAACTGTACATGCGCTCCAGATAACCTTCTCGTCAGAATTTGCCGCAATGGCGTTATCGACAGCGTGCGCTATTCGACTAAAAGGTAATGTTAATGCACTGCTGGCCATCGCCAGGCCACCGATCGCTGTCGTTTTAACCAAACCACGGCGACTCACCTCAGCAGCCAATACCGCATCAGGGATTTTCGTTTTCATAATGGCTCACTCAAGCTTGCTCACGATTAATTCCAGTAACAAACCGTATTGTGTAATTATTTTTATAGCTGGCGCTATATAGGTTTGTATACATCGAATGATTTGAAAATCAACGGGATAGGTAGATTTTCACTCGTAAGTAGTATTGCGCTTAAGTAACGAGTAATTATTGTTTGGTATCAAAGGGAGACAAAAAAAGCGCCCGCAGGCGCTTTTTAGATTCAGAAAAATTGGGTATTAGCCAATATATTCCAGTCCGTTCATGTATGGACGCAGAACTTCTGGTACTTCAATACGACCATCGGCCTGCTGGTAGTTTTCCATTACCGCAACTAGCGTACGGCCAACAGCCAGACCGGAGCCGTTCAGGGTATGCACCAGACGGGTTTTCTTGTCAGACTTGCTGCGGCAGCGTGCCTGCATACGACGCGCCTGGAAGTCCCAGACATTAGAGCAGGAAGAAATTTCGCGGTAGGTGTTCTGCGCCGGGATCCATACTTCCAGGTCGTACGTTTTGCAAGCGCCAAAGCCCATGTCGCCAGTGCAAAGGATGATTTTACGGTACGGCAGACCCAACAGTTGCAGGACTTTTTCTGCATGACCGGTCATCTCTTCCAGCGCCGCCATAGAGTCTTCCGGGCGCACGATCTGAACCATTTCAACTTTGTCGAACTGGTGCATACGGATCAGACCACGGGTATCACGACCATAAGAACCGGCTTCAGAACGGAAGCATGGAGTATGGGCGGTCATCTTAATCGGCAGGTCATCTTCATCAATGATTTCACCGCGAACCAGGTTGGTCAGCGGAACTTCTGCCGTTGGGATCAACGCGTAGTTACTGGTGTCTGCTTCTTCTTCCAGCGGACGAGTATGGAACAGATCGCCAGCAAATTTCGGCAGCTGACCCGTACCGTACAGCGTGTCCTGGTTAACCAGGTACGGAACATAGTTCTCACTGTAGCCATGCTGTTCGGTATGCAGATCCAGCATAAACTGCGACAGTGCGCGGTGCATGCGAGCAATCTGCCCTTTCATTACCACAAAGCGGGAACCGGTCAACTTAACTGCGGCTGCAAAGTCGAGGCCAGAGTGCATTTCACCCAGCGTCACATGGTCACGAACTTCAAAGTCAAACTCACGCGGGGTACCCCAGCGGCTGACTTCAACGTTGTCATTTTCGTCTTTACCTACCGGCACTTCATCTGCAGGCAGGTTAGGGATGGTTAGCGCGATATCGCGAATTTCAGCCTGTAAAGCATCCAGCTCGGCTTTTGCTGCATCCAGCTCTTCGCCCAGTTTGTTCACTTCCAGACGTAAAGGCTCGATATCTTCCCCGCGCGCTTTCGCCTGGCCAATGGATTTCGATCGGGAGTTACGCTCCGCTTGCAGGTTTTCCGTTTTTACCTGCAATACTTTACGACGCTCTTCAAGAGCGCCCAGCTTATCTACATCCAGCTTAAAGCCCCGGCGTGCCAGTTTTTCAGCGACTGCGTCTGGCTCATTACGCAGCAGATTGGGATCGAGCATGCTTATCCTGTGCTTATCGAATTAAATGGGAGATGTGGCCACAGCCTGCGACCACAGGGATACAGTAACAACATTACCGCAACGATAACATTAACGGTAGCGTTTTATGGGGCTATTTTGATCCTGTTCAGCCAGCCAGGCGAGCTTTTCGCCAATCTTGCCTTCCAGCCCCCTGTTTGTCGGGAAATAATAGCGTGTTTGTGCTATTTCCGGCGGGAAGTAAACCTCACCGGCAGCATAAGCGTTTGCTTCATCATGAGCGTAACGATATTCCTGCCCGTAGCCCATTTCCTTCATTAATTTTGTCGGCGCATTACGCAAATGAACCGGCACGTCATAATCCGGACGTTCGCGAGCATCGGCCAGCGCGGCTTTAAACGCGGTATACACAGCGTTACTTTTTGGTGCACAGGCCAGGTAAACAATCGCCTGGGCAATGGCGCGTTCGCCTTCTGCCGGACCAACGCGGGTAAAGCAATCCCAGGCAGCAATCGCTACCTGCATCGCACGTGGATCAGCATTACCGACATCTTCCGACGCTATCGCCAGGCAGCGACGCGCGACATATAACGGATCACCACCAGCAGTAATAATGCGCGCATACCAGTACAGCGCCGCATCGGGTGCACTACCACGCACAGATTTATGCAGCGCGGAAATCAGATCGTAAAAGCGATCGCCTTTGTTATCAAAGCGGGCGCTACGCTCACCGGCGATTTCTGTCAGTAATTCAGGCTTTAGAACACGTTTGCCGCTGCCATCGATTTCGGCCATATCCGCCATCATTTCCAGCGTATTCAACGCCCGGCGCGCGTCACCATTCACCAGTTCAGCAATCGCACGGCGTGTTTCATCTGGCAGAACAATATCCTGCCCGCCATAGCCACGCGTTTTGTCTTCCATTGCCTGAGTAAGTACTCGCTCAATATCCTCGGTCGTCAAGGATTTCAGCAGATAAACGCGGGCACGGGAAAGCAGCGCCGAATTAAGCTCAAACGAGGGGTTTTCAGTCGTCGCGCCAATGAAAGTGATGGTGCCATCTTCAATATGCGGTAGAAAAGCATCCTGCTGGCTCTTGTTGAAGCGGTGCACTTCGTCGACAAACAGAATGGTGCGGCGTCCGGCGTTGCGGTTCTGCCGCGCCCGCTCGATCGCCTCGCGAATCTCTTTCACACCAGAGGTAACGGCAGAAATACGTTCCACATCAGCGTTTGCGTAGCGGGCGATCACTTCGGCAAGGGTCGTTTTACCCGTACCTGGCGGCCCCCAGAGGATCATAGAATGCAGGTGCCCGGCTTCAATAGCACGCGGCAACGGCTTCCCCGCAGCCAGCAAATGTTGCTGACCGATATACTGTGCTAAATTTTCTGGCCGCATACGCGCGGCCAGAGGTTGAAAAGTATTATCCGAAAAATCGAGCGACAGATTGCTCACTCAGGTGCCTCTACTTACGTTGGTCATCTACCGTTACGCCTTGCGGCGGGGTGAAGGTAAATTTCGCTGCATCCACAACGCCATTCTGCTGGGACTTTAACTGATAACTGCTGCGCTGATCGTCCTGCTCCACCGCACTGAACTGATGGATCGTACCATCACGCCCCACATTAATGGTGAATTGCTTCAGATTGCCATTGCTGGTTTTCGGCGTGAGGATAAAGTCATCACCATTCTGTTTGATGTTGTACTGCTGCCAGTCGCTGGACTGGTTGCGGGCAATCAGCATAAACGGCGTATTACCGGTAGCATCTTTCAGCCAGGTTGCCGTAGCCTGCTCAACGAACGGGTTATAGAACCACAGTGTTTTACCGTCAGAAACCAAAATGCTTTCATCAGGTTGAGTCATATGCCAGTTGAACAAGTTAGGACGTTTCACCCACAGATCGCCCTGACCTTCCTGTACTGCAGCGCCGCTACCGTCAGTCACTTTTTGCGTGAAGCTGGCATGGAAGCTGCTGACTTTATCCAGGCGGCTTTTCAGATCGCTTGCGGCATCAGCCCAAACGCTGCTCGCCACAAAGCTTGAGAGTAATACACAGGTGATGGCAATTTTTTTCATCATGGTTCCTCAAATTACGTCACTCCCAAACGGGAGTTCCCTCTACTCTCTATTCCAGGCTAATAATCAGCTTGAGGAAAGAAGAAAATACTGAATTTTCAGTTGATAGTGTGCCGGATGCGACGCTATCGCGTCTTATCCGGCCTACAATGCCCTAATCAGTCAAACGGCGGTGGAGCCAGCACTTCACGATTACCGTTGTGACCCTGTTCGCTGACGATCCCCTGCGCTTCCATCTGTTCGATAATACGCGCCGCACGGTTATAACCAATGCGGAACTGACGCTGTACGCCTGAAATTGACGCTTTGCGTTTTTCAGTGACGAACTGCACCGCCTGATCGAACAACGGATCCAGCTCTTCTGCGCCATCGAAACCACCGGCTCCACCTTCACTTTCACTGTCGGAAGTGATGCCATCGACATACTGCGGACGACCACGCGCTTTCCAGTCCTGCACCACGGCATGAACTTCCTGATCGCGAACAAAGGCACCATGAACACGTACCGGCATGGTGGAGTTCGGCCCGGAGTAGAGCATATCGCCCATTCCCAGTAACGATTCGGCACCAGCCTGATCAAGAATGGTACGCGAGTCAATCTTACTGGATACCGTAAAGGCGATACGAGTTGGAATATTCGCTTTAATCAGACCAGTAATAACATCAACTGATGGGCGTTGCGTTGCCAGTACGAGGTGGATTCCTGCGGCACGGGCTTTTTGCGCCAGACGTGCAATCAGCTCTTCCACTTTTTTACCCACCGTCATCATCAGGTCGGCAAATTCGTCCACCAGAACAACAATATAAGGCTCTTTTTTCAGCACCGGATGCTGAGCATCCATACTGTCGCCCGGTTTCCAGTACGGGTCTGGTATTGGGCGCATCATACGGTCAGCTTCAGCAATTTTTTCGTTATAACCCGCCAGGTTACGTACACCCAAAGCCGACATCAGTTTATATCGACGCTCCATTTCGTTGACGCACCAGCGTAAAGCGTTGGCAGCATCTTTCATGTCGGTCACGACTTCCGTTAACAGGTGCGGGATACCTTCATAAACTGAAAGCTCGAGCATTTTCGGATCGATCATAATGAAACGCACATCTTCCGGCTGCGCTTTATAGAGCATACTCAGAATCATGGCGTTCACACCGACAGACTTACCGGAACCGGTAGTCCCCGCAACCAACAAGTGCGGCATTTTTGCCAGATCGGCAACGACCGGATCGCCAGCGATATCTTTACCCAGCACTATCGTTAATGGCGATGGGTTATCGCGGAACTTAGCGTTGTCCAGCACTTCGCGCAGGTAAACGGTTTGGCGTTTTTTGTTAGGTAACTCCAGACCTACGTAAGGTTTACCCGGAATAACTTCAACGACACGAACCGCCACAGTTGATAGCGAACGGGCCAGGTCACGTGACAAGTTAGAAATACGCGCAGCTTTTACGCCCGGTGCCAGGTTCAGCTCAAAGCGAGTGATAACTGGCCCCGGAGAATAGTTGACGACATCGGCTTTAATGCGGAAGTCAGCCAGGCGCGCCTCTACCAGACGCGCCATTTGTTCAAGCGCAAAGGTATCTACGGGTTCCACTTCGCTCGGCGGCGGCGTCAGCAAATCCAGAGAAGGCAACGGCGTCGTCGGTTTGTGTAACGGACGACTGTCGCCATTGCGCATTAACAGCGGATGAAGCAGGGTATCCTGCGGCTGTGGTGCCGTCGGTTGATGCGGCTGCTGATACTGCGGCTGCGGCGCTACCGGTTGTTGCGGCTGTTGATAGTGCTGCTGTGGCGCTACCGGTTGTTGCGGCTGCTGATACTGCGGCTGTGGCGCTACCGGTTGCTGCGGCTGCTGATAGTGCTGCTGCGGTGCTACCGGTTGCTGCGGCTGTTGATACTGCGGCTGCGGCACTACCGATCGCTGCGGCTGTTGATATTGCGGCTGCGGCACGACTGGTTGCTGCGGCTGTTGAACAGGTTCAACAATTGGCGTAAACAGCGGCTCGTGTGGACCATCATCCACTAACGCTTTCATCGGTGAAAATTCGAAATCATCCAGCGAGAACGGATTCGCCCCAGTCGGTTGTTCACCGGAATAACGCTGCTGCTGAGTCTGGGCAAACTGACGAGCCAGCTCAGCCTCTGCCGCAGCATCTGCATCTTCTGCGTTTACGGGCACATCATGTTGATACTGTTCGCCATAGCGTTGCTGCTGTGTCTGGGCGAACTGACGTGCCAGTTCATCCTGCTGCATCGCATCGATTTCATCATCGTTATACTGCCCGCCAGCATCGTACTGGTTGCGCTGCGCTTCACGAGCCTTCTCTTCCGCCGCTCTCTGCGATGGCAGCTTAATGCCATATGACGCCAGTTCACGACGTGTTGGTACGCGGATACGCTTCGGTCGAGGTAACTGCGGGCCAATGCCCTCTTTCACTTGCGGACGCGGCGCACCGCTATTTGCCAGGCTGAAAACAGGCGCAGCAACCGTCGCTGCGGCTCCCGTCGCCAGGGTCGCTTTTTTCACGCCCGATGCCAGCGGTGAAACAGCGGCAGCGGCTTCTACTGGAGGTACTGCTGCAACAGAAGGTGCTTTCAGCGAAGATTTGATCGGTTCTGGTTCCTTAACCGGTTCAGGAATTGGTTGATACCAGGCCGCAAGTTGTTCACGTTCACGGGCACGCTTCTCTTCCACTTCTTCAAAATAGTAAAGCGGCGGACGCGCAGGCTTTGTCTCTTCTACAACAGGCTCCGGTGTCGCGACAGGCTGCTGTTCAACAGGTTGCGGCTGTTGGTACAACGGCTCCTGAACGGCTGGCTGCGGGTAAGTTTGCTCCGCCTGGTATGTAGGCTGTGGAGCAAAAGTGGATTGCGTCTCTTCGGCTTGCCAGGCGTTACCTGCCACCGGCTGTTCCGGTGCAGATGTATAATACGGCTGTTGAACCGGTTGTTCCGCTGCAGGCGTATAGTATGACTGCTGTGGCGGTACAGGCTGTTGCAGCGGCTCATTATATTGCACCGCAGGCTGCGCATATTGTGGCTGCTGTGGGTAACCTTCCGCTGCAGGAGTAATAACCGGCTCGCCCGTTTGCGGCCCCGGTACAGGCTGCCAAGCTACAGTAGGTTGCGCAGGTGGAACATTAACAGAGGCAACAGGCGGCGTCTGAGTAACAGGTTCAACCGGCGCGGCCCAGCTTTGCGTCGCCGTGGTTGCAGCCGCTGCGGCAGCGACAGGCTCGGTAATCGGCGCACCATTTAATAAAGGATCGTATTCGTCATATTCTGGCTGCGTTGCACGATTGCCCGAAAACAGGACGTCATCAGGATCGGCCGCTACTCCGCGCGCAGTGTAGGTAACATCTTCTTCATCATCCATTCGCTTGCCGGAGAACAACGCAGCGTCCGTTTGTCGCCCCATCGGATTAATGAATTTTTCCGCCAGGCGTTTACGACGCGCTAACGCGCCACGAAGAATACGAGCACGGCGCGATTCATGCTGTTTACCGTGGTTTTCATCTTCGTACTCTTCGTCATCGTCATACTCATCTTCATCGACCCAGGTATCATCGCGACGGGTACGATTACTGGCGAAGGTGAGAATGTTTAAAATCCAGCCGCCCAGTTTTTCGGCAATAGTCACCCAGGACCAGCCGGTAAACAGCGTCAGGCCCGCTGCCCAGACGCAAAGCAGCGCAATTGTTCCCCCACTGCTGTGTAGCAGAGGCTGCAACGTGGTGCTTAATAAGCTACCGATTACGCCACCGGAGGCAAAATACCAGATATCGTCGGCGTTAATGGCTGCTAGACCACAGGAGGTAAGGATGAGCGCCAGCACGCCAATAATACGTAGCGAAACGGCAAAATAATCAATGTATTCGTCGCTGGTCTGATGACGCCACGCAAACCAACAGCCACCGACAATGATGACGGGGATGGTGTAAGCCATCACGCCAAAAATGAAGAACAGGGTATCGGCCAGCCACGCACCAGGTGCCCCGCCTAAATTATGGATAGGCTCATGCCAGGCCGTTTGCGACCAGCTAGGATCCGAAGGGTTAAAACTCAATAAAGCTGCCATCAACCAGACGGCAAACAGGACAATAAGAATCAGCAACGCCTCCAGAAGTCGGCGCCCGCTGCTTAACTTTGTCAATGTGACTTCTTTGTCTTCAGTGTATTCCTGGCTCAAGAAAGGCTCTCCAGGTTACAGGCTTTTCCTGCCCGATGCTAAAACGGACAACAGTACCAGGTTACCCCAGTACTGTTGCTGTATGGATTAACAGGAGTGTAATCAAAATACGCCGATTTTGCACCTGTTCCGTGTTAGCGCGTCTTAATAACCAGACGATTACTCTGCTTGACTTCTTCCATAACAACGTATGTCCGTGTGTCATTGACGCCAGGCAGACGCAGCAGAGTTTCCCCCAGCAGCTTACGGTAAGCTGACATATCCGGCACGCGTGTTTTCAACAGGTAGTCGAAATCACCAGATACTAAATGACACTCCTGAATTTCTTCAAGTTTTTGTACAGCGGTATTGAATTGTTCAAACACATCCGGAGCACCACGATTCAGAGTAATCTCAACGAATACCAGAAGTGATGCATCCAGATAATGCGGGTTCAGCAGTGCCGTATAGCCCTGGATAAACCCTTGTCTTTCCAGCCGACGCACGCGCTCAAGGCATGGCGTTGGGGAAAGTCCCACACGTTTAGAAAGCTCGACGTTAGAAATACGCCCATCCTTTTGCAACTCATTAAGAATGTTACGATCGATACGGTCGAGATCTTTGCCAGGGCGCTTCTTGCTATCTACCATTATTATTGTCTCTCTGTATTCCTTCCCTACTCCTGTCTGACCCTGAAAACATCACTGTTCAGAGTCGCTACCCGTCACGATAGACCGAAATCATTAAGATTCACGGCGCGCAATGCCTGGGTCTACGGTGAGAAGACCGTTGCCTGGAGGCCGCTATCGACATCACGAATGGCGTCTGTCCACGCCATGCGTAGATTTCACTAGCACGGTAAACATGGTATTTACATGCATGATTATGCGCATATAAGAATACTGTTTTTTTCTTCCTCGAATGTTTTCGCAAAACACCAGGTGATTGTCAAAGCAAAACATCGTTTTTTAGTACAACATGCCAGTTATTCATTAACAGTCGCGTTTAATCATCATTTAATCGGCTTATAAACCGAAAAAATTAAGTAGCAGGCGTGATAATGACCGAAGAATTTGACACGCTTATCGCTTCTGACGATTGCACAAATCGTTAACAAAATCGTCATACTCTTTTTTTACGTCTGTAAATTCCCTACAATCCTGCCCATTGTCTGCCAACAACTATGGGGATCTCATGGGCACGACCAAACACAGTAAACTGCTTATCCTGGGTTCAGGCCCGGCGGGATATACCGCTGCTGTCTACGCGGCGCGCGCCAACCTGCAACCCGTGCTGATTACCGGCATGGAAAAAGGCGGCCAACTGACCACCACCACGGAAGTGGAAAACTGGCCAGGCGATCCAAACGATCTGACCGGTCCGTTATTAATGGAACGCATGCATGAACATGCCACCAAATTTGAAACTGAAATCATCTTTGATCACATCAACAAAGTGGATTTGCAGAATCGTCCGTTCCGTCTGTCTGGCGACAGCGGCGAGTACACCTGCGATGCGCTGATTATTGCTACCGGAGCTTCTGCACGCTATCTCGGCCTGCCCTCTGAAGAAGCCTTTAAAGGACGTGGGGTTTCTGCCTGTGCGACCTGCGATGGATTCTTCTACCGTAATCAGAAGGTTGCGGTTATCGGCGGCGGTAATACCGCTGTTGAAGAGGCATTGTATCTGTCTAACATTGCTTCTGAAGTACACCTGATTCACCGCCGCGATACTTTCCGCGCAGAAAAAATTCTGATTAAGCGTCTGATGGATAAAGTGGAGAACGGCAACATCATTCTGCACACCAACCGTACGCTGGAAGAAGTGACCGGCGATCAGATGGGCGTCACTGGCGTTCGTCTTCGCGATACGCAAAACAGCGATAACATCGAGTCACTCGACGTTGCCGGTCTGTTTGTTGCTATCGGCCACAGCCCGAATACCGCCATTTTCGAAGGGCAACTGGAACTGGAAAACGGCTACATCAAAGTACAATCGGGTATTCATGGTAATGCCACCCAGACCAGCATTCCGGGCGTCTTTGCCGCAGGTGACGTGATGGATCATATTTATCGCCAGGCTATTACTTCCGCCGGTACAGGCTGCATGGCGGCACTGGATGCTGAACGCTACCTCGACGGTTTAGCTGACGCAAAATAATTTTACAAATCAGTAACAAAAGTAAAGAAGGCGACACCATGCGACTATGGGTCGCCTTTATTATTCCTCCGTTGTAACATTGCCCTGCAAAAAATTCTGATAACTCACCTGCTAAGCGTGCAATGAATAAATCCCGTCAAAAAGAGTTAACCCGCTGGTTAAAACAGCAAAGCGTCATCTCCCAACGTTGGCTGAATATTTCTCGTCTGTTGGGCTTTGTGAGTGGCATATTGATAATTGCCCAAGCCTGGTTCATGGCGCGTATTCTGCAGCACATGATTATGGAGAACATCCCCCGTGAAGCCCTGCTGCTGCCCTTTACGTTACTGGTTCTGACCTTTGTATTGCGCGCATGGGTGGTCTGGTTGCGCGAACGGGTGGGGTATCACGCCGGGCAGCATATCCGTTTTGCCATCCGCCGCCAGGTTCTCGACCGTTTGCAGCAAGCAGGACCGGCGTGGATTCAGGGCAAACCTGCGGGGAGTTGGGCGACGCTGGTACTCGAGCAAATTGACGATATGCATGATTACTATGCTCGCTACCTGCCACAAATGGCGCTGGCGGTGTCAGTGCCGCTGCTGATTGTGGTAGCAATATTCCCTTCTAACTGGGCTGCGGCGCTTATTCTGCTGGGCACTGCGCCGTTAATCCCGTTGTTTATGGCGTTAGTTGGAATGGGCGCCGCCGATGCTAACCGACGTAACTTTCTCGCACTTGCTCGCTTAAGTGGGCATTTCCTCGATCGCCTGCGCGGCATGGAAACGCTGCGTATTTTTGGTCGTGGTGAAGCTGAAATTGAAAGCATTCGTTCTGCTTCTGAAGATTTCCGTCAACGGACAATGGAAGTGTTGCGACTGGCATTTTTATCCTCCGGCATTCTGGAATTCTTTACCTCGCTGTCAATTGCTCTGGTGGCGGTGTACTTTGGTTTTTCCTATCTCGGCGAGCTGGATTTTGGTCACTATGATACTGGCGTGACGCTGGCTGCGGGTTTTCTGGCGCTGATCCTTGCGCCGGAGTTTTTCCAGCCATTGCGCGATCTTGGTACGTTTTATCATGCTAAAGCCCAGGCTGTTGGCGCGGCTGACAGTCTGAAAACGTTTATGGAAACCCCGCTCGCCCATCCGCAGCGCGGTGAGACGGAATTAGCATCAACCGATCCGGTGACCATTGAGGCCGAGGATCTGTTTATCACATCGCCGGAAGGTAAAACGCTGGCCGGACCGCTGAACTTTACTTTGCCAGCAGGCCAACGAGCTGTATTGGTTGGCCGTAGCGGTTCAGGTAAAAGCTCACTGTTGAATGCACTTTCCGGTTTCCTCTCATATCAGGGATCGCTACGGGTCAACGGTATCGAATTGCGCGATTTATCACCGGAATCATGGCGCAAACATCTCTCCTGGGTTGGGCAGAATCCACAACTACCAGCAGCAACACTACGGGACAATGTGCTACTGGCGCGACCTGATGCCAGCGAACAAGAGTTACAAACAGCACTGGATAACGCATGGGTCAGTGAGTTTCTACCGCTCCTGCCACAAGGAGTTGATACGCCTGTTGGCGACCAGGCTGCCCGCCTTTCCGTAGGTCAGGCGCAGCGCGTGGCGGTGGCGCGTGCATTACTGCATCCCTGTTCGCTATTACTGTTGGATGAACCCGCTGCCAGCCTGGATGCACACAGCGAACAGCGCGTAATGGAGGCGCTGAATGCCGCCTCGCTACGCCAGACTACGTTAATGGTCACCCACCAGTTAGAAGATCTTGCTGACTGGGATGTCATTTGGGTAATGCAGGATGGTCAGATTGTCGAGCAAGGACGTTACGCGGAATTAAGCGTGGCTAACGGTCCTTTCGCTACATTGCTGGCCCATCGTCAGGAGGAGATTTAAATGCGCGCTTTGCTACCCTATCTGGCTCTGTATAAACGTCATAAATGGATGTTAAGCCTTGGTATTGTGCTGGCGATTATTACTCTGCTCGCCAGTATCGGTCTGTTGACACTTTCCGGCTGGTTCCTCTCCGCCTCTGCGGTTGCGGGCGTTGCAGGACTGTACAGCTTCAACTATATGCTCCCCGCCGCAGGGGTGCGTGGCGCAGCAATCACCCGTACCGCAGGGCGTTATTTTGAACGTCTGGTGAGTCATGACGCGACTTTCCGCGTATTGCAGCATCTGCGCATTTACACATTCAGTAAACTTTTGCCGCTCTCCCCTGCCGGGCTTGCGCGCTATCGTCAGGGCGAATTGCTCAACCGCGTCGTGGCGGATGTTGATACGCTCGATCATCTTTATTTGCGCGTTATCTCACCGCTGGTGGGCGCTTTTGTGGTGATTATGGTGGTGACAATCGGGTTAAGTTTCCTTGATTTCACCCTCGCCTTCACGCTGGGCGGCATTATGTTGCTGACGTTGTTCCTGATGCCTCCGCTATTTTATCGTGCTGGTAAAAGCACAGGGCATAATCTGACTCATCTTCGCGGGCAGTATCGCCAGCAACTGACCGCCTGGCTGCAAGGGCAAGCTGAACTGACCATTTTTGGTGCCAGCGATCGTTATCGCACGCAGTTAGAGAATACTGAAATTCAGTGGCTGGAAGCGCAACGCCGTCAATCTGAACTGACCGCTTTATCGCAAGCGATAATGCTGCTAATTGGTGCGTTAGCGGTGATCCTGATGCTGTGGATGGCGTCTGGCGGCGTTGGCGGCAATGCTCAACCCGGCGCGTTAATTGCCTTGTTTGTCTTCTGTGCGTTAGCTGCGTTTGAGGCTCTGGCGCCGGTGACAGGTGCATTTCAGCATCTGGGGCAAGTCATTGCCTCTGCAGTACGGATCACTGACTTAACGGATCAAAAACCAGAAGTCACCTTCCCTGATACCCAAACCCATGTTGCCGATCAGGTTTCCCTGACGTTACGTGATGTTCAGTTCACTTATCCTGAGCAATCACAGCAAGCTCTTAAAGAGATTTCCCTTCAGGCAAACGCCGGAGAACATATTGCGATTCTCGGTCGAACGGGATGCGGCAAGTCGACACTATTACAACTGCTGACCCGCGCATGGGATCCGCAACAGGGCGAGATTTTGCTTAACGGTAGCCCTATAGCCAGCCTGAATGAAACGGCTCTGCGTAAGGCCATCAGCGTTGTGCCACAGCGTGTACATCTGTTTAGCGCAACGCTGCGAGATAATCTGTTACTTGCAGCACCAGGCAGCTGTGATGAGGCTCTGGCGGAGATCTTGCGCCGCGTCGGTCTGGAGAAGCTGCTTGAAGACGCAGGACTCAACAGTTGGCTGGGTGAAGGTGGACGCCAACTCTCCGGTGGCGAACTGCGCCGTCTGGCTATCGCCCGTGCGCTATTACACGATGCGCCGCTGGTATTGCTGGACGAACCAACCGAAGGCCTGGATGCCACAACTGAAAGTCAGATCCTTGAATTACTTGCAGAAATGATGCACGAGAAAACGGTATTAATGGTTACACATCGACTTCGCGGACTCTCTCGTTTCCAACAAATAATTGTGATGGACAACGGACAAATTATTGAGCAAGGTACTCATGCAGAACTGCTTGCCAGACAGGGGCGTTATTACCAGTTTAAGCAGGGTTTGTAAGCTATTATTGAACGATCCGACTTGCGTAGTGGAGTTTTGCGGTCATGCGCCTGGTTCAGCTTTCTCGCCATTCAATAGCCTTCCCTTCCCCGGAAGGCGCATTACGTGAGCCTAACGGCTTGCTGGCGCTGGGGGGCGATCTAAGCCCTGCGCGTCTGTTGATGGCTTATCAACGCGGTATTTTTCCGTGGTTTTCTCCTGGCGACCCTATTCTGTGGTGGTCGCCCGACCCTCGCGCGGTATTATGGCCAGAATCACTGCATATTAGTCGCAGTATGAAACGTTTTCATAGACGCTCGCCCTATCGTGTCACGATGAATTACGCATTTGGTCAGGTTATTGAAGGTTGTGCCAGCGATCGCGAAGAAGGAACCTGGATCACGCGCGACGTGGTTGAAGCTTACTACCGCCTGCACGAGCTGGGTCATGCCCACTCTATTGAAGTCTGGCGTGAAGACGAGCTTGTCGGCGGCATATATGGCGTGGCGCAGGGAACGTTATTTTGTGGTGAGTCGATGTTCAGCCGCATGGAAAATGCGTCCAAAACGGCGCTCCTGGTATTCTGCGAAGAATTTATCTATCACGGTGGCAAATTAATCGATTGTCAGGTGCTTAATGATCACACAGCTTCGCTTGGCGCCTGCGAAATTCCCCGCAGGGATTACCTCAATTATCTTAATCAAATGCGCCCGGAACGATTGCCGAATAACTTCTGGGTGCCACGGCAATTGTTTTCGCCTCAGAAATGAATGTTTTCGGCACATTTCTCTCCAGAGTGTTATAATTGCGGTCGCAGAGTTGGTTACGCTCATTACTCCGCTGCCGATAAGGAATTTTTCGCGTCAGGTAACGCCCATCGTTTATCTCACCGCTCCCTTATACGTTGCGCTTTTGGTGCGGCTTAGCCGTGTGTTTTCGGAGTTATGTGCCAAACCTGTTTGTTGCGATTTAGCGCGCAAATCTTTACTTATTTACAGAACTTCGGCATTATCTTGCCGGTTCAAATTACGGTAGTGATACCCCAGAGGATTAGATGGCCAAAGAAGACAATATTGAAATGCAAGGCACCGTTCTTGAAACGTTGCCTAACACCATGTTCCGCGTAGAGTTAGAAAACGGTCACGTGGTTACTGCACACATCTCCGGTAAAATGCGCAAAAACTACATCCGCATCCTGACGGGCGACAAAGTGACTGTTGAACTGACCCCGTACGACCTGAGCAAAGGCCGCATTGTCTTCCGTAGTCGCTGATTGTTTTACCGCCTGATGGGCGAAGAGAAAGAACGAGTAAAAGGTCGGTTTAGCCGGCCTTTTTATTTTGTGATATGTATGAAATACTTTGGAAGTATAAATCCATAACTTGTCTCGATGTAGATATACTGCACAACTTGTTTACAGTATGAGCAAACAATAATTATCATTAAAATTCTTCTTGACCGTTTTACTCCAACTCCCTATAGTAGCGCCCCGTTGCCCCCCATGAGGTCAGGCAACAAAACAATTTGGTGAGGTGTCCGAGTGGCTGAAGGAGCACGCCTGGAAAGTGTGTATACGGCAACGTATCGGGGGTTCGAATCCCCCCCTCACCGCCATATTTAAAGAAGAGCTCGTACGAAAGTACGAGCTTTTTTTGTATTTTAGCTGCCTGTACGGCAGTGAACGGTATACGCAGTAATGAATGCAGACATCTTCTTTTCTAAGCTGCCTGTACGGCAGTGAACTCAAATACTACACGTTTAGCCCGTTGTTAATAAAGTAAAACTATCTAATTTCCCTGCTGCTATCCTTTTTTATCCTTACCTTCCAGCAGCATTAATTATCAATAAGTTACAGTAACCATAAAAATTAGGGTTACAACCGCCCTCACCTCACAAAGAAAAAAGTCCGTAACCCCATACAGGATTACGGACTTTATCAACCTACTTAAAAGGCTTTACAACATCAGATTAATGCGCTGCTTCCGCCTTGTGCTTTTGCGCACTCTGGAACCCGTAGGTCAGCTCATTTTTCTCTTTATCCAGTGCAACGGTGACCTGACCGCCGTCCACCAACGAGCCAAACAGCAGTTCGTTAGCGAGCGGTTTTTTCAGGTTGTCCTGAATGACGCGTGCCATCGGACGTGCACCCATTGCCCGGTCATAACCTTTCTCAGCCAGCCAGTTACGCGCTTCCTGACTCACTTCCAGAGAAACACCTTTCTGATCCAGTTGAACCTGCAACTCAACAATAAATTTATCCACCACCTGATGGATCACGTCAGTTGACAGATGATCGAACCAGATAATGTTGTCGAGACGGTTACGGAATTCCGGCGTAAAGATCTTCTTGATCTCTTCCATCGCGTCGGTGCTGTTATCCTGGTGGATAAGGCCAATGGATTTACGCTCGGTTTCACGTACCCCGGCGTTGGTGGTCATTACCAGCACCACGTTACGGAAGTCTGCCTTGCGTCCGTTGTTATCGGTCAGCGTGCCGTTGTCCATCACCTGCAACAGAATGTTGAACACGTCCGGATGCGCTTTCTCGATTTCGTCCAGCAGCAGTACCGCGTGTGGATGTTTGATCACCGCATCGGTCAGCAGACCACCCTGATCAAAACCAACGTACCCCGGAGGCGCTCCAATCAGGCGGCTAACCGTATGACGTTCCATATACTCGGACATATCAAAACGCAGAAGCTCAATGCCCAAAGCTTTCGAAAGCTGTACCGTCACCTCGGTTTTCCCGACCCCGGTTGGACCGGCAAACAGGAATGAACCGACAGGTTTATGTTCATGACCCAAACCCGCACGCGCCATCTTGATGGCTTCGGTAAGCGCCTCAATGGCTTTATCCTGACCGAAGACCAGCATTTTCAGGCGATCGCCGAGGTTTCTCAGCGTATCGCGGTCACTCTGAGAAACGCTCTTCTCTGGAATACGTGCAATACGAGCCACCACGGATTCAATATCCGCCACATTGACCGTTTTCTTGCGCTTGCTTACCGGCATCAGGCGTGCACGAGCGCCCGCTTCGTCGATAACGTCAATCGCTTTATCCGGCAGATGACGATCGTTTATGTATTTCACCGCCAGCTCTACCGCCGCACGCACCGCTTTCGCGGTATAACGCACGTCGTGGTGCGCTTCATACTTCGGTTTCAGGCCGTTGATGATTTGAACAGTTTCTTCGATCGACGGTTCAGTAATATCAATTTTCTGGAAGCGACGCGCCAGAGCACGGTCTTTCTCGAAAATGTTGCTGAACTCCTGATACGTCGTCGAACCAATCACGCGAATTTTACCGCTGGAGAGCAACGGCTTGATCAGGTTAGCTGCATCCACCTGACCGCCAGAGGCTGCACCTGCGCCGATGATGGTGTGGATCTCATCAATAAACAGGATGCTGTTTGTATCCTGCTCAAGTTGTTTAAGCAATGCTTTGAAACGTTTTTCAAAGTCGCCGCGATATTTGGTGCCCGCTAACAGTGAACCGATATCGAGGGAGTAAATCGTACAGTCAGCCATCACTTCCGGTACATCGCCCTGAACAATACGCCAGGCAAGACCTTCCGCAATCGCGGTTTTACCGACGCCAGACTCCCCGACCAGCAGCGGGTTGTTTTTACGGCGGCGACAGAGAACCTGAATGGCGCGCTCCAGTTCCTTCTCACGACCAATCAGCGGGTCGATTCCTCCCACGCGTGCAAGCTGGTTCAGGTTAGTCGTGAAATTCTCCATATGGTCCTCCCCACCAGCTTGTTCTTCACTGCTCGGCTGGTTTCCGGGTTCAGAAGACTGAGATGGCTCGTCTTTACGCGTGCCATGAGAAATAAAGTTCACCACATCGAGACGGCTGACTTCATGTTTGCGCAACAGATACGCCGCCTGTGACTCCTGTTCGCTAAAGATAGCAACCAGAACATTCGCACCGGTAACCTCACTGCGACCGGAGGACTGAACATGGAAGACCGCACGTTGCAGTACCCGCTGAAAACTCAGCGTCGGCTGCGTGTCGCGCTCCTCTTCACTGGCAGGCAGAACGGGTGTGGTTTGTTCAATAAAGGCTTCCAGTTCCTGACGGAGCGCCACCAGATCCACGGAACATGCTTCCAGCGCCTCCCGAGCAGACGGATTACTGAGCAATGCCAGTAACAAGTGCTCGACGGTCATAAACTCATGACGGTGCTCGCGCGCTCTGGCGAAAGCCATGTTTAAACTGAGTTCCAGTTCTTGATTGAGCATAGGCACCTCCCCCAATTTTTATGCCTGCATTCAGGCTTTTTCCAGCGTACACAGCAATGGATGCTCGTTCTCCCTCGCGTACTTGTTCACCATCGCCACTTTGGTTTCTGCAACCTCGGCGGTAAAGACTCCGCAAATGGCCTTCCCCTGGTAGTGAACAGCGAGCATCAATTGCGTTGCACGTTCTACATCATAAGAAAAGAATTTTTGTAACACGTCAATAACAAACTCCATCGGAGTGTAATCATCATTGACTAATATCACTTTATACATAGATGGCGGTTTTAGCGCGTCACGCACTTTTTCTTTCGCCAGTTGATCAAAGTCCAGCCAGTCGTTCGTTTTACCCATTGTCAGTTATCATCTTCGGTTACGGTTATCGGCAGAACGCTCTGCCGCTGACAAGAGCTTATTTGCCTGACCAATCTACTCCACATAATAGATAAGTATCATCTATCGTTGGCATCAGCGACATCAGTCACATTACTGTCAATAGCGTTAACTGCTTCAAATTTTTGATGCATACCTACCCCCTGGCCCCTGTCAAACGCTTGACGACTCGCCCTATTTCTCTAAATTGTATTTCTAGAGTTGGCGAGGTTTTGAACTGCCCCCTCTCTGACCCCGGTTTATTCCATCTTACTTGTATAAGATTTGCGAAGGATGTCGAAGCATGGAAAAGGGTACTGTTAAGTGGTTCAACAATGCCAAAGGGTTTGGTTTCATCTGCCCTGAAGGCGGCGGCGAAGATATTTTCGCTCATTATTCCACCATCCAGATGGATGGTTACAGAACGCTAAAAGCTGGGCAATCCGTTCAGTTTGATGTCCACCAGGGGCCAAAAGGCAATCATGCCAGTGTTATTGTGCCCGTCGAAGTAGAAGCGGCAGTCGCATAGCTCTTCTGTCTCATTGTGTACATCCTACAGGCAAAATGCCAGCCCGATCGGCTGGCATTTTTATCTCAAATACTACTCTCGCGCCAGAGCATCCACTGGATCCAGCCGTGCCGCATTTCTCGCAGGCAACCAGCCGAATAAAATCCCGGTAATGGTCGAGCAAAGAAACGCCAGCAGCAGCGCCAACGGAGAAAAGCCAATTTCCCAGCCGGGTAAAAAAAGCTGCAAGGTGAAAGCGATTAACAGCGAAAGAGAGATCCCCAACGCACCGCCCACCAGACAAACCAGCACGGCTTCGATCAGAAACTGTTGCAGTACATCGCTGGCTCGCGCCCCTACAGCCATGCGAATGCCAATTTCCCGCGTTCGCTCGGTCACTGACACCAGCATAATGTTCATTACACCAATGCCTCCGACCACCAGCGAAATCACCGCTACCAGCGTCAGAAACAGTTGTAGAGTACGTGTGGTCTTTTCAACGGTTTTCAAGACGCCGTCCATGTTCCAGGTGAAGAAATCCTTTTTGCCGTGACGCAGCGACAACAAACGCGTCAGTTGCTGTTCCGCCTCGGCGCTGTCAAAGCCTTCTTTCACTCTTACGGTAATTGAGTTAAGCCACGACTGTCCCATAACTCGCCCGGACATCGTGCTGTAAGGCAACCACACGCGCAGCACTTTACTACTACCAAACATCGACTGTTTTTCTTCCGCCACGCCGATGACCCTCGCTGGCATATTACCAACCAGAATCACCTCGCTAACCACATCCGCTTTATGCGGGAAAAGCTGACGGCGGGTATTACTGTCGAGAACGACGACCTGCGCGCGACCGTTAAGTTGCTCCTGATTAAAGGTATTCCCTTCGCTGAAGGTCATGCCATAGACATTGAAATAATCGCCGCTCACGCCGTTGGCACTGGCAGCAACATCAACATTGTTATAACGCAGGCGCAGGTTTTGCGAGACAGCGGGGGTGGCAGAGGCGACCCACGGTTGTTTTTGAATAGCGATTAAATCGTCGTATTTTAGCGCCTGTTGATATTGCGGATCGTCATCGCCAAAATCTTTCCCGGGATAGACATCAATAGTATTCGTACCAATAGAACGAATATCCGCCAGCACCATTTGTTTGGCGGCATCGCCCACTACGACAATAGAAACCACCGACGCAATACCGATAATAATCCCCAGCATGGTCAGTAAGGTACGCATTTTATTCGCTGCCAGCGCCCGCCACGCCATCGTCAGCGCCTCGTTAAAACCGCTGACAAACTGCCGCCAGCCAGACACCGTTTTGACTACAGGCTCCGTCCCGCCAGCAACATTCTCCTTTTCAATAGCGGGCGGATTGCGCACGATTTCGCCGTCGCGAATTTCGATCACCCGCTCGGCCTGAGCCGCGACCTGCGGATCGTGGGTGACGATAATCACCGTGTGCCCGCGATCGCGCAACTGATGCAGGATCGCCATGACCTCTTCGCCAGAATGGCTGTCCAGTGCGCCTGTCGGTTCATCGGCAAGTATTACCTGACCGCCGTTCATCAATGCCCGCGCGATACTGACGCGCTGTTGCTGACCACCCGAAAGCTGTGCCGGGTAATACTCTGTACGGTCTTCCAGCCCCAGTCGTTGCAGCAACTCCTGGGCACGCAGCAGTCGCTGTTTTCGCTCAAGACCGGCATAGACGGCGGGAACTTCAACGTTCTGCTCGGCGGTTAAATGCGAAAGCAAATGGTAACGCTGGAAAATAAAGCCGAAATGCTCGCGGCGCAGTTGCGCCAGCGCATCGGCGTCCAGTGTGGCAACATCCTGACCGGCTACGCGATAGGTGCCGCTGGTGGCCTTATCCAGGCAGCCGAGAATATTCATCAGGGTCGATTTACCGGAACCCGAAGCGCCGACAATCGCCACCATCTCACCGGCATAAATATCAAGGCTGATGCCCTTCAGCACTTCGACCTGCTCATCCCCAGCGGGATAGCTGCGGCGAATATCCTTCAATTCGAGCAAAGGCGTCATTGCGCAGCTCCTGGTTTGGCCTCACCAATCACCACTTCATCGCCCGCTTCCAGCCCTTTGACAATCTCAACATCGGTATCGTTACGTGCGCCAATCGTCACTTCACGCTCGCGTGTTTCACCGTTACGTAACAATTTGACCTTATAACGATTATCGCCAACCGGATCACCTAACGCTGACAGAGGGATCGTCAGCACGTTTTTCACATCGGTGAGCTGGATATGCACCTGCGCCGTCATATCCAGCCGCAGCAAACCATTGGGGTTTGGCACTTCAAAGCGGGCATAGTAGAAAATGGCATCGTTAACCTTTTCCGGCGTCGGTAGCACGTCTTTAATCTGCCCTTCGTAGCGCGTCAGCGGATCGCCAAGCACCGTAAACCAGGCTTTTTGCCCCGGCTTCAGGTGGATAACATCCGCTTCAGAAACCTGCGCTTTTACCAGCATAGTGCTCATATCTGCCAGCGTCAGAATGTTCGGTGCTTGTTGTGCGGCAATCACCGTCTGACCTTGCAGAGTGGTGATTTGCGTGACTTCCCCGGCCATTGGAGCCACGATGCGGGTGTAATCGAGATTAGTTTTAGCTGTGTCGAGAGAGGCCTGATTGCGCTTGATTTGCGCGTCAATAGTGCCGATTTGCGCCTGTTTCACAGCCATCTCCGTCGCGGCGGTGTCGAGATCCTGTTGTGAAACCGCCTGCGTTTGCGCCAGACGTTGTTGACGTGAATACGTCACCCGCGCCAGTTTCAGCTCCGCTTCCGCCTGCTGCCGCTGCGCGCGCAGCTCCATCAGTGTGGCTTCCACTTCCTTGATCTGGTTTTCTGCCTGTTCAGGATCAATAACCCCTAAAAGCTGATCTTTTTTAACTTTATCGCCAATCGCCACCGACAGCGTTTTCAACTGACCGCTGACCTGCGCGCCCACGTCAACCTTACGCAGCGCGTCCAGCTTTCCGGTCGCCAGTACGCTTTGCTGCAAATCACCGGGGCGCACAATTAGTGTCTGATAAGTCGGCACGGGCGCGTTGAGAATTCTCCATAACGCAATCAGCCCGGCGATGACTATCACCAGCGCAATAACGTAACGTTTCTTCACGGTTCTCCGATTTTTCATAAATATTCTGAATACTCCATATGCCAATCCGGGTCATCAACTTCAACGAAATATCAACAAAACCCTAAAATTTACGTTAGTAATCACACTATTGATGTTTGGTTAAGATACGCAATGGTGAAATCGGCGTCATGTATAACCATTGATTTCATGAATATGTCGCAGCTAACTGAACGGTCCTTTACGCCATCTGAATCTCTCAGCAGCCTGTCTCTTTTTCTTAGTCTGGCACGCGGACAGTGTCGACCAGGTAAATTCTGGCACCGACGTAGCTTTCGTCAGAAATTTTTGCTGCGCTCGTTGATTATGCCGCGCTTAAGCGTTGAGTGGATGAACGAACTATCCCACTGGCCTAATCTCAATACGCTGTTAACACGCCAGCCGCGACTGCCTGTTCGTCTGCATCGCCCTTACCTTGCCGCCAATCTTAACCGTAAGCAATTACTCGAGGCGCTACGTTACCATTATGCATTGCTGCGTGCGTGTATGTCGGCAGAAGAATTCAGCTTATATTTGAATACCCCCGGCCTGCAACTGGCGAAGCTGGAAGGCAAAAACGGCGAGCAGTTCACGCTTGAGCTGACCATGATGATCTCAATGGATAAAGAAGGTGACAGCACAATCCTGTTCCGTAATAGTGAGGGTATTCCTCTGGCGGAGATCACTTTTACCCTGTGTGAATATCAGGGGAAAAGAACGATGTTTATTGGCGGACTGCAAGGTGCGAAATGGGAAATTCCGCATCAGGAAATCCAGAATGCGACGAAAGCCTGTCACGGGCTATTTCCAAAACGCCTCGTGATGGAAGCGGCCTGCCTGTTTGCCCAACGTTTACAGGTAGAGCAGATCATTGCCGTCAGTAATGAAACGCATATTTACCGCAGCCTGCGTTATCGCGATAAAGAAGGCAAGATCCATGCTGATTACAACGCTTTCTGGGAATCGGTTGGCGGCATATGTGATGCTGAACACCATTACCGCCTTCCGGCACAGATAGCACGAAAAGAGATTGCCGAAATCGCCAGTAAAAAACGAGCTGAATACCGTCGGCGCTATGAGATGCTCGACGCCATTCAGCCACAGATGACAACAATGTTTCGCGGTTAATCTGCCCGACCGCGCGCCAGCCACAGCACGCGTGAAAACATTTTTTTCAGCAGCGTCGGCACGGACTCCACCCCACGACGTCCGGCCTCCATTGCCACTTCAATGGCGAGATCGGGTTTGGAAGAGCGATGGATCGCCTTCGAGATAATTTTGCGCAGATTCATCGGCACGTTTTCCGGGATTTGCGCCACACGATGGAACACATCGGAAAACCCCTGGCGATACATAAAATGTTCCATATCCAGCGCCGGTAACGCCGTTAAATGTTCTCGTTCAGCTTCCCGATCGTTATTCAGCAGGCTGCGCACCGTAGCGGCATATTTCTTCCCGGCTTCATCGCCATCGACCAGCACATGCCATTCAATCCCCATCCGCCGGGCAAATTTGACCAGCGGTTTTAGCCCGGACTGGGCAAATTCAATGACCTTAATCCCTTCGGCATCGAAATGATGCCCGCATTGACGCGCCAGTTCGTTAATAACCCAGGTTTCTGTTTCCCCTTCCACCAGCAGCCAGCAACGGGCAAACAGCGATGACGGACGGTTAAAACGAATATGAAAGGAGATGCGTCGGCTGTCTTCGGTACTCAAGCCACTCGGCCCCAGACGCCAGGCGGCAACGCGAGAAGATTCACGCACCAGGCGGCAAACATGTTCTACCGGCGTTAACGAAAGCAGTTCGCCAGAGTTGGTGGTAGCAATACGCTGCAATGGCAGAAGATTCAGCAGATGCCAGGCAACTGAAAGCATAATGGGGTGTAAACGGGTTTCTGGATCTTCTATCAGCAATAATGGACGGGCGTCTTTATCCAGCCGCAATGTCCCTTTTGCCTGCAATAAAGTGGCAAACAGGCCGAGCAAAATAACCCGATACGAACGACCTCCGGGCCGATCAATCATCCGGTTGATGATATCCAGATAGCGCCAGCTTCGTTGTTCATTGCTGGCTCGCCGCCGCATTAAACGATATCTCGCCTGTCCGGCTCCCTGCTCGGAGAAATAATGCTCAAGCAATTGCACCATTGCCGAAAGTCCCTGCCGAATCTGCCCATCAGAGAGATTTTGTGGATGCGAGGATAACTCACGGGCGAGAAAATCGAGCTGGCGTGCGGTGACTTCCACATTGGGGACATTTGGCACCGTGCCACTACGAATACGGCGCATAAAGCGGGCATCACGCAAGCGCAGCACTGGCATTAAACGCACCAGATGGCGTGCCTGATCGTTAATATCCTCGACATCAATTGGATGTCCGTCTTTATCGAGAAAACTGCGGAGTGTCATTACGCTGCCGTCTTCCGCACTCTCCCCTTCCAGGCGATAAAAAATACGGTGATAACCATCGGCGCACGGCGTCCAGCACGCTTCCAGCGGACGATAGCGGCGCACCCGATGCCGGCCTGGCAGCGATTCACGGAAGGTCAAAATGATATGCAGATGATGTTCCCGCCCATTGATATCTCCCGTCGGAAACCAGAAATCGTCGCGCTCAAAATGGTAGAGATCTGACTCTGGCGATAACAGCAGGGTTAAGGCATCCAGCAAACTGGATTTACCCCACGCGTTCTCCCCAATCAGGACATTGTTTTGTTCCAGCATCAATGACAATCGGTTAATGCCGCGAAAACCCACAATTTCAACGCGCTCAAGAATCATATCCCCTCCAGAAATATGTTATTTATCTTTTACTCCGGCAGTATAACGAGAAAGGCCGTGGCAATACGTGATGTCATCACAATTAAGCATGGCAAATGTCTGAAAAATGAGCGAATAATTGTGTTATATCCCCTCTTAACGATCCCCCTGAAAAAACAACGAAATCAAATAATTACATTATGAATTATTTTTATTACCTCCAAAGGCTTAATTCAGTTGTTTGCACTACAATGTCAATCAGGCAAATGACTATATGAGGGAACTGACTATTGCCCTAAATCAAAATTACTGGATTTATTTATCTGGCGAATGAGTCGCCTTCGTTTTTAAAATACCCACGCATTATTTCTGTCGTCACTTTTTTACGACGACCCTATAAAACGACCATATTTTTCACAGGGTCAATTTTTAATTGAGGTGGATATGTTCAGAAAATTAGCAGCTGAATGTTTTGGTACTTTCTGGCTTGTATTTGGTGGCTGCGGTAGCGCGGTGCTGGCAGCAGCGTTCCCGGAATTAGGCATTGGTTTTGCTGGTGTCGCGCTGGCTTTTGGTCTGACCGTACTGACCATGGCCTTCGCTGTTGGTCATATTTCTGGTGGTCATTTTAACCCGGCTGTCACTATTGGTTTATGGGCAGGCGGTCGTTTCCCGGCAAAAGAAGTCGTTGGCTATGTGATTGCCCAGGTTGTCGGCGGTATTGTTGCGGCGGCACTGCTGTATTTAATTGCCAGCGGCAAAGCTGGATTTGACGCGGCAGCCAGCGGTTTTGCTTCTAACGGTTATGGCGAGCATTCACCGGGCGGTTATTCCATGCTTTCTGCACTGGTGGTTGAACTGGTACTGAGTGCGGGTTTCCTGCTGGTGATCCACGGTGCAACTGACAAATACGCTCCGGCGGGTTTTGCACCCATTGCCATTGGTCTGGCATTAACGCTGATTCACTTAATCAGTATTCCGGTAACTAACACTTCCGTTAACCCGGCGCGCAGTACTGCGGTTGCCATCTTCCAGGGCGGTTGGGCACTAGAACAACTGTGGTTCTTCTGGGTGGTGCCAATTGTCGGCGGTATTATCGGTGGTCTGATTTACCGTACTCTGCTGGAAAAACGTAATTAATTAACGCAGAAGGCCTGGCGCAATGTCAGGCCTTTTTTAAATATATTGATTCATCTTCCTGTTGCGCTCCTTGATGTGTTAAGCCACATATAGTCACTGGCGCAGGGAGCGCGCAGGGGGCGGCCAATCGCCGCCGCCCCCTGCACCCCCGGGCTCTGGCGAACAAAATCGCCGCTGCGCGGTGCCCTCGACTTATCCCTTGCGGCTACCGGGTCGGGCGCGAGGTAACATCCCTGTAAAACGCGCCCTCAGCCCACATCCATGTGGGCTGCCCCGGCCTTCAGGGAACGCCTCGGCGATTTTGACGCCACCAACACCGGTGCGGTTTGTAATTAAAGCGCAAGAATATCTTTAAATGAAAATGAATACCCTACCGATCCTTATGCATAACATTTCCTTTTAATTGCAACTTTACTCGTCCTTCCGCTTTCAGTAGTGTGTCATCGCGCATTTCGACTTCTTCTTTGCAAGGACTGAGTTTTCATGTTTTCTGGGCTGTTAATCATTCTGGTTCCCCTGATTGTGGGTTACCTCATTCCGCTTCGCCAAAAAGCTGCGTTAAAACGCATTAATCAGCTATTAAGCTGGATGGTCTATCTCATTCTCTTTTTTATGGGCATCAGTCTGGCGTTCCTTGATAATCTCGCCAGTAATTTGCTGGCGATACTGCATTATTCCGCCGTCAGCATTACCATTATTTTACTCTGCAATATTATTGCGTTGTTGTGGCTGGAGCGCGGTCTGCCGTGGCGTAATCACCACCAGCAAGAAAAACTTCCGTCACGTATTGCGATGGCGCTGGAGTCGCTAAAACTGTGCGGCGTAGTCGTAATTGGTTTTGCCATTGGCCTTAGCGGATTAGGTTTCTTACAACATGCTACTGAAGCCAGCGAATACACATTAATTCTGTTACTTTTCCTCGTCGGTATTCAGCTACGCAATAATGGCATGACCTTAAAGCAGATTGTCCTTAATCGCCGGGGAATGATTGTCGCTATGGTGGTGGTTGCCAGTTCTTTAATTGGTGGCTTAATTAATGCCTTTATTCTTGATCTCCCCATCAATACCGCGCTGGCAATGGCCTCCGGTTTCGGCTGGTATTCTCTTTCCGGTATTTTGTTGACTGAATCTTTTGGCCCGGTAATCGGGAGCGCGGCGTTTTTTAATGATCTGGCACGTGAGCTGATCGCCATTATGTTAATCCCCGGCCTTATCCGTCGCAGTCGCTCAACGGCACTGGGTTTGTGCGGTGCCACATCAATGGATTTCACCCTGCCCGTGCTTCAGCGGACAGGCGGGCTGGAGATGGTTCCAGCGGCGATTGTTCACGGTTTTA
The DNA here is from genome assembly GCF_013368915.2 of Escherichia sp. 93.1518. Taxonomy (NCBI): domain Bacteria; kingdom Pseudomonadati; phylum Pseudomonadota; class Gammaproteobacteria; order Enterobacterales; family Enterobacteriaceae; genus Escherichia; species Escherichia sp. 93.1518. The sequence continues at coordinate 36,888 of NZ_JABWMT020000009.1, forward strand.
TTCTTAGTCTGTTAGTGCCAATTCTGATCGCCCTTTTCTCTGCGTAATACCTCTCTGGCGGTAGATCCCTGCCGCCAAAATTGCGCTAAATCAATCTCCCTTAAAGTTGCATGAAAAACCCCTTTTATCCCGTCTTGAAGAGTCTTAACCTTAAACATGTATATTAAATATAACTTTAAAAGGTGTAATCATGTTTTGTGTGCAATGTGAACAAACTATCCGTACTCCGGCAGGAAACGGCTGCTCATACGCGCAGGGGATGTGTGGTAAAACGGCGGAAACCTCTGACCTTCAGGATTTACTCATCGCGGCGCTGCAAGGGCTTTCTGCCTGGGCAGTAAAAGCGCGTGAATACGGCATCATCAACCACGACGTTGACAGCTTCGCGCCACGCGCATTTTTCTCAACCCTGACCAACGTTAACTTCGATTCTCCGCGTATTGTCGGCTACGCCCGTGAAGCGATTGCCCTGCGCGAGGCGCTGAAAGCACAATGCCTGGCTGTAGATGCCAACGCCCACGTCGATAACCCGATGGCGGACTTACAACTGGTGAGCGACGATCTCGGCGAACTGCAACGTCAGGCGGCAGAATTTACCCCGAACAAAGATAAAGCGGCGATTGGCGAAAACATTCTCGGCCTGCGTCTGCTCTGCCTGTATGGCCTGAAAGGTGCGGCGGCCTATATGGAACACGCACACGTTCTCGGTCAATATGACAACGATATTTACGCCCAGTACCATAAAATCATGGCATGGCTGGGAACCTGGCCTTCCGATATGAACGCACTTCTCGAATGTTCAATGGAAATCGGCCAGATGAACTTCAAAGTGATGAGCATTCTGGATGCAGGCGAAACCGGTAAATACGGTCACCCGACGCCAACTCAGGTCAACGTGAAAGCGACGGCGGGTAAATGCATCCTGATTTCCGGTCACGATCTCAAAGATCTCTACAACCTGCTGGAACAGACCGAAGGCACGGGCGTTAACGTCTACACCCACGGCGAAATGCTGCCAGCGCATGGCTATCCGGAACTGCGTAAATTCAAACATCTGGTCGGTAACTACGGCAGCGGCTGGCAGAATCAACAAGTTGAGTTCGCTCGCTTCCCTGGTCCCATCGTGATGACCTCTAACTGCATCATCGACCCAACCGTCGGCGCTTATGACGATCGTATCTGGACCCGCAGCATTGTTGGCTGGCCGGGCGTGCGTCATCTGGATGGCGAAGATTTCTCTGCGGTTATCGCCCAGGCGCAACAAATGGCGGGCTTCCCGTACAGCGAAATTCCGCACCTGATCACCGTTGGTTTTGGTCGCCAGACGCTGCTTGGCGCGGCGGATACGCTGATTGATCTGGTGAGCCGCGAAAAACTGCGTCATATCTTCCTGCTTGGCGGCTGTGACGGCGCGCGCGGCGAACGTCACTACTTCACTGATTTCGCCACTAGCGTGCCGGATGACTGCCTGATCCTGACTCTCGCCTGTGGTAAATATCGCTTTAACAAACTGGAGTTTGGCGATATCGAAGGCCTGCCGCGTCTGGTGGATGCCGGTCAGTGTAACGATGCTTATTCAGCGATTATTCTGGCGGTAACGCTGGCAGAAAAACTGGGCTGCGGTGTCAACGATCTGCCGTTGTCGCTGGTGCTCTCCTGGTTTGAACAGAAAGCGATTGTCATTCTGCTGACGCTGCTTTCTCTGGGCGTGAAAAATATCGTCACCGGCCCGACTGCACCCGGCTTCCTGACCCCAGATCTGCTGGCGGTGCTGAACGAGAAATTCGGCCTGCGTTCTATCACCACTGTTGAAGAAGACATGAAGCAACTGTTGAGCGCGTAAGGAGTTTGTCGATGACGATGCCAACGAATCAATGCCCGTGGCGGATGCAGGTTCATCACATTAAGCAAGAAACGCCGGATGTGTGGACCATTTCCCTGATTTGCCACGATTACTATCCGTATCGCGCCGGGCAATATGCGCTGGTCAGCGTACGAAACTCAGCCGAAACGCTGCGTGCTTATACCATCTCCTCCACACCTGGCGTGAGTGAATACATCACCCTGACAGTGCGGCGGATTGATGACGGTGTCGGTTCCCAGTGGCTGACCCGCGACGTGAAACGCGGTGACTATATCTGGCTTTCGGACGCAATGGGGGAATTTACCTGCGACGATAAATCTGAAGATAAATTCCTGTTACTGGCGGCAGGCTGCGGCATCACGCCGATTATGTCGATGCGTCGCTGGCTGGCGAAAAATCGTCCGCAGGCAGATGTGCAGGTGATCTACAACGTGCGTACGCCGCAGGACGTTATTTTTGCCGACGAATGGCGCAACTATCCGGTGACGCTGGTGGCGGAAAATAACGTTACCGAAGGCTTTATCGCGGGTCGTCTCACTCGCGAATTGCTGGCAAGCGTTCCTGAACTGGCTTCACGTACCGTGATGACCTGTGGCCCGGCTCCGTATATGGATTGGGTAGAACAGGAAGTGAAGGCGCTTGGCGTGACACGCTTCTTTAAAGAGAAATTCTTTACGCCAGTGGCGGAAGCGGCGACCAGCGGTCTGAAATTCACCAAACTGCAACCGGCGCAAGAATTTTACGCACCGGTTGGCACCACGCTGCTGGAGGCGCTGGAAAGCAACAAAGTTCCGGTTGTCGCCGCCTGCCGTGCGGGTGTTTGCGGCTGCTGTAAGACGAAAGTGGTTTCCGGTGAATATACGGTGAGCAGCACAATGACGCTGACTGACGCCGAAATCGCCGAGGGTTACGTACTGGCGTGTTCATGTCATCCGCAGGGGGATATGGTGCTCGCCTAAAGTTTAATGCCCGGCAAACTTAGCCGGGCATTTTTTAAGGAATTATCGCCAGGCAGAATTACCCGCCACGGCATAACGCCCGGCACCAAGAAAAGCGACTGCCAGAGCTGCAATAAAAAAATATACCAGGCTTTCAATCGCCCAGGCTCCGGTTTTATCCAGCATCCCTGTTTTTCCCATTCCCACCATCAACCACGCCACGACCATTGTCAGGGCGATAACCAATGCGGCAGGTCGCGTCAAAATACCTAATATAATCAATATCGGCGCAACCACTTCCCCAATCAGTACGCCGTAGGCAATAAATCCAGGAAAACCTTTTGCAACCAGCATTCCACTAATACCGTCAATTCCGGCAAATAACTTATGTATCCCGTGGAAAAGCATCAATCCTCCCACCGCCAGGCGTAACAATAATTTGCCAAAATCCTCATGCGTCAGCATCCGGTTCACTGCATTTAACATTGGTGTAACCATCTGAATTAAGTCCTTTTATCGTAAAAATGTCATTCGCATCAGCCTTGGCGATTCCCGGATTAAAAGCAACAGAAATATCAGTATTCAGCCAGCGCAACAGGCAGCATCTACTAAACTTGTTACCGTTATCACATTCAGGAGACGGAGAACCATGAAACAAACGGTTGCAGCTTATATCGCCAAAACGCTCGAATCGGCAGGCGTGAAACGCATCTGGGGAGTCACGGGCGACTCACTTAACGGCCTTAGCGACAGCCTGAATCGCATGGGCACTCTCGAGTGGATGCCTACCCGCCATGAAGAAGTCGCGGCCTTTGCCGCTGGCGCTGAAGCCCAGCTTTCGGGAGAACTGGCGGTCTGTGCCGGATCGTGCGGCCCTGGCAATCTTCACTTAATCAACGGCCTGTTCGATTGTCATCGCAATCACGTTCCGGTACTGGCGATTGCCGCTCACATCCCTTCCAGCGAAATCGGCAGCGGTTATTTTCAGGAGACCCACCCGCAAGAGTTATTCCGCGAATGTAGTCACTATTGCGAGCTGGTTTCCAGCCCGGAGCAGATCCCACAAGTGCTGGCGATTGCCATGCGCAAAGCGGTGTTAAACCGTGGCGTTTCGGTTGTAGTGTTACCGGGCGACGTGGCGTTAAAACCTGCGCCAGAAGGGGCGACCACGCACTGGTATCATGCGCCACAGCCGGTAGTCACACCGGAAGAAGAAGAGTTACGCAAACTGGCGCAACTGCTGCGTTACTCCAGCAATATCGCCCTGATGTGCGGCAGCGGCTGTGCGGGAGCGCATAAAGAGTTAGTCGAGTTTGCCGGGAAAATTAAAGCGCCTATTATTCATGCCCTGCGCGGTAAAGAACATGTCGAATACGATAACCCGTATGATGTTGGAATGACGGGATTAATCGGCTTCTCATCGGGTTTTCATACCATGATGAACGCCGACACGTTAGTGCTGCTCGGCACGCAGTTCCCCTACCGCGCGTTCTACCCAACCGATGCCAAAATTATTCAGATTGATATCAACCCAGCGAGCATTGGTGCGCACAGCAAGGTGGATATGGCACTGGTCGGCGATATCAAATCGACTCTGCGTGCATTGCTGCCGCTGGTGGAAGAAAAAACCGATCGCAAGTTCCTCGATAAGGCGCTGGAAAATTACCGCGATGCCCGCAAAGGGCTGGACGATTTAGCTAAACCGAGCGAGAAAGCAATTCATCCGCAATATCTGGCGCAGCAAATTAGCCATTTTGCTGCCGATGACGCCATCTTTACCTGTGACGTCGGCACGCCAACAGTATGGGCAGCGCGTTATCTGAAAATGAACGGCAAGCGTCGCCTGTTAGGTTCGTTTAACCACGGTTCGATGGCTAATGCTATGCCACAGGCGCTGGGTGCTCAGGCGACGGAGCCGGAACGTCAGGTGGTCGCCATGTGCGGCGATGGCGGTTTTAGCATGTTAATGGGCGATTTCCTCTCAGTAGTGCAGATGAAACTGCCGGTGAAAATTATCGTCTTTAACAACAGCGTGCTGGGCTTTGTGGCGATGGAGATGAAAGCCGGAGGCTACCTGACAGACGGCACCGAACTGCACGACACCAACTTTGCCCGCATTGCCGAAGCGTGCGGCATTACGGGTATTCGCGTGGAAAAAGCATCTGAAGTCGATGAAGCCCTGCAACGCGCCTTCTCCATCGATGGTCCGGTGCTGGTGGATGTGGTTGTTGCCAAAGAAGAATTAGCCATTCCGCCGCAAATCAAACTCGAACAGGCCAAAGGTTTTAGCCTGTATATGCTGCGGGCAATTATCAGCGGACGCGGTGATGAAGTGATCGAACTGGCGAAAACAAACTGGCTAAGGTAAAAAGGGTGGCATTTCCCGTCATAAATAAGGACATGCCATGATTGATTTACGCAGTGATACCGTAACCCGACCGAGCCGCGCCATGCTCGAAACGATGATGGCCGCCCCGGTTGGGGACGACGTTTACGGAGACGACCCTACCGTTAATGCTTTGCAGGACTACGCCGCAGAGCTTTCCGGTAAAGAAGCCGCCATCTTTCTGCCGACCGGCACCCAGGCTAACCTGGTCGCTCTGCTCAGTCACTGCGAACGCGGCGAAGAGTATATTGTCGGTCAGGCCGCGCATAACTATCTGTTTGAAGCTGGTGGCGCAGCGGTGCTGGGCAGTATTCAGCCGCAACCCATCGACGCTGCTGCTGACGGCACGCTGCCGCTGGATAAAGTGGCGATGAAAATCAAACCCGACGATATTCACTTCGCCCGCACCAAATTACTCAGTCTGGAAAACACCCACAACGGCAAAGTGCTGCCGCGTGAATATCTGAAAGAAGCATGGGAATTTAGCCGCGAGCGTAATCTGGCATTACACGTTGACGGTGCGCGCATCTTTAACGCCGTAGTGGCTTACGGCTGCGAACTGAAAGAGATCACGCAATATTGTGACTCGTTCACCATTTGTCTGTCGAAGGGTCTTGGTACGCCAGTCGGTTCGTTACTGGTCGGCAATCGTGATTACATTAAACGCGCCATCCGCTGGCGGAAAATGACCGGCGGCGGGATGCGCCAGTCCGGCATTCTGGCTGCCGCCGGGATGTATGCGCTGAAAAATAACGTCGCACGGTTGCAGGAAGACCACGACAACGCCGCCTGGATGGCGGAGCAGTTGCGTGAGGCAGGCGCGGATGTGATGCGTCAGGACACCAATATGCTGTTTGTCCGCGTCGGGGAAGAAAATGCTGCCGCGTTAGGCGAATACATGAAAGCGCGAAACGTACTGATCAACGCCTCGCCGATTGTCCGCCTGGTGACGCATCTTGACGTCTCGCGTGAACAACTGGCTGAAGTTGCCGCCCACTGGCGCGCTTTCCTGACGCGTTAAGGAGAGAGACGTGCCGCAACGCATTTTAGTTCTCGGTGCCAGTGGCTACATTGGTCAGCATCTGGTGCGCACACTCAGCCAGCAGGGGCATCAGGTTCTGGCGGCGGCACGTCACGTCGACAGACTTTCGAAGCTGCAACTGGCTAATGTCAGTTGCCATAAAGTCGATCTTAGCTGGCCGGATAATCTTCCGGCACTATTGCAGGATATCGATACCGTCTATTTTCTGGTGCACAGCATGGGCGAAGGCGGCGATTTTATCGCGCAGGAGCGCCAGGTGGCTCTCAACGTCCGCGATGCGCTGCGCGAAGTGCCGGTTAAGCAATTAATTTTTCTCAGTTCACTGCAAGCCCCGCCCCATGAGCAATCGGATCATCTGCGCGCTCGTCAGGCTACGGCGGACATACTGCGTGAAGCGAATGTACCGGTTACCGAATTGCGTGCCGGAATTATCGTCGGTGCCGGGTCAGCAGCGTTCGAAGTGATGCGTGATATGGTTTACAACCTGCCAGTGTTAACGCCGCCACGCTGGGTACGTTCACGCACCACGCCCATCGCGCTGGAAAACCTGCTGCACTATCTGGTGGCGCTGTTGGAGCATCCGGCCAGCGAACATCGGGTATTCGAAGCCGCCGGACCAGAGGTGCTCAGCTATCAGCAGCAGTTTGAACATTTTATGGCGGTGAGCGGTAAACATCGCTGGTTGATTCCAGTCCCCTTCCCCACCCGCTGGATTTCGGTGTGGTTTCTCAATGTGATTACCTCCGTTCCCTCTACTACTGCCAAAGCGTTGATTCAGGGGCTGAAACACGATCTGCTGGCGGATGACACCGCGTTACGTGCGCTCATCCCACAACCGCTGATCGCCTTCGATGACGCGGTACGTCGCACCCTGAAAGAAGAAGAAAAACTGGTTAACTCCAGCGACTGGGGATACGACGCTCAGGCTTTTGCCCGCTGGCGACCAGAATACGGTTATTTCGCCAAACAGGCGGGGTTTACCGTTAAAACTTCCGCCAGCCCTCAGGCTTTATGGCAGGTGGTGAATCAAATCGGCGGTAAAGAACGTTATTTCTTTGGCAATATTTTGTGGCAGACCCGGGCGCTAATGGATCGCGCGATAGGTCACAAACTGGCGAAAGGTCGCCCCGCACGGGAATATCTGCAAACGGGCGATGCGGTGGATAGCTGGAAAGTGATTGTCGTCGAGCCGGAAAAACAACTTACCCTGTTATTTGGCATGAAAGCGCCAGGACTTGGGCGACTGTGTTTTACGCTGGAAGATAAAGGCGACTATCGCACTATTGATGTACGCGCCTTCTGGCATCCTCACGGTATGCCAGGGTTGTTTTACTGGCTACTGATGATCCCCGCGCATCTGTTTATTTTTCGCGGCATGGCAAAACGAATCGCCAGACTGGCAGAACAAAGCACAGATTAATCGAAAAAAACCTGCGTTATTCTTTCACGTTTCCCATTGCATCAAGGAGGAAATCACGGAAGAATGCGCTCGTCGTTTTATCAACAACAGTGGAATGATATGAAGGTACTGGTTACCGGCGCCACCAGCGGTTTAGGTCGAAACGCGGTTGAGTTTTTATGCCGGAAAGGCATCAGTGTGAGAGCAACCGGTCGCAACGAAGCGATGGGCAAATTGCTGGAAAAAATAGGTGCAGAGTTTGTCCATGCGGATCTGACCGAGCTGGTCTCATCGCAGGCGAAGGTGATGCTCGCAGGCATTGATACACTGTGGCACTGTTCCAGCTTTACCTCGCCGTGGGGAACGCAGCAGGCTTTCGATCTGGCAAACGTTCGCGCCACTCGCCGCCTGGGCGAATGGGCTGTCGCCTGGGGCGTGCGTAATTTTATTCATATCTCTTCCCCCTCCCTGTACTTCGACTATCACCACCATCGCGATATCAAAGAAGATTTTCGCCCTCACCGCTTCGCCAACGAATTTGCCCGCAGCAAAGCCGCCAGCGAAGAGGTGATCAATATGCTTTCGCAGACCAACCCACAAACGCGCTTTACTATTCTGCGCCCACAAAGTCTGTTCGGCCCGCACGATAAAGTTTTTATTCCCCGTCTGGCACATATGATGCACCACTACGGCAGCATTCTGTTACCCCACGGCGGCAGCGCGCTGGTCGATATGACCTACTATGAAAATGCCGTGCACGCTATGTGGCTGGCGAGTCAGGAAGCGTGCGATAAGTTGCCTTCTGGTCGTACGTACAACATTACCAACGGCGAACATCGCACTCTGCGCAGCATCGTGCAGAAACTGATCGACGAACTGAACATTGATTGCCGTATCCGGTCGGTGCCTTACCCGATGCTGGATATGATTGCCCGTAGTATGGAGCGTTTAGGACGCAAGTCAGCAAAAGAGCCGCCGCTGACCCATTACGGCGTCTCCAAGTTGAATTTTGACTTTACACTGGATATTACGCGTGCGCAGGAAGAGTTAGGTTATCAGCCGATCATCACGCTAAATGAAGGTATTGAGCAAACTGCCGCCTGGCTGCGCGACCACGGAAAACTGCCGCGCTAATCCTGGCCGTATTTCTCCAGCAACGCTTCGGCAATCGCCTGAGTTTCTGCATCCGCTTCGCCGTTATATAACGTCGGGCGGAAGTGCATCTGAAACGCCATAATCACTCGCTGCTGTTCGTGCGGCGTCATTTCAGGTTTTACGTCATAACCGTAGCGTGCCAAAAGTTCCAGCAACGATGCGGTTTCTACCGGCGTGTATGGCGCGCGCCCGGCCAGATAAAAGCTAACGCGCGATGCATCGGGCCAGGCACCAATCCCCTGCTGCGCCAGTTGCTGCCACGGGAACAGTGGACCCGGATCGTCTTTGCGCTGTGGGGCAATATCCGCATGTGCCACTACGTTTTCTGGTTTGATGTGATAGCGGGCGATAATATCTTTCGCCAGAGGAATGAGCGCCTGAATTTGCGCTGGTTCAAACGGCGTAAAATATTTCACCCCCGCTGATTTCTGCCAGCCGCGATTTTCCAGCTCAATGCCAATAGAGGTGTCGTTAATCCGCGTCGCCCCGCGCCAGGCGCTGATCCCCGCGTGCCAGGCCAGTTCTTGTTCCGGCACCAGTTGCCAGATACGCGGTTTGCCGTTGTAACGCGGCGGCACGGCTGGCACGAGGTAGTGCGAGCTGACTTTTTTATCGGTCAGCGTCGCCAGCGACGTGTCGAAATCATCCGCCGTGTAGTGGATCACCAGCACTTTAATACGGGGATATGCCGCCTGCGCCTGGCGTCGGGTGTCGAGTTGGTATCCCTCTTTCTCGACAATGCCTTTTTCCCCTGCGCACCCTGCCAGTAACAGGATCGCCGCAACCAGCCAGAAAACTCTTCTCATCGACGCGTTTTCACCGCCGTTCCGCTGACGCTGACCATCAGCATACTGCCGTTTTGCCCGACCGTTTCGTAGTCGATATCAATGCCGACCACTGCATCCGCTCCCAGCGCCCGTGCCTGGGAACCTAATTCTTCAAACGCAATTTCTCGTGCCTTGCGCAGTTCCTTTTCGTAAGCCCCTGAACGACCGCCGACGATATCGCGGATACCGGCAAAGAAATCACGGAAAATATTGGCGCCTAAAATCGCTTCGCCCGTCACCACACCGCAATATTCAACGATGGTCTGACCTTCAAGTGTTGGGGTTGTGGAAAATTGCATGATCGATCTCCTTGTATGCTAAGCCTTCGATCTCAAAAGCATTATCGGACTGATACGCTATTATTGAAAGGATATCATTATTATCGTAGAACGCTTTCAAGGTGTTCGCTTATAAGGAAATCATTATGCGCTACAGCAAATTGACCATGCTTATCCCTTGCGCACTGTTACTCAGTGCTTGCACCACCGTCACGCCAGCCTATAAAGACAACGGCTCCCGCACAGGTTCTTGCGTCCAGGGCGGCCCTGACAGCGTGGCTCAGCAATTCTATGACTACCGTATTCAGCATCGCAGTAACGACATTACCGCTCTGCGCCCGTATTTGAGTGACAAACTGGCGGCACTGCTCAGCGATGCCAACCGCAATAACAACCAACGTGAATTGTTAAGCAGCGATCCCTTCTCCAGTCGTACCACCTTGCCAGACAGCGCCCGCGTCGCCAGTGCTTCTACCATCCCGAATCGCGATGCACGTAATATTCCGTTGCGCGTGGATCTGAAACAAGGCGACCAGAGCTGGCAGGATGAGGTGCTGATGATTCAGGAAGGCCAGTGTTGGGTCATCGACGATGTGCGCTATTTAGGTGGCAGCGTTCACGCCAAAGCGGGGACATTACGCCAGTCCATTGAGAACCGTTAATCCCTTGATTAGATTATAACCCCCATAAATTGTCCGGCATTCTGTGAGGAATGCCGACATTTATGCTCGCCGAACAACGCCCTCGTTATTTTGTGCTATGTTTATTGAATAATGCGCTTTGCTTTTAACTTTTAAAGCAGAAATATTGCATAATTATTCTGTCAAAGGTACTATCTTCGACCTCAATAGCTATCAGACTGCCAGTATACGAGTGTCAATGAGTATTCAATTAAACGGCATTAATTGCTTCTACGGCGCACACCAGGCGCTGTTCGATATCACGCTGGATTGCCCGCAAGGCGAAACGCTGGTGTTACTTGGCCCCAGCGGCGCGGGGAAAAGCTCGCTGCTGCGTGTACTCAATCTGCTTGAGATGCCGCGCTCCGGTACGCTCAACATTGCAGGCAACCATTTCGATTTCACCAAAACACCGTCTGACAAAGCGATTCGCGACCTGCGTCGCAACGTCGGCATGGTGTTTCAGCAATACAATCTGTGGCCGCATCTCACCGTGCAGCAAAACCTGATCGAAGCGCCATGCCGCGTACTTGGCTTGAGTAAAGATCAGGCGCTGGCTCGCGCAGAAAAACTGCTTGAGCGTCTGCGTCTCAAACCTTATAGCGATCGTTACCCGCTGCACCTTTCTGGTGGTCAGCAACAACGTGTTGCTATTGCCCGTGCGCTGATGATGGAGCCGCAGGTACTGCTGTTTGATGAACCGACCGCCGCGCTGGACCCGGAAATTACGGCACAGATCGTCAGCATCATTCGTGAGCTGGCGGAGACCAATATTACCCAGGTGATCGTCACCCACGAAGTTGAAGTGGCGCGTAAAACCGCCAGCCGTGTGGTGTATATGGAAAACGGTCACATCGTTGAACAAGGCGACGCGCGCTGCTTTTCCGAGCCGCAAACCGAAGCATTTAAAAACTATCTCTCTCACTAAAGATTCGGGATAACGACAATGAAAAAAGTTCTGATTGCCGCGTTAATTGCAGGTTTTAGTCTTTCCGCCACAGCTGCCGAAACCATTCGTTTTGCTACCGAAGCATCCTATCCTCCGTTTGAATCTATAGACGCAAATAACCAGATCGTCGGTTTTGACGTCGACCTCGCACAGGCACTGTGTAAAGAGATTGATGCAACCTGTACTTTCTCCAACCAGGCATTTGACAGCCTGATCCCGAGTCTGAAATTCCGCCGTGTGGACGCCGTTATGGCAGGTATGGATATCACTCCAGAGCGTGAAAAACAGGTGCTGTTCACCACTCCGTACTATGACAACTCCGCCCTGTTTGTGGGTCAGCAAGGTAAATACACCAGCGTTGATCAGCTGAAAGGTAAAAAAGTCGGTGTGCAGAACGGGACGACACACCAGAAATTCATTATGGATAAACATCCGGAAATCACTACAGTCCCGTATGACAGCTACCAGAACGCAAAACTGGATCTGCAAAACGGGCGTATCGACGGTGTATTCGGTGACACCGCAGTGGTAACCGAATGGCTGAAAGATAATCCAAAACTGGCGGCTGTGGGCGACAAAGTGACCGATAAAGATTACTTCGGTACTGGCCTCGGCATCGCAGTACGTCAGGGCAACACTGAACTGCAGCAGAAATTTAATACTGCGCTGGAAAAAGTGAAGAAAGATGGCACTTACGAAACCATCTACAACAAATGGTTCCAGAAGTAATTCCTGATGAATGAATTTTTTCCTTTAGCAAGCGCCGCCGGGATGACCGTCGGCCTTGCCGTTTGTGCATTGATTGTCGGACTGGCGCTGGCGATGTTCTTTGCAGTATGGGAGTCAGCAAAATGGCGCCCTGTTGCGTGGGCAGGTTCGGCGATAGTGACGATTCTACGCGGCCTGCCAGAAATTCTGGTGGTGCTGTTTATCTACTTTGGCTCCTCGCAGTTACTGCTGACGCTTGCGGATGGCTTCACCATCAATCTTGGATTCGTGCAGATCCCGGTGCAGATGGACATTGAGAACTTCGACGTTAGCCCGTTCCTTTGCGGTGTTATCGCTCTGTCACTGCTGTATGCCGCTTATGCTTCGCAAACTCTGCGTGGCGCACTGAAAGCGGTGCCGGTGGGTCAGTGGGAATCGGGTCAGGCGCTGGGGCTGTCGAAATCGGCTATCTTTTTCCGTCTGGTGATGCCGCAGATGTGGCGTCATGCGCTGCCTGGTCTCGGCAACCAGTGGCTGGTACTGCTGAAAGATACCGCGCTGGTCAGTTTGATTAGTGTGAATGATTTAATGCTGCAAACCAAAAGCATCGCCACCCGTACCCAGGAACCGTTTACCTGGTACATTGTGGCGGCGGCGATTTACCTGGTGATTACCCTGTTGAGCCAGTACATTCTCAAACGCATTGACCTGCGCGCGACACGTTTTGAGCGGAGACCTGGCTGATGCTTGAGTATTTACCCGAACTGATGAAAGGGCTGCATACCAGCCTGACGCTGACGGTTGCCTCGCTGATTGTGGCGCTGATTCTGGCGTTGATTTTTACCATCATCCTGACGCTGAAAACACCGGTGCTGGTGTGGCTGGTGCGTGGCTATATCACGCTGTTTACCGGTACGCCGCTGCTGGTGCAGATCTTCCTGATTTACTACGGACCGGGTCAGTTTCCGACGTTGCAGGAGTATCCGGCGCTGTGGCATTTGCTGTCGGAACCGTGGCTGTGTGCGCTAATTGCGTTGTCGCTGAACAGTGCGGCGTATACCACGCAACTGTTTTACGGGGCGATTCGCGCGATCCCGGAAGGTCAATGGCAGTCCTGTAGCGCGCTGGGAATGAGCAAAAAAGATACGCTGGCGATCCTCCTGCCGTATGCCTTTAAACGCTCGCTCTCTTCCTATTCCAACGAAGTAGTGCTGGTGTTCAAAAGTACCTCTCTGGCATACACCATTACGCTAATGGAAGTGATGGGCTACAGCCAGTTACTGTACGGACGTACCTACGACGTAATGGTGTTTGGCGCGGCGGGGATTATTTACCTCGTCGTCAACGGCCTGCTGACGCTGATGATGCGTCTGATTGAGCGTAAAGCACTGGCATTTGAACGTCGGAATTAATGTGACTGCGTACACATTCGCCGGGGGGGTTTGTAGGTCTGAGAAGACGCGCCAGCGTCGCATCAGACACCTGCACGGGGCCTGTGCCGGATGCGGCGTACATAGTGCATAAATCCTTATAATGAAGACGGACAACCCACTAAGTTGTCCGTTTTTTTTTATCTAGCACAAACTATTTAATCATATTTATTGCATATAAATTCATTTGATGGCATTGTAAATCCATGCCGCAGACACGGCTAATAATCATAAGATTGACAGACGGGAGTTCCATCATGAAAAAGCTAGTTCTTGCCGCATTACTTGCATCCTGTGCATTCGGCGCTTCTGCCGCAGAGAAAATCAATTTCGGCGTCTCTGCCACTTATCCACCATTCGAATCGATGGATGCAAATAACCAGATCGTCGGCTTTGATATCGATCTGGCAAAGGCGTTATGCAAACAAATGCAGGCAGAATGTACTTTTACTAATCACGCTTTCGACAGCCTGATCCCGTCACTGAAATTCAGAAAATATGACGCAGTGATTTCCGGGATGGACATCACACCGGAACGTAGCAAGCAGGTAGCCTTTACCACCCCCTATTACGAAAACTCAGCCGTCGTGATTGCCAAAAAAGATACCTATAAGACTTTTGCCGACCTGAAAGGTAAACGTATTGGTATGGAAAACGGCACCACTCACCAGAAATATATTCAGGATCAGCATCCGGAAGTGAAAACCGTCTCTTATGACAGTTATCAGAATGCATTTATCGACCTGAAAAATGGTCGTATTGATGGGGTATTTGGTGATACAGCGGTAGTTAATGAGTGGCTGAAAACCAATCCGCAACTGGGCGTTGCGACTGAGAAAGTAACCGATCCGCAGTACTTCGGCACCGGTCTGGGCATCGCTGTACGTCCGGATAACAAAGCTCTGCTGGAGAAACTGAATAAGGCACTGGCAGCCGTTAAAGCAGACGGTACATATCAGAAAATCAGCGATCAGTGGTTCCCGCAGTAAGATTCAGAAAGCCGCAGATGCGGCTTTTTTATTGCTTCACCAGCAGCGTCAGCACTTCATAATGTGCGGTGTGGGGGAACATATCGAAAAGCTGTACCCGCTCAATGCGATATCCTGGCAGTTCGCGGATATCTTTCGCCATCGTTTGGGCGTTACAGCTTGAGTAGATAATAAAACGCGGTGCCATCGTCGAAAGATAATCACACAGCGGTTTACCAATGCCGCGACGCGGTGGATTAACCAGCACCAGTTCCGGCACTTCACCCTGAGCGGTGGCAAACTGAGTGGAGTCCAGCGCCTGAAATTGCAGACGCGCTAGACCCAGTTCAGCAGCAGATTGTTTCGCACAGGCAATCGCTTCTGGCGCAATCTCAATCCCCGTTAACTGCATTTCTGGCGTTGCGCAATGCAAACCAAAACCGCCAACGCCGCAGAACAGATCCCACATATGATTTACCGGCAATTGCCGCACCCAGTCACGCACGGTGGCATACAGCTGGCTGGCGACCGCCGGATTTGTCTGGAAGAAACTTTGCGGGCGGATCCACAGCGGCACGTCATTAAAACGCTCTGCCAGCGCCTGCTGTTCGGTCAGGTAGATCTCCGTCTCCCCTTCCATTATCGCCATATGCACTGGCTGAATATTGACGGTAATGACTTTTAGCTGTGGCAGTTGTGCCTGTAACCACGGCAGCGCCTTACGCAGTTGCACCAGCTTGGTTTCAGAACGCAGTACAAAGCGCAGCATCATACCGCCATCTATCTGGCTTTCAGTCAGCAGAATATATTTCAGTTCGCCACGCTTGCGCGCCACGTTGTAGGGCGTCAGACCCGCACGGGCGATAAACGGTTTTAGCGCCGAAAAAACGGGCGCAAATGAGGCAGGGTAAAGCGGGCAATCGCAAAGATCTTCTGGCGTACCGTCGCGGTGTAGCATTCCGAGCAGTGGTTTTTCAACGCTACCACTCACCACCATTTTGGCTTTATTGCGAAACCCTTGTTCCGGACCAGACACCGGCGCACACCACTCCGAAACCGGAAAATCGGCCAACAGATTTTTAAGATCGGCGGTTTTAGCGGAGAGTTGCTCTGGAATCGGCTGCATTATCCACTGACAGGAGCGACAGCGACCCGCGTCGTAAAGTGCGCACTGCATACATTGACCTTCACATCATCAGGGGCGAGGATTATACACATTATTGCAACTGGAAGAACCGCCGACTGGTGGCGGGAACGAACAACAGCAATAAGATGAGCATATCCGGCAGCTTTTGTAACATCAGGCTATGGAAGATTTCACGTTTCGATTCACCAGGAATGCTGAACAGCTCAGGGTAACCATAACCGAGCGAAGCTGCCCACAGGTAACTGGCGGCCGTGATTTGCGTCAACAGATACAGCCAGCGCGCCAGGCGACGCCCTTTCACCAGCGAAAACGCACACCAGATTTCAATAAAAACCAGCGCAAGGCTGCTTAGAAAGACCAGCGTTAAACTCCAGGTTTGTACGCTGCGATGAATGAACTCGCCGATACCGCGCACGCCCAGCGTATTGAAAATCATCAGCACGTCGAGGCCACGGATCATAATAATGGCGAGCGCCGCCACCTGCACCAGTGCAGGCACATTCAGGCGAGCATGTGATGAAGATGTTTTCTTAAAAAATCCCAACGTTTCGTCTTCCATGAAAACAATGCCGCGACATGCGCGGCATTATGTAGCCAGGTTGGCAAATTTTAGTGTCTTCAGCCACGTCTTGCACGCTGGATATCGCGTATCCGCTGCTTTTCTGCGCGCGCCATTAAATACCAGGCGATAAATCCGACAATTCCGACCGCACCGAGAATCAATGTTGCCAGGGCGTTGATTTCCGGATTCACCCCCATCCGCACGCTGGAGAAGACCAGCATCGGTAACGTGGTGGCTCCCGGCCCGGAAACAAAGCTGGCGATCACCAGATCGTCGAGCGACAGAGTAAAAGCAAGCAACCAACCAGAAATGATCGCCGGCATGATCATCGGTAGTGTAATGACGAAAAACACCTTCAGCGGCGTCGCGCCGAGATCCATCGCTGCTTCTTCAATGGAGCGATCCAGTTCCCGCAGACGCGAAGAAATAACAACTGCCACATAAGCCGTACAGAAAGTCACGTGCGCCAGCCAGATAGTTAACATACCGCGATCGGCAGGCCAGCCGATGGCATGAGCAAGGGCAACGAACAATAACAACAGCGACAGGCCAGTGATCACATCAGGCATGACTAACGGCGCGGTGATCATAAAAGCAAAGCCATTCGATCCACGAAACCGCCCGAAACGTACCAGCACGACCGCCGCAATAGTCCCGAGGATCGCCGCCGCCGTCGCCGCACAGGCGGCAATCGTCAGACTTAAGCCGACCGCGCTCATCATCGCATCATCACGCAATAACTCACCGTACCAGCGCGTTGACCAACCGGCCCACACCGTCACCAGCTTCGAACTGTTAAATGAATAGATGACCAGCATCAGCATCGGCGCATAGAGAAAGGTGAAGCCCAGCAACAAAATCACAATTCGCCAGGGCGAACGAACGACCGGTAAATTATTCATCCGTGTTCCCCCACGCTTTTTTGCTGATATTTGTGGAACCACATAATTGGCACAATCAGCAGCAATAACATAATGATCGCCACCGCAGAAGCCACCGGCCAGTCGCGGTTATTGAAAAACTCCTGCCACAGAACGCGCCCGATCATGATGCTATCAGGGCCGCCGAGCAGTTCCGGGATCACAAACTCACCCACCGCCGGAATGAAAACCAGCATTGATCCGGCGATAATCCCACCTTTGGTAAGCGGCACAATCACCGTAAAGAAAGTCTTCAGCGGACGCGCGCCGAGATCCAGCGCGGCTTCCACCAGCGAATAATCAATACGAATCAAGGCGGTGTAGATCGGCAGCACCATAAACGGTACGTAGGCGTAAACAATGCCGATATAAACTGCCAGATTGGTATGCAGAATGGTCAGCGGCTGATCGATAACCCCCAGCCACAGCAGAAAATTATTCAGCACGCCATTGTTTTTTAGTATCCCCATCCAGGCGTAAACGCGGATCAAAAATGAGGTCCACGAAGGCAGGATCACCAGCAGCAATAAGATATTGCGGGTCGACGGTTTACTGTGCGCCACTGCCCACGCCAGCGGATAGCCGAGCAATAAGCAACAAACGGTCGAAATCGCCGCCACCTGTAACGACTGGAGATAAGCATCGAAATAGAGCGGATCGTCAGTCAGTTGCAGAAAATTACCGAGATTAAGAGTGATGGAAAGTTGCCCGTCAGCCCACTCCATCAGTTCGGTATAAGGTGGAATAGCGCGCGCCATCTCCGCCAGGCTTATTTTAAAGACAATCAGAAATGGCAGCAGAAACAACAAAATCAACCAGATATACGGCAGCGCAATCACCAGTTTGCGCCCGTGCTTCATTTGCCACTGTGTAAGCCATTGCTTTAATCCACCCGGCTGGGCAGCAGGTTCAAGTGTACTCATCTTTGCTCCTTAAACCGTCAGCACCACACAACTGTCTGATTCCCAGCACAAACGAACTTCATCGCCCCAGGTCGGTAACCCTTTGCGAAAACGATGGGCGTTTTGTAACTGGGCGCTGATCATCTGCCCGCTTTTCAGGCGGACATGATAAACAGACAAATCACCGAGATAGGCAATATGTGTCACCTCTCCCACTGCAAAATTGCAGCCATCAGCAGGCGGTTCGTCACAGAGCATGATTTTTTCCGGACGCAGCGCCACATGCACCGGCACGTTATCCACCACTGACGCATCGGGATCGACTTTCAACGGATGCACCAGCCCAGGCGAATAAAGCAACAGGCCATCTTCCTGGCGTTCCTTTAGCAGTCCTTCGAAAACATTGACCGATCCAATGAACTCGGCGCTATATCGCGTGGTCGGGTGCTCATAAATTTCTTCCGGCTCGCCAATCTGAACAAATTTACCGCGATTCATAATCGCGATGCGCCCCGCCATGGTCATCGCCTCTTCCTGATCGTGCGTTACCATCACACAGGTCACGCCGACACGCTCCAGAATATCCACCACTTCAAGCTGCATCCGGTCGCGCAGTTTTTTATCCAACGCGCCCATCGGTTCATCGAGCAGTAATAGTTTCGGGCGTTTGGCAAGGCTTCGGGCCAGCGCCACTCGCTGACGTTGACCACCGGAAAGCTGATGCGGTTTGCGTCTGGCAAACTCCTGCATATGCACAAGCCCCAGCATCTCGTTGACCCGACTGGCAATTTCCGCTTTTGGTAACTTGTCTTGTTTCAGACCAAAGGCAATGTTTTGCTCCACGGTCATATGGGGGAATAGCGCGTAGGACTGGAACATCATGTTGATGGGGCGCAGATAAGGCGGAACCTGTGACAAATCGACGCCATCAAGCATAATCTGCCCGGCAGAAGGTTGTTCGAAACCTGCCAACATACGCAGCAGTGTGGACTTGCCACAGCCGGATGCGCCCAGCAGTGCAAAGATTTCGCCTTTATAAATGGTCAGACTGACATCATCGACCGCATGTTGACCATCGTAAGATTTGGTCAAATTACGGATTTCTAATAGTGGTGTCAGAGACTTACGACTTTTCGCCTGCGGGCGAGGGATAGCGTCATTCACGGCTGCTCTCCGGCATTTAATGTGTGCAAGCGCACCATGATGGTGCGAATTGCCGGCGGGGGTGGTGCGCCCGTCCGGCATCTAAGGCTGCGGATTATTTTCCGCTCTTCACTTTGGTCCACGCGCGGGTGCGCACACGATCAATTTTCGGATCCTGCACTTGCAGGGTGAACATTTTGGCGCGGACATCTGCCGGAGGATAAATACCAGGATTGTCACGCACTTCCGCGCTCACCAGCGGCGTAGCTGCTTTGTTCGCATTGGCATAGAACACATGGTCAGAGATGTGTGCCACCACATCCGGACGCAGCAAATAATTCAGGAACTGATACGCTTCGTCTTTATTTTTGGCATCGGCAGGCATGGCGAATACATCAAAGAATGCCATCGCCCCTTCTTTCGGAATTGAGAAAGAGACATTCACGCCATTCTTCGCTTCCTTCGCGCGGTTTGAGGCCTGCCAGACATCGCCCGCCCAGCCAATAGCGACGCATATATCGCCGTTTGCCAGGTCGTTAATGTATTGAGATGAATGGAAATAACGAATGTTCGGGCGCAGCTTTAACAGCAGATCGGTAGCCGGTCCGGTGTAATCATCCGCTTTAGTGCTGTTGGGATCTTTACCGAGATAATTCAAGACAGTGGCAAAAACCTCTTCCGGCGCATCGAGGAAAGAGACGCCACAGCTTTTCAGTTTTTCCAGATTTTCAGGTTTGAGGATCAAGTCCCAGCTATCGACCGGCGCGTTTTCGCCCAGCACCGCTTTGACTTTATCGACGTTATACCCAATCCCGGTAGTCGCCCACATATAGGGCATAGCAAATTTATTGTCGGGATCGTGTTTGGCAACCAGCTTCAGCAGTTCTGGATCGAGATTCTTCCACTCCGGCAATTTGCTTTTATCCAGTGGCTGGAATACTCCCGCAGTCAACTGGCGTTCAAGAAAGCTGGCTGACGGCACAACGAGATCAAAGCCGGTACTCCCCGCCATTAATTTGCCTTCCAGCACTTCGTTGGAATCAAAAACATCGTAGACGACTTTGATACCGGTCTCTTTTTCAAAATTTGCCACCGTATCCGGGGCGATATAATCAGACCAGTTATAGATGTGGAGTGTTTTTTGTTCAGCCGCGAGCGTGCCGACAGAGACGGCCATCAGAGCACCCGCAATCAGACCCGATAGCCATTTTTTATTTAAGGCGGTCATATCTCTTTCCTTCTGAAAGTTCGTTAACAAACGAACAAAAGTTGTCACACTGAAAGATATGCAATAAACGTGCATATTTTTTATCGGCGCGGTGCAAGAAAAGAGAACTCTCTCCCGGCCAGCATTGCTCGCTATATAAAAGCCTCGCAAGAATAACTTTAGCCAGGGTTTGAAACTATAGCTGTAATTAAAAAACGGTATTTAACAAATTTTTATGCGTATTTGCTCTATGTGATAAAGCAAACCTGGCACAATAGAAGTGAATTAATCTTTAATGAAAGGTTAAAATCAGCAGGAAATATTACGACGCGCAGTCACTGCGGCAGCGACTGCGTGTTCGAAGAAAGTTATCAGTGAAGGAAATAGTTTTCGGTAACGTTATTTTGCCCTTCATCGTCAGTCGGCAACAGCAGCTGATGGGCATTAGCTTCGAGGATGACCATCGAAATCTGTTCTTCGCTCTGACGTACAAACCATGCAAACTGTTCATAGGTTACGCCCTGCATAACAGATAAAGACTGGCAAACCACCAGCTTTGGCAGATTATCATCCTGCATATCGAGAAATGCTTTCACGGTCAGTGAGCTGGCATTGATGGCTGATAAATCCGCCGCCAGCGGCAACACGGCTGAAGGCCTGACTTCCGCCATGGCAGAAAACAGGATTGTGTTATCAATCAGGTCGATTTTGGCATCAAAGACCCCGTCGAAATTCTGCATATGGGGCAGATGCAAAGCCTGACAGTTATCACATTCAAAAAAACTCATCCCCAGGTCATCGAGCCATTGACGCAACGTATCCAGACCAGGAACGACCAGCGATGTCATAATTTTGTACAACCT
This sequence comes from Escherichia sp. 93.1518, assembly GCF_013368915.2. Classification (NCBI taxonomy): domain Bacteria; kingdom Pseudomonadati; phylum Pseudomonadota; class Gammaproteobacteria; order Enterobacterales; family Enterobacteriaceae; genus Escherichia; species Escherichia sp. 93.1518. Next base: position 58,256 of record NZ_JABWMT020000009.1, read on the forward strand.
CTTCCGATAAAAAGACTGACACAGCTTACGCAAAAAGCGCAGGCAAAACCATGATCAGTAATGTAATTGCGACTAACCACCCGTTTTCAGGCAATATTCTGCCGTGGCGTGGCGTTCGATCCAGCGGATCATTTTACCCGCAATGTCGATACCGGTGGTTTTTTCTATTCCTTCCAGCCCCGGCGACGCGTTCACTTCCATCACCAACGGCCCGCGATTGGCACGCAGAATATCCACACCGGCAACATCCAGCGCCATTGTTCGCGCGGCTTTGATGGCGATTTCACGCTCTTTCGGCGTGATACTGGCGATGCTTGCTGCGCCGCCACGATGCAAATTGGAGCGGAAATCGCCCTCTTTCGCCCGCCGTTCAATCGCCGCGACAACTTCATCACCGACGACCAGACAGCGGATATCGCACCCTTGCGCCTCTTTTATATATTCCTGCACCAGAATATGGGCGTTCAGGCCGCGAAAAGCATCAATCACGCTTTCTGCCGCCTGGCGCGTTTCCGCCAGCACCACACCAATTCCCTGCGTGCCTTCGACCAGCTTAACCACCAGCGGCGCACCACCGACCATATCGATTAAGTCGCTGGTATCATCCGGCGAATGCGCAATCCCCGTGACAGGCAGGTCAATGCCCTGACGCGCCAGCAGTTGCATTGAACGCAATTTGTCACGCGCCCGGGCAATCGCGACCGATTCGTTCAGCGGATAACTGCCCAGCATTTCGAACTGGCGCAGCGCCGCCGTCCCATAAAAGGTAATGGCGGTGCCAATGCGTGGGATCACCGCGTCAAAATGGGGGAGTTTGCGGCCTTTATAGTGAATGGAAGACGCCGCAGGATTAATGTTCATGTAGCAAGAAAGCGGATCGAGAATTTCAACCAGGTGACCACGCTGTATGGCGGCTTCACGCAGCCGCTTACACGAATAGAGCGTTCCATCCCGGGACAATATGGCAATTTTCACCCTGCACCTCTCTGTCAGACCTGGTCAAAAGCCCGCGTATAATACATCGCCGTAACGGTTTTAGCGCGTCGCCCAACCTTGTTTATGCAAATAATCGAGAATAAAAGGACGGCTTTCTTTGATAATCGTCCGCCGAATATGATCGCTCCAGGTATCCCGGCGATTATTGCTGCCACGGGTAAGATAATATTCCGCCAGTTGCTCGTCATACTGCGCCAGAGCATCTTTATCCAGCGACTGGTAGCTGTTTTCATGTACCAAAATGGAGGCCGGTAAACGCGGCTTGAGATCCGGGTTATCTGCAGGCCAGCCGAGACACAGGCCAAACAGCGGCAGAACATGCTTTGGTAATTTCAGCAGTTCCGTCACCGCTTCAATGTTATTGCGCAGGCCGCCAATATATACACCGCCCAACCCCAGCGATTCCGCTGCGGTTAAGGCGTTTTGTGCCATCATCGCTGTATCAACAACACCGAGCAACAACTGTTCAGCCAGGCCGAGTTGAGCATCCGGGCAGATCTGCAAATGACGGTTAAAGTCGGCGCAAAACACCCAAAACTCCGCCGCTTGCGCAACGTGTTTTTGCCCGCCGGTCAGCGGCACCAGGGCTTCACGCAATGCGGGGTCGGTAATGCGAATAATGCTACTACACTGCAAAAAGCTGGAACTGGAGGTTGCACGGGCGCTGTTGATAATCGCCTCACGCTGTTCAGCGGAGATAGGTTCATCAGTGAAATGGCGAATGGAGCGGTGACCACAAATAAGTTCAATGGTTGGCGTCATTATCTTTTTCTCTTTCTGAACGTGAAGATTCCGGTGGATGATTCATCAGTTGCGGGGCCAGCCGTTTTGCCACCTGAAGAATAACCACCACCGCAGCGGGAAGCATGAGCAAAACACCGAGAAAAATCATCAGAATTTGCGCTTCTGGCGTAGAAAACGGCGCTGGAAGCGAAAAGTTGTCACTTATCGACAGCAACGCCGCCGCCAGTAACATCATTCCGATAAATTCCAGTATCAACACGCTTTTAGGCAATTTACCGATCGCGCGCATAAACTTCCCTCTGCAAAGTGAGCTGCCAGTTTAAAACCTTTCGCCGCGTTGTGCTTAACAGTTATAGCTTTAAGCAATCAATGCAACAGGTTAAACCTACTTTCAGCGAATAACATTTGGCGTGATCATGCACACATGAGAGATAAATGGAGAAAGCCAATGCAAACCGTTATTTTCGGTCGTCCGGGTTGCCCTTACTGCGTGCGTGCCAAAGATTTGGCAGAAAAGTTAAGTAATGAACACGATGATTTTCACTACCAGTATGTGGATATTCGTGCTGAAGGGATCACTAAAGAGGATCTGCAACAGAAAGCTGGCAAGCCGGTAGAAACCGTACCGCAGATTTTTGTCGATCAGCAACACATCGGTGGCTATACCGATTTTGCTGCCTGGGTGAAAGAGAATCTTGACGCCTGATTACTGGATAAGCCCTCTCTGTTTGAGGGCTTTATTGATTTTTTCTGTGTTGCGGCCTGAACAAGCTACTGATAAACAAAAAACATAATGCGCCCAGCGCACACCAGAAGACGGCACTCAACAACCACGCCAGCTCCTGCCAGAATGAGCGTGATGGTGAAAAAAACAGACGCATAATTAACATAGAACACGGCGCTGCCAGCATTGCGCCAAACAGTGGTTTAAGGACTTCTCTACGCCGCGAAAAAAAGCTGGCTACAGCCCCAGGAAGAATGAAAAACAGTAAGCCGATTTCAGGGTGCCCGGCAGCCCGAAAAGCTCCCTTCATATGTGTCGCCAGAAAAAGGCACACCACAATAAAGAGGACAAAACAGCAAATTGCCCCCGCCCAATGTTGTTTATGTTTCACATGTTCCTCCTGACACTGCCTCTATCGAACACATTTTTCGCCGGTGTGGCGCTCAGTAAGATAAAGCCGCTTCGCATTCCATGCTAATATAGGCCAACACAATTCTTATAGCCGTTGGTATCTAATGTGATTACACTAGTAAAATATATTGTTACTTTACTATTGATTAAGTGCGCTGAATGAATCTGCGCTCTGAATTCAGGTAAAAACATTATCTTAAATTACCATTTCTTTCAACAGCTTACTCGTAAACAAGAAGTTAGTCTCCGTGAATATAAACGTCGCCGAATTGTTAAATGGGAATTACATTCTGTTATTATTCGTGGTCCTCGCGCTTGGACTATGTCTCGGAAAATTACGACTTGGTTCAATCCAACTGGGTAATTCCATTGGCGTTTTAGTCGTATCACTGTTATTAGGTCAACAACATTTCAGTATTAACACCGACGCGCTTAATCTTGGCTTTATGCTGTTTATTTTCTGCGTCGGGGTCGAAGCCGGACCCAACTTTTTTTCCATTTTTTTCCGCGATGGGAAAAATTACCTAATGTTAGCCCTGGTAATGGTCGGTAGTGCACTGCTGATCGCCTTAGGACTGGGTAAGTTGTTTGGCTGGGACATCGGCCTGACGGCCGGTATGTTGGCTGGTTCAATGACATCAACACCGGTTTTGGTTGGTGCGGGCGATACCTTACGCCACTCAGGAATAGAAAGCGGGCAGCTCTCTGCGGCACTGGATAATTTAAGCCTCGGGTATGCATTAACCTATTTGATTGGCCTGGTGAGTTTGATTGTTGGTGCGCGTTACTTGCCTAAGTTGCAGCATCAGGACTTACAAACCAGCGCCCAACAAATCGCTCGTGAACGGGGTCTGGATACCGACGCCAGCCGTAAAGTCTATCTGCCGGTCATTCGCGCCTACCGCGTCGGGCCGGAACTGGTCGCCTGGGCCGATGGCAAAAACTTGCGCGAACTGGGTATTTATCGACAAACCGGTTGCTACATTGAACGTATTCGTCGTAACGGGATTCTGGCAAATCCGGATGGTGACGCCGTGCTACAGATGGGCGATGAAATAGCGTTGGTAGGATATCCCGACGCCCACGCCCGGCTCGATCCCAGCTTCCGTAACGGTAAAGAAGTTTTTGATCGAGACCTTCTCGACATGCGTATCGTCACTGAAGAGGTGGTCGTCAAAAACCATAACGCTGTCGGTAAACGTCTGGCACAACTGAAGCTGACCGATCACGGTTGTTTCCTTAACCGCGTCATCCGCAGCCAGATCGAAATGCCGATCGACGATAACGTGGTGCTTAATAAAGGCGATGTATTGCAGGTGAGCGGCGATGCCCGTCGCGTGAAAACCATCGCCGATCGCATCGGCTTTATTTCGATTCACAGCCAGGTTACCGATCTACTGGCATTCTGCGCGTTCTTTGTCATAGGTCTGATGATCGGGATGATCACCTTCCAGTTCAGCACATTCAGCTTCGGCATGGGTAACGCCGCCGGGTTGTTATTCGCTGGTATTATGCTGGGCTTTATGCGAGCGAACCACCCGACCTTCGGCTATATTCCCCAAGGCGCGTTAAGCATGGTGAAAGAGTTCGGTTTGATGGTATTTATGGCGGGCGTGGGTTTAAGCGCCGGTAGTGGCATCAATAACGGCCTGGGTGCTATTGGCGGTCAGATGTTGATTGCCGGGTTAATTGTCAGCCTGGTGCCCGTTGTTATTTGCTTCCTGTTTGGCGCTTATGTGCTGCGCATGAACCGCGCGCTGTTATTCGGTGCAATGATGGGCGCACGTACTTGTGCTCCGGCAATGGAGATCATCAGCGACACTGCGCGCAGCAACATCCCGGCCTTAGGTTATGCGGGCACTTATGCAATAGCTAACGTACTGCTGACGCTGGCAGGGACAATCATCGTAATGGTGTGGCCAGGACTCGGATAAAACTGAAGTTGCCCCAAAAATGAAATTTTTTTGTACAACCACAGAACTTTTCCTCGGGGCATCAGTCTTAATTAGTGCCACTGCTTTTCTTTGATGTCCCCATTTTGTGGAGCCCATCAACCCCGCCATTTCGGTTCAAGGTTGATGGTTTTTTTGTTTCCTGAAATTTATCTCCTGCCCTGCCAATTGCGCCACCATCTGCAAAATATCCTCGCGCGATAGCGGCTTACGGTCAGTGACAAAATGCAGTGTCATCCCTTCAATAAACGCATCCAGCGCGCGGGCGGTTCCGGGTTCAAACCATTGTTCGAGCGTTTGCTGACTACGCTGCATCCAGTTTTGCATCACCGTTTTTAATAGCGGTTTTCGGCTGGCCAATGCGTAGAGTTGATACATCAGTTCCATGTTATCCGGCGTTGCAACCTGCGAGCTGTAGATCATGTCAGTTATGGCCTGGCAGGCGCCTGAAGCATCACTAACATCGCTAAAAAATGCCTGATATTGCTTAGACATTATCTCTGTAAAACTGCTGAACGCCTCCAGCAGCAACTCATCAATTCCTGAAAAATAGTAGGTCATCGACCCCAACGGCACTCCGGCAAGGGTAGCGATTTTGCGGTGCGTAACGGCATGTATTCCGTAAAGTTTCACCGCCTCCAGCGTGGCCTGGATGATTTTTTCTCGCCGTTGCGGATCGTTAGCGCGACGCATGTCATTTCCTCTCTTTGCAATTGTGTACAAATGTACACAACCTTGCTAAGGTTGTCTTCCCTCTTCTTTTTTTGACGTGATCTATGACCGTAAATTCTTCACGTAATGCCTTGAAACGCCGAACCTGGGCGCTGTTTATGTTCTTCTTTTTGCCAGGCTTGTTAATGGCGTCCTGGGCAACCCGTACGCCAGCGATTCGAGACATTCTTTCTGTTTCGATCGCTGAAATGGGCGGTGTACTCTTTGGTTTGTCGATCGGTTCGATGAGCGGAATTCTCTGCTCAGCGTGGTTAGTGAAACGTTTTGGGACGCGTAATGTCATCCTGGTCACGATGTCCTGCGCGTTGATCGGGATGATGATATTAAGTCTGGCGCTCTGGCTGACATCGCCCGTGCTCTTTGCCGTTGGTCTTGGCGTCTTTGGAGCCAGTTTTGGTTCCGCTGAAGTTGCTATAAACGTTGAAGGTGCCGCCGTTGAGCGAGAAATGAATAAAACGGTTTTGCCGATGATGCACGGCTTTTATAGCCTCGGCACGCTGGCAGGCGCTGGTGTTGGGATGGCGCTAACGGCCTTTGGCGTTCCGGCAACTGTGCATATTTTGTTGGCGGCACTGGTAGGCATCGCGCCTATTTATATCGCCATTCAGGCAATCCCTGGCGGTACGGGAAAAAATGCCGCCGATGGCACGCAGCATGGCGAAAAAGGCGTACCTTTTTATCGCGATATCCAGTTGCTGTTGATTGGTGTTGTGGTGCTGGCGATGGCCTTTGCAGAAGGTTCTGCCAACGACTGGTTACCCTTGTTAATGGTTGATGGTCACGGTTTTAGCCCCACTTCCGGCTCACTGATTTATGCCGGTTTCACATTGGGGATGACCGTTGGACGCTTCACTGGCGGTTGGTTCATAGACCGTTACAGCCGCGTTGCCGTGGTTCGGGCCAGTGCGCTAATGGGTGCGTTGGGTATTGGGCTGATTATTTTTGTCGATAGCGCCTGGGTCGCTGGGGTGTCTGTTGTTCTTTGGGGATTGGGTGCCTCGCTGGGCTTCCCGCTAACCATTTCTGCCGCCAGCGATACCGGCCCCGATGCGCCGACCCGCGTCAGCGTAGTAGCGACGACCGGTTATCTGGCTTTCCTCGTCGGGCCGCCGCTGCTGGGCTATCTCGGCGAACATTATGGATTACGTAGTGCAATGCTGGTTGTACTGGCGCTGGTTATTCTCGCGGCTATTGTCGCGAAAGCCGTCGCCAAACCCGATACCAAAACGCAGACGGCGATGGAGAATAATTGATGAGCATTAAATTAATTGCGGTAGACATGGATGGTACTTTCTTAAGCGATCAAAAAACCTATAACCGCGAGCGGTTTATGGCTCAGTATCAGCAGATGAAAGCACAAGGGATTCGCTTTGTGGTCGCCAGCGGGAATCAATATTATCAGTTGATCTCTTTCTTCCCCGAAATTGCCGATGAAATTGCCTTTGTGGCAGAAAACGGTGGTTGGGTTGTGAGCGAAGGCAAAGATGTTTTTAATGGCGAGCTGTCGAAGGATGCATTTGCCACTGTCGTGGAACATTTACTGACGCGCCCGGAAGTGGAAATTATTGCCTGCGGAAAAAATAGCGCCTATACCCTCAAAAAATATGACGATGCCATGAAAACGGTGGCGGAAATGTATTATCACCGTCTGGAATATGTCGATAACTTTGACAACTTAGAAGATATCTTCTTTAAGTTTGGCCTGAATCTTTCCGATGAACTGATTCCGCAAGTGCAAAAAGAGTTACATGATTCGATTGGCGATATTATGGTGCCGGTTCACACCGGCAACGGTAGCATCGATCTGATTATCCCCGGCGTACATAAAGCCAATGGCCTGCGGAAACTCCAGAAGTTATGGGGAATAGATGACAGTGAAGTGGTGGTCTTTGGCGATGGCGGTAACGATATCGAAATGCTGCGCCAGGCTGGCTTTAGCTTTGCGATGGAAAATGCTGGCAACGCGGTCGTAGCTGCGGCGAAATACCGCGCAGGCTCCAATAACCGTGAAGGCGTACTGGATGTGATCGATAAAATTCTTAAGCACGAAGCGCCATTTAATCAATAAAACGGCAGCACGCCCGGCAACACAATGCCTGAATGAAGGATGCATAATTCGCGGAAATTCCCCTTCTGGATTATTTCAGGCGAAATGATGATGAAAAATTGTGTACTGCTGGGCACGTTTCTGTTGAGTTTTACTGGTGTGGCAATGGCGCAAAGTGTCACCGTTGATGTGCCGAGCGGATACAAAGTGGTGGTAGTCCCCGATTCAGTCAGCGTTCCACAAGCGGTCAGCGTCGCGACTGTACCACAAACTGTCTATGTGGCGCCTACTCCAGCTTCGGCTTACCGCCCACATCCGTATGTTCGTCATCTTGCCAGCGTAGGCGAAGGGATGGTTATCGAACATCAAATCGACGACCATCACCATTAATCCATGAATGCCTGATTGTACAAAGCAACCAGGCATTTTCTTATCCGTCGTTTGAATTTCCTGTTTGTTTATCTTTTAAAAAAATAAACATCAGCAGCAGCCACAAAATTCCGTTGGCAAGGTTAAAGAGATTAAACAGTCCATTACCGCCATTCATCCAGGCATGTTTACTGATCTCGATACCGACGGTAAAGATCAGCATTTGTAACATCCCCATCGCCGCAGAAACCGTACCTTTACTCATATCGCTGGCAAACAGGGTTAATCGCACCAGTCCCGCATTCGCCAGACCAATACCGAAAGCATAAATACTTAACCCGGCGGTCATCCATAAATACGCGTGCGATGAGATAACCGTTGCGGCAGCGGCGACGAGCAAGCCAATCATAATCGGCCAGCCACCCATGATGATCAATGCACGAACGGTGCGGCGCGAGGTCAAACGCGCTAACAGCAAGTTACCCGCAATTAACGCCCCGAAAACTGGCACTTGCAGCAACCCATATTCATAGCTGCTCAACTTTTCGCCGGTGATGATGATAATCGGTGACTGGGCGATCCACGCCAGCAGCGGCAGGCTGACGAATCCCAGCGCCAGAGCTCCGGCAACAAAGCGACCGTTCTTCAGCACCAGCTTGTAGTCATGGCCTAGCTCTTTCAGGGACAGTTTCTCACCAATACGCGTGGCAGTTTCCGGCATAGCGCGTTGCAGACCGAAAAAGGAGATCGCCGCCAATGCAGCAAACAGCACAAACATGCCTTCCCAGGGCAGCACATGGATCCACGCGGCGCCCACCAGCGGACCGAGTAGCGGAGCAATCAGCGCCACGTTCGCCATCAGCGCGGTGATCTTGATACAAACCGCCTCTTCGAAGGATTCCTGAATCGCGGCGTATCCAACAGCGCCAATGAAACAAAGGCTTATGCCTTGCAGGAAGCGTAGTAGCGTGAATTGTTCAATGTTTTGCGCCAGCAATATTGCCAGACAGGTGACGATAAACCACACCACGCCTGCCAGCATCACCGGACGGCGACCAATACGATCCGACAGCGGCCCCAGGAGCCACTGTAAAAACATCCCGCCCGCCAGGTAAGCGGTCATCGAAGTAGGAACCCAGTCAATACCCGCCTGATACTCTTCCACTACCGCGAGCATACCGGGTTGAATCATATCATTGCCGATATAGGTCGAGAATTCGTAGAGCACCAGACAGAGGGGGAAAAGTAATGCCTGACGCCCAAGTCTGGCACCGGAAGCTAATCTATTTTGCATGCAATTTCTTCGCCAATAATAATCGCGCAAAGTTTAATAAAAGCGCGGCAAACGAGAAAGTAAATTTTGTAGGTGAAACCACGCTTAAGCACATTCTTACATTATTCCGAGTATAGCTACTCTTTCTTTAAGCTTTATTTAATTCCTTCGCGTTACTATTCCCTGTTGTAAGCCAATCCGAAAGTGAAATAAGACGATGCCGCTTTACCCTGTTTAACACGCACTTTATGCTCATCGACTTGCCTGATGGCTCCCCATTTTAATCACCTTTTGAGTCTGAAAGTTATGCTGGAAAATCTGAATTACTCATTATTCTCTCTTATTAATGCGACGCCAGACTCATCCGCATGGATGATTTCGTTAGCGATTTTTATTGCCAAAGATTTAATTACTGTAGTGCCGCTGCTGGCTACGGTGCTTTGGCTATGGGGATTTACGGCTCAACGGCAACTGGTGATAAAAATCGCTATCGCGCTGGCGGTCGGCCTGTTTGTTTCCTGGACGATGGGGCACTTATTTCCGCACGACCGTCCGTTTGTTGATCATATCGGCTATAACTTCCTGCATCATGCGGCGGATGACTCTTTCCCAAGCGATCACGGCACGGTGATATTCACCTTTGCGCTGGCATTTTTATGCTGGCATCGCCTGTGGTCAGGCACAATCCTTATGGCGCTGGCGGTGGTCATTGCCTGGTCACGTGTTTATCTCGGTGTTCACTGGCCGCTGGACATGCTCGGTGGATTGTTGGCAGGAATGATTGGTTGCCTTAGCGCCCAGATTATCTGGCAGGCTGTGGGGGCTATACTCTACCAGAAGCTGCAATTGTGGTATCGCTTCTGTTTCGCCTTACCTATACGTAAAGGCTGGGTGCGTGGCTGATTTCGGATAAAAAGTGTAATATCAGGCGGCTCGCTTCAATAACTATTCAGAGGGAATATGGAAACACGTCGCGAAGAGCGTATAGGGCAGTTACTACAAGAATTAAAACGCAGCGATAAGTTACACCTGAAGGACGCCGCCGCCCTGCTCGGGGTTTCAGAGATGACGATTCGTCGCGATTTGAATAACAACAGTGCCCCCGTCGTACTACTCGGCGGCTATATTGTTCTGGAACCGCGTAGTGCCAGCCATTACCTGTTAAGCGATCAAAAATCCCGCCTGGTGGAAGAAAAACGCCGGGCGGCAAAACTGGCCGCGACGCTGGTTGAACCCGATCAGACCCTCTTTTTTGACTGCGGCACCACTACGCCGTGGATTATTGAAGCGATAGATAATGAAATCCCTTTCACCGCCATTTGTTATTCACTAAATACCTTTCTGGCGCTAAAAGAGAAACCCCATTGCCGCGCGTTTCTTTGTGGTGGTGAATTTCACGCCAGCAACGCCATTTTCAAACCCATTGATTTTCAGCAAACACTGAATAATTTTTGCCCGGATATCGCTTTTTATTCCGCAGCGGGCGTGCATGTCAGTAAAGGCGCAACCTGTTTTAATCTTGAAGAGTTGCCGGTAAAACACTGGGCGATGTCGATGGCACAAAAGCACGTGCTGGTTGTCGACCACAGTAAGTTTGGCAAGGTACGTCCGGCGCGCATGGGCGAGCTGAAACGCTTTGATATTGTGGTGAGCGATTGTTGTCCGGAAGATGAGTATGTGAAGTATGCGCAGACGCAGCGTATTAAGTTGATGTATTAATAACGCATAACCGGATGACGTTTCCGCGCCATCCGGTCATCAGAAGATTAAGAGAACCAGCTGCCGAACCACTGATGGAATTTCATCATCACGAAGTCCCACATCCGACCAAAGAACCCGCCCTCTTCCACATTTTCCATCACGATCAGCGGACGCTGTTCAATAGATTTACCGTTAAGCTGGAAATCAATGGTGCCGACAACCTGACCTTTTTTCAGCGGCGCGGTGAGCTGCGGTTCCGTTAACGTATAACTCGCTTTCAGGTTTTTCAGTTGCCCACGTGGGATGGTCACTGATCCCCCTTCGCCTGCGCCGAGATTCACTTCGCTCTTATCACCGAACCAGACGCGCTGAGTCACAAAGGTGGCATCATGTTTAATTGGCGTCACGGTTTCAAAAAAGCGGAAGCCCCAGGTCAGTAATTTCTCAGACTCATTAAAACGGATGCGGTCAGTTTTTGCCCCCAGCACCACGGAGATCAAACGCATATCACCCTGAGTAGCAGAAGCGACCAGATTGTATCCCGCACCTGCCGTGGTTCCGGTCTTCATACCATCAACGTTAACGTTGCTGCTCCACAGCAGACGGTTACGGTTTGGTTGGCGAATTTTGTTAAAGGTAAACTCTTTCTCTTTATGAATGGCGTACTCTTCCGGCACATCGTGGATTAACGCTTTACCCAGCAATGCCATATCGCGCGCGGTACTGAATTGCCCCGGCGCATCCAGACCGTGCACAGTCTGGAAGGTAGTGTTGGTCAGGCCCAGTTTTTTGGCATAACCATTCATCAAACCAATAAATGACTCCTGGCTCCCGGCAACGTAATCGGCCAGTGCAATACAGGCGTCATTACCGGACTGGATAATCACACCTTTGTTCAAATCTGCCACCGAAACCTGATCGCCCGGTTTGAGGAACATCACCGACGAACCGCGCAGTGCCGGGTTTCCCGTCGCCCAGGCATCTTTACCGACCGTCACCATATCGGTGAGTTTGATCTTATCAGCCTTAAGCGCCTGTCCAACCACATAGCTGGTCATTATTTTGGTCAGGCTCGCGGGATCCAGTTTCTCATCCGCATTGCCTTCTGCCAGCACTTTACCGCTGGCGTAATCCATTAAAATCCATGCACGCGCATCCACGCTCGGCGCGTCAACGGTTTGTTCCGCCGCGAATGTCGTTGGGGCAAAAAGGAATAAAAATGCAGAACCCGCTGCAAGACCACGAAGGAAAGAGGAGTATTGCGTCATAAATGCCACCCGAGTATCCATTCAAAAAAAATACGTTATATCGCCGTATGATAAGTTCGGTGATTAATAACGCACACACAAGTTTAAAGAAACCGTAAGTTGGTAAAGTTTTTAAAGTTTATGCAATATCCTGCCGCTTCGCTGCTTCTGGCGTCATTTTTTTACTCGCTGTTGCTTAAAAGTTAACTTTACTTCACCATCGGAGTCCTGTTCAGCCTGTGGCTGCCTGTCGGAAAAGGGGTGAGTATGATTACGCTGTGGGGTCGGAATAATTCAACCAACGTTAAAAAAGTGTTGCTGACGCTCGAAGAACTGGAACTGCCTTATGAGCAAATTTTGGCGGGTCGTGAGTTTGGGGTAAACCATGACGCCGATTTTCTGGCGATGAATCCCAACGGGCTGGTGCCGCTGTTGCGTGACGACGAAAGTGACTTAATTCTTTGGGAATCAAATGCCATTGTCCGCTACCTGGCTGCACAGTACGGGCAAAAACGTCTGTGGATCGACTCGCCGGCACGTCGCGCAGAAGCCGAAAAGTGGATGGACTGGGCAAACCAGACGCTCAGCAATGCCCATCGTGGGATCCTGATGGGGTTAGTCAGAACGCCACCGGAAGAACGTGATCAGGCCGCCATTGATGCCAGCTGCAAAGAGTGCGATGCCCTGTTTGCTCTACTTGATGCGGAACTGGCAAAAGTAAAATGGTTTTCTGGCGACGAGTTTGGTGTGGGCGATATTGCTATCGCACCGTTTATCTACAATTTGTTTAACGTTGGCCTGACCTGGACACCGCGTCCGAATCTGCAACGCTGGTATCAGCAACTCACCGAACGCCCCGCAGTGCGTAAAGTGGTGATGATCCCCGTTAGCTAATTGCGTGGGCTAACTTTGAGTAATTCCCCGTTGGACTCGTCGGTGAGAACGTATAAATAACCGTCGGGTCCAGTGCGAACATCACGAATTCGCTGCCCTCTGTCCGTTAAAATACGACCATCTTCTGTCACTTTATCGCCGTTGACGCTCATCACGATGACATCTTTATCTTTCAGCGCACCAATAAATAATTTTTGCTGCCACTGGGGGAATTTGTCGCTGTTATAGAAGGTCATGCCGCTCACCGCTGGTGAGTCCTTCCAGTAAAAAACCGGTTGCTCGGTTCCGGCGACGATTTCCCCTTTCGCTTCCGGTATTTTAAAACCTGAGTAATTAATGCCCCAGGTAGCCAACGGCCAGCCGTAGTTTTTGCCTTTTTGCGGGATATTTATTTCATCGCCGCCACGCGGGCCATGTTCATTCAGCCACAGTGCATTACTCCACGGGTTCATCGCCATTCCTTGCGGGTTACGAATGCCATAAGACCAGATCTCTACGCGCGCACCGGATTCCCTGGCAAAAGGATTATCATCCGGGATCTCGCCATGGTCAGTCAGACGCACTAATTTACCCTGCAATTTATCCAGATCCTGCGCTGTCGGGCGCTGATTGTTTTCTCCCAGACCAATAAAAAGATAACCTTTACCGTCGAAGACCAGCCGCCCGCCAAAATGGTTGCCGGTAGAAAGTTTTGGTGTCTGGCGAAAAACGGTGCGGAAGTCGGTCACTTTTGAGAGATCATCACTTAAGCGACCATAACCCACGGCAGTTCCGGCTTTGCCATCATCGCCAACTTCGGAATAACTTAACCAGATGCGGCGCGACTGGGCAAAATCAGGCGCTAATGCCACATCCAGCAAGCCTCCCTGTCCATGCGCCCAGACGTTCGGCACACCGGCAAGCGGCGCAGATAATCCTTTTCCTGCTTGCCAGTGACGCAACTCGCCACCGCGCAGGGTGATTAACATGCCATGATTATCAGGTAAAAAGGCCAGCGCCCACGGATGATCGAGTTTGTCTTGCAGTACTTCGACATTTACCGGCGCAGGAGCCGCCCAGAGAGCGGAAGAAACACAGAAAAAGGGCACAAGGAAAAGGGATTGTCGATGCATAACGCCTCCGGATTGACTCTGGCTTAAAGCGTAGTCAGTGGAGGAGATGACAAATTCATTTTTACAAAAACTTAAACATGAAGGGGGAGACGCTTTCTCCCCCTTAGTTTTCAGGCCTGCTCAAGCATGGTGTGCTGTTCAAGGCTCTGGATACTCAGCGTTAAGCTCATCAGACAATTTTCAAGCTTATCGGCGTTGACGGTAATAACAGTCGGGCAATCATGATGCCCGCTCATCAAACATACTGCGGCTGTCGCTAATGCTTCTTCAGCATGATGAAGAGCACTCCACTCTTCCTGATCCAGATGAAGATTCAACCGCAGCGATTTATCGTGCAGTTCGCGATTCAGTTTAAAAAAGTTATCTCGTAGATGATTGCTTTCGCTGACGGACATGTATCCTTTGGCCTTCCTCAGTTGCACGTATGCGGCGAGGTCAACTCTTGCATCGATCAACCGGTTAAGTAGATCGCTTCGCTGTCTGTCAACGAACATACTTCGATCCTCCTCTTTGCAGCCTTTGTGCAATTAAATAGTATGGCTACTTTTTGTACAAAATGCTGTCAGGGATCAATACTTCACATCTTATTAATAAGAATTTACATTATTTCTCTTTCCAGTACCTCACATCCCCACGGCGCCAGTTCTAATGCTTGTGAACAAGCCTTGCCTGTTTCCGTCACTCGCCACGCTCCAGGAAGCACAACATTTTGTACATGAGCAGTGTAATTTTGTACAAAAACCCATTCCTGCTCGCCGTCTGTCCGACGCGTTGCAATAACGCCAGCAGGAAGTTCAGTAGCAAGTGCTTTTGGGAGATGAAGTGTGTTGATCAACATCGCGGCAAACGCTTGATGAAATGACGCATCATTACGCGAAGCCACATAGAAAGCTCGACCTTGTCCGACGTGATTTACTGTTAACGCAGGTGTACCCGCATAAAAATCCTCACCATAGCGCGCCAGAACCTGTGCACCTTCGGCGTGAATAACCGCACATAATTCCCGTGCCTGCCATTGCCCCTGCAGTCCATACGCATTCGGCTCGCAGATAACTTCGTTATGCTGATAATCATTAAGGCTATCAATCTCTTCAGCCCACACACCCATCAGGTCACGCAACGGGCCAGGGAATCCACCCAGATGACATAAATCGGTTTCATTGACAATCCCGGACCAGTAAGTGGTGACAAAATTGCCACCAGCTTCAACATAGGCGCGAGCACGAGCAGCAAATCCATCGCGAACCATATAGAGCATTGGGGCAATAACTAACTGATAACCCGTAAGATCACAATCAGCATTGATAATATCGACCGCCACGCCCTGCTCCCAGAAAGGTCGGTAATGCTCCACTACCGTTTGCTCGTAGTGGATACCGCAATTGCGCGGCCCGGCAGCATCGTTGACCGCCCAGCGGTTTTCCCAGTCGAAAATAATGGCAACTTTTGCCTGGGTTTTCGTTCCGACCAATTGTTTAAGATGAGCCAGCCGTTGCCCCAGTTGTATGACTTCGCGCCCGGTACGCGTCTCCAGATGACCGACGTGATCAACCACCGCACCATGAAACTTCTCCACGGCGCCACGACTCTTACGCCACTGAAAATAATGCACGCCGTCTGCGCCGTGAGCGACGGCCTGTAAGGAAGAAAGAATATTCATTCCCGGCTTTTTCAATTTGCTGGTTGGCTGCCAGCTTGTCTGGCTGGGCGTGGATTCCATCAGAATAAACGGTTTATTTTTTAAAGTACGCATCAGGTCGTGATACATCGCTGTTTTACAAGCAACGGCGCGTTCATCTTCCTGTTTATGCCACATGGGATAGCTATCCCAACTCACAAAATCAACCACTTCAGCTAATGCCCAGTAGTTGTAGTCATTGAAATACCACATAAAATTGGTCGTCGCAGGTAAATCGGGGCGTTCTGCTTTTAACGGCGCAATCTCCATTTGATAGAACTCTTTTACCTGCGATGTGACAAAGCGCCGCCAGTCAAGATTCAAACCGTGGTTAGACATCTCACCTAATGGGGAAGGAGATTCAATTTGTGACCAGTCACTGTATGTATGGCTCCAGAAGCCAGTCCACCATGCCTGATTAAGCGCCTCAAGAGTGGTGTAACGAGTCTGCAACCAACGGCGAAACGCCTGTTGGCATCCATTACAATGACACTCTCCGCCATACTCATTACTGATATGCCATCCCAGAACCGCCGGATGATTTGCGTATCGCTGCGCCAGCTTACGGTTAATTTGCGTCACTTTCTCTTTATACACGGGAGAAGAAAGGCAGTGATTATGGCGACCGCCGTGAAGCATTTTCTCGCGTGAGGCGCTAACTCTCAGAACCTCTGGATAACGTGCAGCAAGCCAGGCAGGTTTGGCTCCGCTTGGTGTTGCGAGGAAGACAGAGATCCCACCAGCATGAAGTTTATCCAGCACCTCATCCAGCCAGTTAAAGCAATATTCCCCCTCTGTGGGTTCCAGCATTGACCAGCTAAAAATACCCACCGACATGGTGTTACAACCAGCCTGTTGCATCATGGCGATATCTTTCTCCAGAATCCCGGGGACATGTAACCATTGCTCCGGGTTGTAATCAGCACCATGAAGTAACCATGGGGCTCTGGGGATGATCGGTGGGTGCTTGTCCATGCTGACTCCTGAATTGTTTTAAACAGACAAAAAATGTTATTCGTTCACAATACTGTCATCTAGTAATTAATTGCTTCGTTATGCAAGGAATGTCCGGCAGGAATGTGATCAAGTACGCGTTTTTCCCTGCAAACAGGTTCGATGGGTCAGCTTACCGGCACTGAGACAGGTGAGCGTGATACGTATGACATTCACTGCGGTATACTGTGACAAATCTTTTAGCCGGGGCGAATATGAAAACCAAAGCTGCAACCCTTGCCGATGTTGCTCGTCATGCCAATGTTTCTTATCAGACAGTGTCGCGGGTGCTTAACAATTCAGCGAACGTGTCTGCCAAAACACGTCAAAAAATTGAGCAAGCCATTGCTGAACTTAAATACGTTCCAAATCGCGTAGCTCAACAGTTGGTAGGGAAAGAGAGCAAAACGATCGGGCTGGTTACAACTTCGCTCGCCCTACATGCCCCCTCGCAAATTGCGGCAGCAGTGAAAAAATATGCCGGAGAACAGGGATATCAGGTGCTGATATCCATGATCGATGATGTTGATATTAAAGGTATTCAGGCTGCAATTAATGACTTAAAAGCACAACGGGTAACAAAGATTATTATCAACGCACCGCTGGAAACGGCATTGGCTGAAACTCTGGTTGCTGAAAACAGCGATGTGTTGTGTCTGTTTCTCGACGTGGACCCTTATAGCCCGGTGTTTAACGTCACTTTTAATCCTGCAGAAGGTGCACGCGCCAGCGTGAAATATCTTTACGATTTGGGGCATCGTCAATTTTGCCTGATCTCTGGCCCAGAAAACTCAGTACCGGCGCGGCTACGACTCAATACCTGGCGCGATACTCTCGCCTCACTTCAACTGACGCCGCTGGCCATTCATTACGGTAGTTGGGACGCTCAAAGCGGCTATCTGGCGACGTTACAGATGCTACGTGAAACGCCACAGGCGACCGCTCTTCTGATCGCCAATGATCAGATGGCATTGGGGGCGTTAAGCGCCTTACATCAACAAAAACGTAAAATCCCGCAAGATATTTCTGTCATAGGCTATGACGACACCTATGAGAGTGCGTTTTTTGAACCTTCACTGACGACCGTCGCAATCGACTTCGATTTACAAGGGAAAATTGCCGTTCAACAAATTTTACAACCGGACGATGAACACGCGATGCTCCGCTCTTCAACCATCCTTCCCAGTCGCCTGGTCGTGCGTAACTCTGCTGGCCCTCTGCACTCACCACAGACTGATCTGATGAATATTGCTGAACACCTTCGCACACTGGCGGATGAGCTAACACGCAAGGCATAAAAGTAATACGTTCTCATAAAAAGATTTAGTGATCTATTTCGCTAAATCTTTTTTATTACCAGCAATAATTGTGATGCAAATCGCAAACATTCATTTAACACATTGCCTAATCATCGCACTCAGGGTCAGAGTAAAAATGAAATTGTTAACGTATGACATTTTCCGGAGATGCATACCAAAACAATAACCAGTAAGCACAGTGAATGCCTGTGCCAACGGTAAATGACCCAACGCCAGTGATTGAGGATATGGCTATGTTATTGCCCGGTAAACGTAATTATATTTTGCTCAGTATTTTCGATTTCCTGTACCTCTTTGCCTGGTCGGCAACGATGGCATTTTTTGTCATATGGACGACACAGCATCTGGAAATTACCGCCACACGCACAGGATTACTTTATTCCGTTAATGCTTTCATTGCGTTATTAATGCAACCGTTCTTCGGTTTCATCTCCGATAAATTTGGTCTTAAGAAACAACTCATCTGGATCCTCGTCGCATTATTACTTCCCGTAGGCCCATTCTTTATTTATGTGTATGCCCCGCTTCTGGTTCATAACTTCTGGCTGGGCGCTGTTTTGGGTGGCGTTTACCTGGGGATAATTTTTAATTCTGGTTGTGGCGTTCTGGATTCCTGGATAGATAAAGTTTCGCGTCGTTATCATTTTGAATATGGTCGCGTAAGAATGTGGGGCTCTCTGGGATGGGCCGCCGCCGCGTGGATTGTGGGTAAATACATTGATACCAACCCTAATCTCTCTTTCTGGCTGGCAAGCTGTGCCATTGTGGTCGCCGCAATCTGCTTTATGTTTACCAAAATCGAACTTACCGAGGCCGAAATTGAAAAAACTAATTCGCTGAAAGCTATCCATGCGCTTGAACTGGCGAAAAATAGTCAGTTCTGGTTTTTATTGATGTTCACTCTGTTCGTAACGCAAATTTATGACACCTACGATCAACAATTCGCACAATATTTTTCGCTGCAATTTCCGACGCCAGAAGAAGGCAATCGCTGGTACGGGATTTTGGCTTCTGTCCAGGTCTGCGGAGAAACCCTATTTCTCTGTCTGATGCCGTGGTTTGTTAACCGCACTGGCGCAAAATGGGCATTAGTGATTGCCGGAACCATTATGTCGTTACGCATTGCCGGTTCTGCTATCCAACTGGGACCGGTGTGGATTGCGGCCGTTAAAATGATGCATGCCATCGAAAAACCACTGATCCTGGTGTCTGTGTTTAAATTTATCGCGGCTAACTTTGATCACAAACTCTCTTCGACGGTCTACCTGCTGGTGCTTTTTGTGGCATCCATCGCCACGGCAATCTATTCACCCATTGCTGGCTATCTGTATGACACCATTGGCTTTGCTGAAACCTATCTCATCCTGGGGGCGATTGCCGGTTGCTTCACGCTTATTTCGGTCTTTACGCTGCGGGACAAATCCAGCAACCAGCCTGCAAAGGCGCTAACTGAAACCCCAGTAGCCTGATAACCATTTACGCCCCGATAGTTGGGGCGTTTTCCTCGCCTGTTGACCAGATTACGATACAAATTTTATCCAGAACTCTGTAGAATCCCTGCCCTGACCTTTCCTGTAACTGAATATTTTTTAAGCTATGAGCAAAGTAACTCCCCAGCCGAAAATCGGCTTTGTTTCCCTCGGCTGTCCGAAAAACCTCGTCGATTCAGAGCGTATCCTGACCGAACTGCGCACTGAAGGTTATGACGTAGTACCGAGCTACGACGACGCAGACATGGTGATCGTCAACACCTGCGGTTTTATTGACAGTGCGGTGCAAGAATCACTGGAAGCCATTGGTGAAGCGTTGAATGAAAACGGCAAGGTAATAGTGACCGGTTGTCTGGGGGCGAAAGAAGATCAGATCCGCGAAGTCCACCCAAAAGTGCTGGAAATCACCGGCCCTCATAGCTATGAGCAGGTTCTGGAGCACGTTCATCACTACGTGCCAAAACCGAAACACAACCCATTCCTGAGCCTGGTGCCGGAGCAAGGCGTTAAGCTGACGCCACGTCATTACGCCTATCTGAAGATTTCCGAAGGCTGTAACCACCGCTGCACCTTCTGCATTATTCCGTCTATGCGCGGCGATCTGGTGAGCCGTCCGATTGGCGAAGTGTTAAGCGAAGCGAAACGCCTGGTAGATGCAGGCGTTAAAGAGATTCTGGTGATCTCCCAGGATACTTCCGCGTATGGCGTTGATGTTAAACACCGTACAGGCTTCCACAACGGCGAGCCGGTAAAAACCAGTATGGTCAGCCTGTGCGAACAGTTATCAAAACTGGGGATCTGGACACGTCTGCACTACGTTTACCCTTACCCGCATGTAGATGACGTTATCCCGCTGATGGCTGAAGGCAAAATCCTGCCGTATCTGGACATTCCGTTGCAGCACGCCAGCCCGCGAATTCTCAAACTGATGAAGCGTCCGGGTTCTGTAGATCGCCAACTGGCGCGCATTAAACAGTGGCGCGAAATTTGCCCGGAACTGACCCTGCGTTCAACCTTTATTGTCGGCTTCCCTGGCGAGACGGAAGAAGATTTCCAGATGCTGCTCGACTTCCTGAAAGAAGCACGTCTGGATCGCGTTGGCTGCTTTAAATACAGCCCGGTTGAAGGCGCTGATGCCAATGCTCTGCCAGATCAAGTGCCGGAAGAAGTGAAAGAAGAACGCTGGAATCGCTTCATGCAACTGCAACAGCAGATTTCTGCCGAGCGCCTGCAAGAAAAAGTGGGCCGTGAAATTCTGGTGATCGTCGATGAAGTAGACGAAGAAGGCGCAATCGGCCGCAGCATGGCAGACGCTCCGGAAATCGACGGCGCAGTTTATCTCAATGGTGAAACCAACGTTAAGCCGGGCGATATCCTGCGTGTGAAAGTCGAGCACGCCGACGAGTACGATTTGTGGGGTAGCCGGGTTTAATTAATTCAGGCCGGGCAAAATCATTTGCCCGGTTCGTTAATAAAAATTACTGCCAGCTAATCTGTGCCCTGCCGTTTTTCTTACTCTTATACAGCCGCTCATCCGCCAACATTTTCAGTCGTTCAACGGTAGTACATTCATTTGAATGCGCCACGCCGATACTGGTGCTTAAATTAATACTCCCCACCTGGAAATTGACAATATCTTTTAAAATCGATAGCAACTCATCCAGGGTTCCGCCAGTATAAATTATCGCAAATTCGTCGCCGCCAAAGCGGTAGACTTTACCTTTATCCACCGGGATTTGTGATTTAAGGATTTTCACTACCTTCATCAACACTTCATCGCCCAACAAATGACCGAAGGTGTCGTTAATATTTTTGAATTTATCGACGTCAAACAGGCATAAATAACCGCCTTTTTCCGGTAAGGCTTTTAAGTCTTCGTCAAAGGATTTTCTGCCCATTGCTTTGGTCAGATCGTCAAGAAACGCCGAGTTATACATGCTGTAGAGTTTTTTGACATCCGCCGCTGAAAAGAAAAGCCCACCGTCCAGAACGCGATCAAAATGGTTATTAATAATGGCTTCTTTCTCAACAATGCCACGATTAATCACTCTGCGTATCAGATAAAGGCAACTTGTGCCTGAAATAACTGCCACCAGGGCAGCAAAGAAAATAATCAGCGTACATACCTGCAAATAAACGTCTTTTTTATAAGCAAATACGTACAATCCGGTCGACAAATAGGAGAAATGCTCCATCGCTTCCGAAACGGTGAAGATGGCATTTTTGGCATTATATTCATCACCGGTAACTGGTTTGCCGTTCTTAAACAGTGAGAACATCAGGTTCTCGCTATCCATTGCCAGTGACTTTGACAGTAACGAAAATCGTTCCAGCCCAAGCAAAAATATCAAACTGCGATTGTGAGTAACCGGATAGAGATAATAGACGAAGGTTTTGCCGTCAAAAGAGATGAACCCCGTATTTTTAACATGCCGATACTTAACAACCTGCATAATATCTGCACAATAATTGTTTTCATACTCCTTAATCTGAATACACTCATCACTGGAAATCAGATAAGGACCAACATCATACAAATAAGAAGGTGAAACCGAGTCAGCGTAAGCTGTGCGCAAGCCAGCCAGCAATTCTTCTTCAGTCGGGTTAAGCGTGTTAATGAGATCAATTGCCACACTACGCCGATATTCAGCAATATTTGCCACCGCAAAAGCAGTATCAATAACGGACTGTTTCAGGCCATACACCCGTTCTTTTACCA
Source organism: Escherichia sp. 93.1518 (assembly GCF_013368915.2). Taxonomy (NCBI): domain Bacteria; kingdom Pseudomonadati; phylum Pseudomonadota; class Gammaproteobacteria; order Enterobacterales; family Enterobacteriaceae; genus Escherichia; species Escherichia sp. 93.1518. Next base: position 80,657 of record NZ_JABWMT020000009.1, read on the forward strand.
TCTGGGTATAGATCCCGCAGGCAACCGCTGAAATCATGATAAAAATCAGCAGACTGACTGTAAGTACGAATTTATTGATTCTGGACATACCTAAACTACTCTTTTACTAACTTCCCATTTTTGTCCCAGGCAGAGAATGGCAACGGCTTCTGGTACAGATACCCCTGGGCCTGAATACACCCTAATTTGATTAATTCACGCGCAACCTCTTCGCTCTCAACACCTTCTGCAATCACCGGGATCCGGTTATAGCGTGCCAGATCGAAGATAATGCGCAAAATTTTGCCCGCAGTGCCGAAAATATCGCCGGTAAATTGCGAGTCCACTTTTATGCTATCAGGATTAATTTCATAAAAACGTTTCAGGTTTGACAAACCTGTACCAAAGTCATCAATCGATATTCGTACCCCTTGTTTACGCAATTGTTCAATATTGAGATAAAAATGTTCACTAATTCGCTCGATCACAGTTTCAGTGATCTCAATACAGAGACTTTTCGCTGTCAGTTCATGTTCTTTCATGATGGCGATAAAACGCTCATGAAAATGTGGTTCGTTTAACTGCCAGGGCGAAACATTAATATGCAGTAAGAAATCCTGTTTCAGGAGCACACGCTGGCTAAAATGGCGGAATTCAGCCATCGCCGTTTTAATAATTTGGTAACCCAGTTCATTGATAAAACCGATATCTTCCGCGATAGCAATAAACTTCAGCGGCGAGATGATCCCCCGCTCCGCAGAAACCCAGCGACACAGCGCCTCAGCGCCCAGAATGTCGCGGGTGTTAATATCAACAATCGGTTGATAAACCAGGAATAGCTCGCCTTTTTCCATGGCGTGACGGATATTGCGCGCAATCCAGATATTCTCTTCAATTTCGCTGAGTTTCGCATCATCACAGAAAATAAACTCAGAGAACATATGGTCACGGATGCTGGAAATCGCCAGCTTCAGTTTTTCTGCATAGCTCCAGGCATTTTCGCCCTTCAGAGGTTCACAAATGGCAGATTTGTGTATACGCAGGTTGCGGTAGCCAAAGCTACTGTCGAAATCGTTTATCATCGCGATCTTACGGGTAAAAGTCTGTATATTTTCCCGACACAATAATAAATAGAGATCGGCATTAAATGTCACGATATCGCAGCATTGTGCATATTTCTCGGCAATTCGCTGACACAGCTTCCTGACAATTTTGTTGCGTTCCTCGACACCAAACACGGCTTCGACGGCTTCCAGTCCGCACAGTTTGATGATCCCGGCGGCCAGATACTGATTATTGTTTGACTCAATAATCGCCATATTTTTGATAAAACCGCTTTCCTGATCGTAGGAGATCAGTGAGAGCAATTTATTTGAACGCTCAACTTCAGCATCTTTCATTTCCGCGATCGAATTTTTGATGCTGATAATCTCTTTCGCATCGCCGTCACGAATTTTCAGTGCCTGCATTTGATCCGCAGAGTCAGGTAAAAACTCCAGCGTATTGACCAGCGTTGTCATTTCTGAAAATTGGCGACGGAACACACGGGTCGTCATTAAGTAAAGCGCCAGCAATACGACAATAATGAAAGCAAACGGCAAATAAAAGAGTTTATCTGACGCGTTAAATAGTTTCCCCGTAGGATAATAAAAATAGATTTCGAATAGCGAGTTATTGGGTACGCGCGATGTTTTTGCTATATACTCCGTATCGACAGAATCAATAATATTATAATTATCTTCGCTATTATAAATAATCAATTTTTCACGGGCGAGTTGGTTCTTGGCAATGATTTCATAACCTTGTTTCAGAAACAAGACTTCATCAGTTGCGCTGATATGATCAAGGTATTCGTTCAGATATCGCCAGTTTAAATCGACATGAATTTTATCAATAGCCAGCAAATCACGGTCTTTGCCGTTAATTCGCAGCGTAAAAGAAATACATTTTTTCCCCGGACGATCAAAGCAATTATATGCCGGATTCCAGCTACTGTCAGAGCCATCCGAAGCTACTGACCACGGGCGCTGCGACGGATTAAAATCGGCAAAGATGACGCGTCCTGCTTCATCAACAAGGGGGGCATTTACCTTTTCCTGATGATAAACACCGATTTTATCATTCGTCCGCCGCGAAAATAGATAATATTTATTATTATCCAGTACCAGCCCCACTGAGTCTAAAAATGGCATCATTTCCATTTTCAGGATGACGGCACGTTTAATCTCCTCACTGTTTTTCAATAAATAGAGTGAGTCCTTTAACGTCAGAGCGGAACGTTCAATATCTTTAAAGAAATAGCCAACGTTTTTTTGAATAAGTTCAAAGCGGCTATCGGCACGTTTTACCGCACGCTCCGATACCAGTTGATAGTTAATGATGAAAAAAAGAACAATAAATGACAGCGCAGCCAATAAAAATAAAATTATCAGCCTTATCTTTATCTTTTCGTATAAACTCAGCATGTTAATACATTTAACAAAATAACTGTCAGTACGCTGTGCCGCTGCATAAATAGTCCCTCGCAACGGCTTTTTAACCAAATTACCCGATTCTACAAAATTAGAAGAAAGTTACAACACTTGCTTAAGGCAATAATTTCCTCTGAGGTCATTACCCTTTCAAGCAATATTCAACCGTGACTATCCTTTAATTTTGGGGTCCAGCGCATCACGCAAACCATCACCCAGCAAGTTGAACGCCAACACGGTCAGGAAAATAGCCAGTGCCGGAAAAACCGCCACATGCGGCGCGATAACCATATCCGCTCTCGCTTCGTTGAGCATCGCTCCCCACTCCGGGGTCGGCGGCTGCGCTCCCAGGCCGAGAAACGACAGACTGGCGGCGGAGATAATCGAGGTGCCAATGCGCATGGTGAAAAACACGACGATGGAAGAGACTGTCCCCGGTAAGATGTGGCGCAACAAAATCGTCATATCGCTGGCACCAATACTGCGCGCTGATTCAATAAAGGTTTGCTGTTTTAACACCAGCGTGTTGCCGCGCACCAGTCGGGCAAACGCCGGAATAGAAAAGATAGCGACGGCGATAATCACGTTAGCAATGCCGCTTCCCAGCACCGCAACAACAGCAATAGCCAGCAAAATGCCAGGGAAAGCAAACAGCACATCACAAATACGCATGATCAGCCGATCCCACCAGCCTTCATAATATCCAGCCAGCAAACCCAGCAACGTCCCAATCGCCGCACCGATAAACACCGCAAACACACCCGCCGCCAGCGAGATTTGTGCACCAACCAGGACACGGCTGAAAATGTCGCGCCCCAGTGAATCGACGCCAAACCAGTGCTGCAAAGAAGGTCCGTTATTCAGATTGTCATAATCGAAATAATTTTCGGCGTCATAGGGGGCGATCCAGCGAGCAAAAATGGCCACCACAATCAATAAAATAACGAACAATACGGCGGTCATCGCCATATGCTGACGGCGAAAACGTCGCCAGAACTCATGCCACGGAGTACGCACCTGATCAGGTTTTACCAGTGGCATGGCGTTTAACACCGCCTGACGACGCCAGTTAAATAATCGCATCCTTACTTGTACCTGATAGCCGGGTTAATGGCGGCATAAAGCACGTCCACCACTAAGTTGATAAGAATAAATTCCAGCGAGAAAAGCAGAATTTCCGCCTGAATCACCGGGTAATCGCGCATTTCTACGGAGTCAACGAGTAAGCGCCCAAGTCCGGGCCAGTTGAAGACTTTCTCCACCACGATGGACCCACCGAGCAAAAAGCCAAACTGTAAGCCCATCATGGTCACTACCGGAATCATCGCGTTGCGTAGCCCATGTTTGAGGACAACCCAGGTTTCGCTCACCCCTTTCGCCCTCGCGGTACGCATATAATCTTCGCTTAATACGTCGACAAACGACGCGCGGGTAAAGCGCGCCATCACGGCTGCCACTGCCGCGCCGAGCGTCAGGGAGGGTAAAATGTAGTGCTGCCAACTATCCGCACCGACAGTCGGCAGCCAACCCAGCTCAACGGAAAAAACCTGAATCAAAAGCATCCCCAGGGCAAATGCCGGGAAGGAGATCCCCGACACCGCGATGGTCATACTCAAGCGATCTGGCCAGCGGTTACGCCAGACGGCGGCAACAATCCCCGCCGCCATACCAAATATCACCGCCCAGGCCATACTGGTTATGGTCAGCCACAGCGTTGGCATGAAGCGGCTGGCAATCTCATCGGCAACCGGACGACGCGAGACCATCGACAGGCCAAAATCTCCCTGCACGGCATTGCTGATATAGTGCCAGAACTGGTGATACAGCGGCTGATCCAACCCCAGTTGCTGACGCACCAGTTCGATGACCTGAGCATCAGCTTCGGGCCCGGCAATCAATCGCGCCGGATCGCCGGGCAGCATATGGACAAATAAAAACACCAGCACCGAGACGATAAACAGCGTCGGAATCAACCCCAGTAAGCGTTTTATAACGTAATTAAGCATTCCACTCCCTGCGTTGCTTATTGCAAGTCCGCATCTTCAAAGCTGAAGCCGGTGTCTGGCATGATCCAAAAACCGGTCAGATTTTTACTGTGTGCCGACACCAGTTTTTCGACCACCAGCGGAACCCACGGCGACTCTTGCCAGATGATATCCTGCGCCGCCTTATACAAGCGGGTCTTTTCCGCCGGATCGTTAGTTTTCAGTGCCTGAGCCAGGTAGTCATCTACCTGTTTATTGCTGTAAAACGCAGTATTAAACAGCGTCGGTGGCCAGTTCTGTGACGCAAACAGCGGCGATAACGCCCAGTCAGCTTCGCCGGTCGAAGCCGACCAGCCGGTATAGAACAGTCGCACGCCACTCTCTTTTTGCCCTTTACCTTCTACTTCTGCCGCCCGCTGTCCGGCATCCATCGCCGTCACCTGGGCTTTAATCCCTACCTGCGCTAACTGCTGCTGGGTAAATTGCAGCACTTTCTGCGCGGTGCTGTGGTTATGCGACGACCACAGCGTGGTACTGAAACCGTTGGGATATCCCGCCTCTTTGAGTAATGCGCGCGCTTTTGCCGGATCGTAAGGCCACGGTTGGTAACTTTGCGCGTAGGCGATACTCGGCGGCACCACGCCAGTGGCGGGCGTTGCATATCCCGCAAACGCGACTTTCACCAGCGCCGGACGGTTGATGGCATAATTCAGCGCCTCACGTACCTTCGGGTTATCGAATGGCTTTTGCGTCACATTCATACTGATATAACGCTGCATAATCGACGGACTGGCCATCAGCTCGATATTTTTGTTTTTCTCCAGCAGCGCGGCCTGCTCGTAGGGAATGGGGAAAGCAAACTGCGCTTCACCGGTTTGCAGCATGGCCGCACGGGTGTTGTTATCCGCCACCGGACGCCAGGTAATGCTGTCCAGTTTGGGCAGTCCCGACTGCCAGTAACCAGTGAATTTTTTGACCTTCACAAAATCGGTCTGATTCCAGGTATCCAGTTCATACGGCCCGGTTCCCACCGGATGAAAACCAATCTCCTTGCCATATTTTTCCAGCGCCGCCGGAGAAATCATCGCTGTCGCCGGATGGGCAAGAATATTAATAAACGCTGAGAACGGCTGCTTAAGCGTAATCTTCACCGTTGTCGGGTCGACCGCTTCAGTTTTGGCAATATTCTTGTACAGGTTATAGCGTTTAAGATGATTCGCAGGGTCACTGGCTCTGTCCAGATTCGCTTTTACCGCCGCCGCATTGAAGTCGGTGCCATCCTGGAACTTAATCCCTTCACGCAATTTCACGGTATAAGTGAGGCCGTCGCCGGAGACGGTATAACTCTCCGCCAGCACGTTTTTCAGCTTCATCTCTTTATCCAGACCGAACAGTCCCTGGTAAAACGATTTCGCCACGGCCTGTGACAACGTGTCATTCGCGTCATACGGGTCGAGGGTGGTGAAGTTCGATCCCACCGCCACAACCACATCTTTGGCAGCGAATGCACAAGATGCCATCAACGCTGTGACAATACCCAGCGCCACTAACCCACTACGGTGTACAGCTCTTGCCATTTGATTCTCCGCCTGAATGTTATCTACGCATGAATGCGTATTCTGATTGTGGTTGTGCGACGTAATGCCCCGGCCCGACGCATTGCAACGAGACGGCTGCAACCTCTTCGCCACGCTGATAAATATTGCTGGGAAGATCGTCCGATAGCAGTACGCGCTGTGGCCGCAGTCGGGATGGTTCAGCAACCGGAACTGCCGCCAGTAATTTACGCGTATAAGGGTGCTGCGGATTTTCAAAGATCGCGCGCCGGGGGCCTATTTCGACAATTTGCCCGAGATACATCACCGCTACACGATGGCTGATCCGCTCCACGACCGCCATATCGTGGGAGATAAACAGATATGCAATACCGAAATCACGCTGGAGATCGAGCAACAAGTTGATAATCTGCCCGCGAATAGAAACATCCAGCGCCGACACGGCTTCATCGGCAATAATGACTTTGGGATTCAACGCAAGCGCACGGGCAATACAGATACGCTGACGCTGACCGCCGGAAAACTCATGCGGGTAGCGCCACGCATGTTCGGGTAACAGACCAACGCGTTCCAGTAGCCACGCAACGCGTGCAGCAGCGTCTTTACCCTGCAATAACCCATGAACACGCAGCGGTTCTATGATCGAATCACCGATCGTCTGACGTGGGTCCAGCGAAGCGTAAGGGTCCTGAAAAATAAACTGAATATCGCGGCGCAATGCCTGAAGTTTGCCGGGTGACAAGGTATCGATTCGCTGACCGTTAAAGATAATTTCGCCGCCCTGCGATTCGACCAGGCGCAGCAACGCCCGCCCGGTAGTGGATTTACCGCTGCCAGACTCGCCCACCAGCGACAACGTTTCACCCGGCCAGAGATCAAAACTAACCTTTTCAACGGCGTGCACTTCCCGCGTTACGCGATTCAACAACCCACTACGCAAAGGGAAACGGGTGACCAGATTACGCACCTGTAAAACAGGTTCGCCATCAACCACCGTTTTCTGCTCGACAGGGCGTTCCTGTTTAGTCGGATGTTCAAGCGATATCAACGGGAAACGTCGGGGATAATCTTGCCCTCTCATCGCGCCAAGCTGCGGAACAGCAGCCAATAGCGCACGGGTATAAGGATGCTGTGGCGCATGAAAAATCTGTTCGACGCTGCCCGTTTCCACCGCCTCGCCCTGATACATCACCAGTACCCGATCGGCAATCTCCGCCACCACGCCCATGTCGTGAGTGATAAAGATGACGCCCATCGACATCTCTTTTTGCAACACTTTGATTAATTGCAGGATCTGCGCCTGAATGGTGACGTCCAGTGCGGTCGTCGGCTCATCGGCTATCAGCACCGCCGGGCGACATGACAGCGCCATGGCAATCATCACCCGCTGGCGCATCCCACCGGAGAGTTGATGCGGATAACGCGAAAGAATGGTTTGCGCTTCCGGGATGCGAACCTGATCCAGCATCCGTTTCGCCTCCGCCATTGCTTCTTCACGACTGGCGTTCTGATGCAGACGGATAGACTCGGCAATCTGCTCGCCCACGGTAAATACCGGATTTAGCGACGTCATTGGCTCCTGGAAAATCATCGCCATATCCGCACCGCGTATATGCTGCATTTGCCGGGAACTCTGCTCACTAAGCTCAATCACCTCACGACTGCGGCGCCGCAATACCATTTTGTCGCACTGCACCAGGCCGCCCGCCTGTTCAAGCAGACGCATCAGCGCCAGTGCTGTGACTGACTTGCCGGAACCGGACTCTCCAACAATCGCCAGTGTCTCGCCACGTCGCAGGCTAAAAGAGAGACCGCGAACCGCTGCCACTTTTTGCTGGTCCTGCATAAAGGCAATATTGAGATTATCAACCGCCAGCACATCACCGGCATCAAGCTCATCACTGTGTGGCAACGGTGTCCCCTTTTTCACGATAGATACCGGTGGTTGGCGTATCGCCTGCGTAGCCCCAGGCGCGATACATTCCCTCGGTGTTAAACGGTAGCGCGACGTTACCTTCGTGATCGATAGCGATTAGACCGCCACTGCCGCCGAGCGCAGGGAGTTTTTCCATAACGACCCGCTCGCAGGCTTGTGCGAGGCTTAATCCGCCGTAATCCATCAACGCGGCAATGTCATACGCCGCCAGCGCGCGAATGAAGACTTCGCCCGTGCCGGTACAAGAAACTGCCACGTTGGCGTTATTGGCGTAGCACCCGGCGCCAACCAGCGGGCTGTCGCCGACCCGACCAGGTAATTTATTGGTCATTCCCCCCGTGGACGTGGCAGCCGCCAGATTGCCATGGAGATCCAATGCCACAGCTCCCACAGTGCCCATTTTCTGTTGTTCATCCAACGGTGCGCCACTATGGTCAAGGAGCGTTTCCCCTTCCTCACGCGCCGCCAGCAATTGTTCATAACGCAAAGGCGTGGAGAAAATCTCCGGCGAGACGCGCTCCATGCCATGAGCAAAAGCAAAATTTTCTGCGCCCTCACCTATCATCATCACATGCGGGCTTTGTTCCATCACCAGACGGGCGGCAAGAACCGGATTACGCAGATGACTGACGCCCGCCACAGCACCGGCTTTCAGGGTGTTGCCATCCATCACGCAGGCGTCGAGCTCATGGGTTTCATCACGCGTAAAGACAGCGCCAGTTCCAGCGTTAAACAGTGGACACTCTTCCAGCAAGCGCACGGCTTCCGTCACTGCATCCAGCGCACTTGCGCCCGCTTCGAGCATTTTCTGTCCGGTTTCGACAATGGCTGACAGTGCCTCAATGTAGCGTAATTCCTGTTGCAGACTCATCTGTGCGCGGCTAATTGCGCCTGCGCCGCCGTGAATTGCAATCACTGCTTTGCCCATAGTATTCGTCCATTAAGGGTGGCTCGCCACTTTGCTATAAATATCAGAATTTTTATGAATTATTCATTCAATTTTTGAATATAGAAAGATGTATATGGCATGTAAAGGCAGGAGCCCGCTCTACGACCGAGGTGGCATACAGTCCGTGGCGTTTTTCTGACATAATAGGCGGATTCGATTTTGCCCCGCAGGAGTGTTTTCATGGAATTTACCACCGGTTTGATGTCGCTCGACACCGCGCTTAATGAGATGCTTTCTCGCGTTACCCCTTTGACTGCCCAGGAAACGCTGCCACTGGTTCAGTGTTTTGGTCGTATTCTGGCGAGCGATGTGGTTTCGCCGCTCGATGTCCCTGGATTTGATAACTCGGCAATGGACGGCTACGCGGTTCGCTTAGCCGATATCGCCTCCGGGCAACCGCTTTCTGTTGCTGGCAAATCGTTTGCCGGTCAGCCGTATCATGGTGAATGGCCTGCTGGCACCTGTATTCGCATTATGACCGGTGCTCCGGTGCCGGAAGGCTGCGAAGCGGTGGTGATGCAGGAACAGACCGAACAAACAGACGCAGGAGTGCGTTTTACCGCTGAAGTGCGTAGCGGGCAAAATATTCGTCGTCGCGGTGAAGATATCTCTGCGGGTGCGGTTGTTTTCCCGGCGGGTACTCGCCTGACTACCGCAGAGCTGCCGGTGATTGCTTCGCTGGGAATTGCCGAAGTTCCGGTGATTCGCAAAGTGCGTGTGGCGCTGTTTTCCACCGGTGATGAACTCCAGTTGCCAGGTCAGCCGCTGGGCGACGGTCAAATCTACGATACCAACCGTCTCGCCGTACACCTGATGTTAGAACAACTGGGTTGCGAGGTGATCAACTTAGGGATTATCCGCGACGATCCACATGCCCTGCGTGCCGCATTTATTGAAGCCGACAGCCAGGCGGATGTAGTGATCAGTTCTGGCGGTGTTTCGGTTGGCGAAGCAGATTACACCAAAACTATTCTCGAAGAGCTGGGTGAAATTGCCTTCTGGAAGCTGGCGATTAAACCGGGCAAACCGTTCGCGTTCGGTAAACTCGGCAATAGCTGGTTCTGCGGCCTGCCGGGTAATCCGGTTTCAGCAACGCTGACATTCTACCAACTGGTACAGCCGTTACTGGCAAAATTAAGCGGCAACACCGCCAGCGGCCTGCCTACGCGCCAGCGTGTACGCACGGCTTCTCGCCTCAAGAAAACGCCTGGTCGTCTTGATTTCCAGCGTGGTGTGCTGCAACGCAATGCCAACGGCGAACTGGAAGTCACCACTACCGGACATCAGGGCTCACATATATTTAGCTCCTTTAGCCTCGGCAACTGTTTTATCGTGCTGGAACGCGATCGCGGCAATGTGGAAGTGGGCGAATGGGTGGAAGTCGAGCCATTTAACGCGTTATTCGGAGGCCTGTAATGGCGGAACTCAGCGATCAGGAGATGCTGCGCTACAACCGGCAAATCATCCTGCGTGGTTTTGATTTTGACGGTCAGGAAGCGTTAAAAGATTCTAGCGTGCTGGTCGTCGGCCTTGGTGGACTCGGCTGCGCAGCCTCGCAGTATCTGGCAAGCGCCGGTGTTGGTAACCTGACGCTGCTCGACTTCGACACTGTTTCGCTCTCGAATCTGCAACGCCAGACGCTACACAGTGACGCTACGGTCGGGCAACCGAAGGTTGAATCTGCTCGTGATGCCCTGGCACGGATCAATCCCCATATCTCGATTACGCCGGTGAATGCGTTGCTTGATGACGCTGAGCTTGCAGCGTTGATTGCTGAACACGATCTGGTGCTCGACTGTACGGATAACGTAGCGGTACGTAATCAACTGAATGCTGGCTGTTTTGCCGCAAAGGTGCCGCTGGTTTCCGGGGCAGCAATTCGTATGGAAGGGCAAATCACCGTCTTTACTTATCAGGACGGCGAGCCTTGCTACCGCTGCCTTAGCCGTTTGTTTGGCGAGAACGCGCTAACCTGCGTGGAAGCAGGTGTGATGGCGCCGTTGATTGGCGTAATTGGTTCGTTGCAGGCAATGGAAGCGATCAAACTGCTGGCAGGTTATGGCAAACCTGCCAGCGGAAAAATAGTGATGTACGATGCGATGACCTGTCAGTTCCGCGAAATGAAACTGATGCGCAATGCGGGATGTGAGGTTTGCGGGCAGTAATTGTCGCCTCCAGGCCTGATAAGACGCGGCAGGCGTCGGTGCACTCCGCCACGTCATAAGCAATTTATGAGGATGCAGAACATCCTGTTAAATCGACGTTCTGCCAAACGCGCCCTGCCAGTCCTGCTCAAACTTCGCCACGGCAGCATCAACCGCCGGATAGCTAATCATCTGCTGCGCCACATCCAGCGGCAGGGTGATTGATTCACATCCTGCCAGTAAGCAGTCCAGCGCCTGACGCGGGGTTTTGAAACTCGCGGCTAACACTTTCGCCTGTGGCACATGCATTTTCAGTAACTGATGCAAATCGGTCACGGTTTGAATACCGCTCCCCCCCTGAGCATCAATACGGTTGACGTAAGGCGCAACATATTCCGCGCCCGCCAGCGCCGACAACAGCCCTTGTGCTGCGCCATACACCGCCGTGCCCAACGTCGGGATCCCTTCCGCTTTTAACATTTTGATAGCTGCCAGCCCCTCGGCGGTCACCGGTACTTTCACCACGATATCCGCAATGATAGAACGCAGTTTGCGCGCATCGTTCACCATGCCTTCAGCAGTGGTAGACATTACCTGGGCAAACAAACGCCCCTGACTGCCCATCGCTTCGTGAAGTTCCGGAAGCACAACGTCCAGCGGTTTTTTACCCGCAGCGATAATGCTCGGGTTAGTGGTCACACCCGCCAGCGGAAAAACGCGCGCCAGCACCTTCACTGCAGCAACGTCTGAAGTATCCAGATACAGTTCCATAACCATCCTCAAAATGTACTTTTGTCTGAAACCAGACTACCACGAGAAAACTCTCTGAACAGTTGACGCACATCAACATAACTTTCATTCGAAAGTAATTTAATGTTTGAACGAAACAGAGAGGCATCTATGATCTTCAATATTCAACGCTACTCGACCCACGACGGTCCCGGCATTCGCACAGTGGTTTTTCTGAAAGGTTGCTCGCTGGGTTGCCGCTGGTGTCAGAACCCAGAAAGCCGCGCCCGCACGCAGGATCTGCTGTATGACGCGCGTCTGTGCCTGGAGGGCTGCGAGCTGTGTGCTAAGGCCGCCCCGGAAGTGATTGAGCGCACGCTGAATGGCCTGCTTATCCATCGGGAAAAGTTAACCCCTGAACATCTGACGGCGTTAACCGACTGCTGCCCGACACAGGCGTTAACAGTGTGCGGCGAAGTGAAAAGCGTTGAGGAGATCATGGCGACCGTTCTGCGCGATAAACCGTTTTACGATCGCAGCGGCGGCGGATTAACGCTTTCTGGCGGTGAACCGTTTATGCAGCCGGAAATGGCGATGGCGCTACTGCAAGCCAGCCACGAGGCCGGCATTCATACTGCGGTAGAAACCTGCCTGCATGTGCTGTGGAAATATATCGCCCCTTCTCTGCCCTATATCGATCTGTTTCTTGCCGATTTAAAACACGTCGCCGACGCGCCGTTTAAACAGTGGACCGACGGTAACGCCGCCAGAGTGCTGGATAACCTGAAAAAACTCGCCGCAGCGGGCAAAAAAATCATCATTCGCGTGCCGCTGATTCAGGGCTTTAATGCCGATGAAACCTCTGTGAAAGCCATTACCGATTTTGCCGCCGACGAGCTGCACGTTGGCGAAATTCATTTCCTGCCCTACCACACGCTGGGCATCAACAAATATCACTTACTTAATCTGCCCTATGACGCCCCGGAAAAACCGCTTGATGCGCCAGAACTGCTCGACTTTGCCCAGCAGTATGCCTGCCAGAAAGGGTTAACCGCGACTTTACGAGGATAACAACCATGACAACACTGAAACTGGACACGCTCAGCGACCGCATTAAAGCGCACAAAAATGCGCTGGTGCATATTGTGAAACCGCCGGTTTGTACCGAGCGCGCACAGCACTATACCGAGATGTATCAACAACATCTCGATAAGCCGATCCCGGTACGTCGCGCACTGGCACTGGCACATCACCTGGCGAATCGCACCATCTGGATCAAACACGATGAGTTGATCATCGGCAACCAGGCAAGCGAAGTTCGTGCCGCGCCGATCTTCCCGGAATATACCGTCTCCTGGATCGAAAAAGAGATTGATGATCTGGCGGATCGTCCGGGTGCTGGTTTTGCGGTGAGCGAAGAGAACAAACGCGTTCTGCATGAAGTGTGCCCGTGGTGGCGCGGTCAGACGGTACAGGATCGCTGCTACGGCATGTTTACCGATGAGCAAAAAGGCCTGCTGGCGACCGGTATCATTAAAGCAGAAGGCAATATGACCTCCGGCGATGCGCACCTGGCGGTGAATTTCCCGCTGCTGCTGGAAAAAGGGCTTGATGGTCTGCGCGAGAAAGTGGCGGAGCGTCGCTCGCGTATCAACCTGACGGTACTGGAAGATCTGCACGGCGAGCAGTTCCTGAAAGCCATTGATATCGTGCTGGTGGCAGTCAGTGAACACATTGAACGTTTCGCTGCCCTGGCGCGTGAAATGGCAGCCACCGAAACTCGCGAAAGCCGTCGTGATGAACTGCTGGCGATAGCAGAAAACTGCGATCTTATCGCCCACCAGCCGCCGCAAACTTTCTGGCAGGCGCTGCAACTGTGCTACTTCATCCAGTTGATTTTGCAGATTGAATCTAACGGTCACTCGGTTTCGTTTGGTCGTATGGACCAGTATCTCTATCCGTACTATCGCCGCGACGTTGAACTCAACCAGACGCTGGATCGCGAACACGCCATCGAGATGCTGCATAGCTGCTGGCTGAAACTGCTGGAAGTGAACAAGATCCGCTCCGGCTCGCACTCGAAAGCCTCTGCGGGTAGCCCGCTGTATCAGAACGTCACCATTGGCGGGCAAAATCTGGTTGATGGTCAACCAATGGATGCGGTGAATCCCCTCTCTTACGCGATCCTCGAATCCTGCGGTCGCCTGCGTTCCACTCAGCCTAACCTCAGCGTGCGTTACCATGCGGGAATGAGTAACGATTTCCTCGACGCCTGTGTGCAGGTGATCCGTTGTGGCTTCGGGATGCCGGCGTTCAACAACGACGAAATCGTCATCCCGGAATTTATTAAACTCGGTATTGAACCGCAGGACGCTTACGATTACGCAGCGATTGGTTGTATCGAAACCGCCGTCGGCGGTAAATGGGGCTATCGCTGCACCGGCATGAGCTTTATCAACTTCGCCCGCGTGATGCTGGCGGCGCTGGAAGGCGGTCGTGATGCCACCAGTGGCAAAGTGTTCCTGCCACAAGAAAAAGCGTTGTCTGCGGGTAACTTCAACAACTTCGATGAAGTAATGGACGCGTGGGATACGCAAATCCGTTACTACACCCGCAAATCAATCGAAATCGAATATGTCGTCGACACCATGCTGGAAGAGAACGTGCACGATATTCTCTGCTCGGCGCTGGTGGATGACTGCATTGAGCGAGCGAAAAGTATCAAGCAAGGCGGCGCGAAATATGACTGGGTTTCTGGCCTGCAGGTCGGCATTGCCAACCTCGGCAACAGCCTGGCGGCAGTGAAGAAACTGGTATTTGAACAGGGTGCGATTGGTCAGCAACAACTGGCTGCCGCACTGGCGGAAGACTTCGAAGGTCTGACTCACGAGCAACTGCGTCAGCGTCTGATTAACGGCGCGCCGAAGTACGGCAACGACGATGATAGCGTCGATACGCTGCTGGCTCGCGCTTATCAGACCTATATCGACGAACTGAAACAGTACCATAACCCGCGCTATGGTCGTGGTCCAGTTGGCGGCAACTATTACGCAGGTACATCATCTATTTCCGCCAACGTACCGTTTGGCGCGCAGACGATGGCAACGCCGGACGGACGTAAAGCGCATACCCCGCTGGCAGAAGGCGCAAGCCCGGCCTCCGGTACTGACCATCTCGGCCCAACGGCGGTCATTGGCTCTGTGGGTAAACTGCCTACGGCAGCGATTCTCGGCGGTGTGTTGCTCAATCAGAAACTGAACCCGGCGACGCTGGAGAACGAATCTGACAAGCAGAAACTGATGATCCTGCTGCGCACCTTCTTCGAAGTGCACAAAGGCTGGCATATTCAGTACAACATTGTTTCCCGAGAAACATTGCTGGAAGCGAAAAAACATCCCGATCAATACCGCGATCTGGTCGTGCGTGTCGCGGGCTATTCCGCCTTCTTCACCGCGCTCTCTCCTGACGCACAGGACGATATCATCGCCCGCACCGAACACATGCTGTAATCCCCTCAGCCCGGCGTCGCCGCCGGGCTAAAACATTCACGAAATCAATTTTACTCTCGCTTTCATTCGAAATTAGTTTGTGCTCCGCATCACATTGTCATTACACTGTGGCGTTTGCATTCATTGCCGGGAGCACTTTTATGACTGTAAAAGTTATCGTTTGCGATATGGACGGTACTTTTCTTAACGACGCCAAAATGTACAACCAGTCACGTTTTATGGCGCAGTATCAGGAACTGAAAAAGCGCGATATTGAGTTCGTTGTCGCCAGTGGTAACCAGTATTACCAGCTTATTTCCTTTTTTCCTGAGCTAAAAGATGAAATCTCTTTTGTCGCGGAAAATGGCGCGCTGGTCTACGAACATGGCAAGCAGTTGTTCCACGGCGAACTGACCCGGCATGAATCCAGGATTGTCATTGGGGAACTGCTGAAAGATAAACAACTCAATTTTGTCGCCTGTGGTCTGCAAAGCGCATACATCAGTGAAAATGCGCCGGAAGCATTCGTCGCACTGATGGAAAAACACTACCATCGACTGAAACCTGTGAAGGATTACCAGGAGATTGATGACGTGCTTTTCAAGTTTTCGCTCAACCTGCCGGATGAACAAATCCCGCTGGTTGTCGACAAACTGCACGTTGCGCTCGATGGCATTATGAAACCTGTCACCAGTGGCGCGGGTTTTATCGACCTGATTATTCCCGGCCTGCATAAAGCAAATGGTATTTCGCGGTTGTTAAAACGCTGGGGTCTGTCGCCGCAAAATGTGGTAGCGATTGGCGACAGCGGTAACGACGCAGAGATGCTTAAAATGGCGCATTATTCCTTTGCGATGGGCAATGCTGCGGAAAACATTAAACAAATCGCCCGTTACGCTACCGATGATAATAATCATGAAGGCGCGCTGAATGTGATTCAGGCGGTGCTGGATAGCACCACTCCTTTCAATAAGTAATCTTCTCCCGGCCGGAGTGACCGCTCCGGCATCTCTCTTTTTTGCTCACTTTGTGCCCTAACTCAAGATTTTCATCTTGCGTTAACTTATTTTTAACTTAAAGTATCAATCGCAATCATTTTTACTTTCGAACGAAAGTTGTGAGGTTGATATGACTTTTACCCATGAGACGCTGCCAACAGATGCGAAAACGGCTATCCGTGAGATGAAAGCGGAGCTGCGGCAACAGATCGGCGATGTACAACAGGTCTTCGATAAACTCTCTGCAAAAATCGAAGCGCGTGTAGCAGAAATAGACGCACTGAAAGCGCAAGGACTGCCGGTTTGGCCGGAAGTTCCTTATAGCGACATTGCAGCAGGTACAGTGAGTGAAGCCACGCGCAATGAGATAAAACGTCGCGGCTGCGCGGTAATAAAAGGCCATTTCCCCCGCGAGCAGGCGCTGGCGTGGGATCGCGCAATGCTCAACTACCTTGATGCCAATCACTTTGATGATGTTTATAAAGGTCCCGGTGACAGCTTTTTCGGCTCGCTGGAGGCGTCTCGCCCCGAAATCTATCCCATTTACTGGTCACAGGCACAGATGCAGGCGCGGCAGAGCGACAATATGGCTGCGGTGCAATCTTTCCTTAACCGCCTGTGGAAGTCTGAAAGCAACGGCAAACAATGGTTTGATCCCGATGTCAGCGTAATCTATCCAGACAGGATCCGCCGTCGCCCACCGGGCACGACGTCCAAAGGTCTGGGCGCACACACTGATTCTGGCGCACTGGAACGCTGGTTATTACCCGCTTATCAGCGCGTTTTTGCCCATGTTTTCAACGGTAATTTTGATGATTACGATCCGTGGGATGCCGCACACCGTACCGATGTAGAAGAATACACCGTCGATAACACTACCAAATGTTCCGTGTTCCGCACGTTCCAGGGCTGGACGGCACTTTCCGATATGTTACCAGGCCAGGGGTTGTTGCATGTGGTGCCGATCCCGGAAGCGATGGCGTATGTTTTATTACGCCCGCTGTTGGATGACGTGCCGGACGACGAGCTGTGCGGCGTCGCGCCTGGTAAAGTTCTGCCTGTTTCTGAAAAATGGCACCCCTTATTGATGAAAGCACTAACGTCAATTCCGGCAATAACAGCGGGGGATTCTGTCTGGTGGCACTGCGATGTGATCCACTGTGTCGCACCGGTAGACAATCAACAGGGCTGGGGGAACGTGATGTATATTCCTGCCGCGCCGATGTGCGAGAAGAACCGGGCTTATGCGCACAAGGTCAAAGAGGCACTGGAAAAAGGCATCTCGCCGGGGGATTTCCCGCGTGAAGATTATGAAACAAACTGGCAAGGTCGTTTTACGCTGGAGGATCTGAACGTTCACGGTAAACGCGCGCTGGGCATGGATGTTTGAGAGGTGATGGATTAGTGGAAGTGAATTGATGTGAGGTTAAGGAAGTCGGTTCGATGTTGCTCAGATTGCTGACAAAGTGCGCTTTCTTCATGCCGGATGCGGCGTTAACGCCTTATCCGGCCTACAAAGCCCTTCAGATTCAATATATTGCAGGGTCTACGTAGGCCTGATAACAATCTTGCATTTGTCATCAGTAGCCCTGACATTTCCAGGGCCACTGACAATAACTTACTCGATCCCTTTACTACGCAGGTAATCTTCGTAATTACCGCTAAAGTCGATCACGCGTTCCGGGGTGATTTCCAGAATGCGGGTCGCCAGGGAGCTTACGAACTCACGGTCGTGTGAAACAAAGATCAGCGTGCCCTGATACAGTTCCAGCGCCATGTTCAGTGACTCGATGGATTCCATATCCAGGTGGTTGGTCGGTTCGTCCATGATCAGAATGTTCGGTTTCTGCATCATTAACTTACCAAACAACATACGGCCTTTTTCACCACCGGAAAGCACTTTGGCAGGCTTTTTGATGTCATCCTGACTGAACAATAAGCGACCGAGAATGCTGCGCACCGCCTGCTCGTCATCGCCTTCCTGCTTCCACTGGCTCATCCATTCAAACACGGTCAGGTCATTATCGAACTCATATTCGTGATCCTGCGCGTAGTAACCAATGCGCGCGTTCTCTGACCATTTTACGGTGCCACTATCCGGTTCCAGATCACCCACCAGCGTTTTCAGCAAGGTCGATTTACCGACGCCGTTGGTGCCGAGTACCGCCAGCTTTTCACCCACTTCCAGCAGCAGGTTGAGATTTTTAAACAGCGGACCGTTATCAAACCCTTTGGTCAGCCCTTCCACTTCCAGCGCGTTACGGAACAGTTTCTTATCCTGCTCAAAACGGATGAACGGGTTCTGACGGCTGGAGGCTTTCACCTCTTCCAGTTTGATTTTATCAATCTGACGCGCGCGCGAAGTTGCCTGACGAGATTTAGAGGCGTTGGCGCTAAAGCGGCTAACGAAAGATTGCAGCTCGGCAATCTGCGCTTTCTTCTTGGCGTTATCAGCCAGCAGACGTTCGCGTGCCTGCGTCGCCGCCGTCATGTACTCATCGTAGTTGCCCGGATAAACGCGCAGTTCGCCGTAATCCAGATCCGCCATGTGGGTACAAACCATGTTCAGGAAGTGACGGTCGTGCGAGATGATAATCATGGTACTGTCACGCTCGTTCAGCACCTGCTCCAGCCAGCGAATGGTATCGATGTCGAGGTTGTTGGTTGGTTCGTCGAGCAGAAGAATGTCCGGATCAGCAAACAGCGCCTGCGCCAGCAGCACACGCAGCTTCCAGCCAGGAGCAACTTCACTCATCGGGCCGTAGTGTTGTTCCACTGGAATTCCCACGCCAAGCAACAGTTCACCAGCGCGAGCTTCCGCAGAGTAACCGTCCATTTCGCCGTATTTCACTTCCAGATCGGCAACTTTATAGCCATCTTCTTCGCTCATTTCCGGCAAAGCATAGATGCGGTCGCGCTCCTGCTTCACTTCCCACAACTCTTTATGCCCCATGATCACCGTATCCAGCACGGTGAACTCTTCAAAGGCAAATTGATCCTGGCGCAGTTTACCAATGCGCTCGTTGGGATCGAGGGAAACGTTACCCAGCGTCGGCTCTAAGTCGCCGCCGAGAATCTTCATAAAGGTGGATTTACCACTACCGTTCGCGCCAATCAGGCCGTAACGGTTGCCGCCGCCAAATTTGACGGAAATGTTTTCAAACAACGGCTTACTGCCGAACTGCATGGTGACGTTACTGGAAACTAACACAGGCGTATCCTGAAAAGAGATATGACAAACCGCGCATTATGCCATAAATCTGAAAGAAGATCCCGTCCCCCGCTTAAGGTCTACACTCTTCCCAAAGGCAAAAAATGTGATTTCGTACACATCTGATTTCACTGTTAGCTGGAATGAACATATAATGCGCTTCCAATACTCTAATATTCTCAACCTAATGGCCTGCCAGGCACGAAATCTCGCTTAACATGAATATGAAATTGAAAACGTTATTCGCAGCGGCCTTCGCTGTTGTCGGCTTTTGCAGTACCGCTTCAGCGGTAACTTATCCTCTGCCAACCGACGGGAGTCGCCTGGTTGGTCAGAATCAGGTGATCACTATCCCTGAAGGTAACACTCAGCCGCTGGAGTACTTTGCGGCTGAGTATCAGATGGGGCTTTCCAATATGATGGAAGCGAACCCTGGTGTGGATACCTTCCTGCCGAAAGGCGGCACCGTACTGAACATCCCGCAGCAACTGATCCTGCCGGACACTGTTCATGAAGGCATTGTGATTAACAGCGCAGAGATGCGTCTGTATTACTATCCGAAAGGGACTAACACCGTTATCGTACTGCCGATCGGCATTGGTCAGTTAGGTAAAGACACGCCTATCAACTGGACCACCAAAGTAGAGCGTAAGAAAGCAGGCCCGACCTGGACGCCGACCGCTAAAATGCATGCAGAATACCGCGCTGCGGGCGAACCGCTTCCGGCTGTCGTTCCGGCTGGCCCGGATAACCCGATGGGACTGTATGCACTGTATATCGGTCGCCTGTACGCTATCCACGGCACCAACGCCAACTTTGGTATCGGCCTGCGCGTAAGCCACGGTTGTGTGCGTCTGCGTAACGAAGACATCAAATTCCTGTTCGAGAAAGTGCCGGTCGGTACTCGCGTACAGTTTATTGATGAGCCGGTAAAAGCGACCACCGAGCCGGACGGCAGCCGTTATATTGAAGTCCATAATCCGCTGTCTACGACCGAAGCCCAGTTTGAAGGTCAGGAAATTGTGCCGATTACGCTAACCAAGAGCGTGCAGACAGTGACCGGTCAGCCAGATGTTGACCAGGCTGTTCTGGATCAGGCTATTCAAAACCGTTCCGGGATGCCGGTTCGTCTGAATTAATCTTTAAAACTTAAAGCACAAGGCGGACTCATAATCCGCCTTTTTATTTGCCAGCTCTTACACTGCCGGGAGCATAACTAACAAAACGTATCCTACCAGCGCCGCCCACAACAGCATTGGTATCGAATAAAGATGGAAACGCCACCAGATACGACGATCGTTCGCCATCCGTAGCGCAATCAAATTTGCCAGCGATCCCGGTAACAAGCCAAAACCACCTACGTTAACCGCCCATGCCAGCAGCAACGACGGCGGCACATAGTTCAGCAGCAAAATAGTACTCGGCACGTTACTGATCACCTGCGATAAACCAATCGCCGTTAACCATAATCCGGGTTCGGATAAATGACTCACGTTACTCAACACGCCTTGCAACGCCGGAAGCTGGGTCAGTAAATGGACGTCAATAAACATCGCCATAAACACCAGCAGCAACGTCCAGTCCACACTGAGCACCACGCGACGTGCCAGCAGCGCAAAGCCCGCCGCCACAATCACCAGCCCCCACAGCTCTTGTTTCAACTCCAGCGCCGTAAGGAAGACGATATACAGCCCCAGACAACTCCACACCAGCCGTGGTTTCCACTCCGGCGTTTGCGTCCCCGTATGATATTGCAGCGCCTTTCCAGGAAAACAACACCAGCACAGCAGCAGCAATGTCAGCATCATCGCACCAGCCAGCGGTGCCATCTGTGCAATAAAACCGGCAAACGAAAGACCCGAACGTCCCCAGATAAGGATATTTTGCGGATTACCAATCGGCGTCAGCAGCGATCCGGCATTCACTGCCAGCGCCTCAAAAATAATCAGCCGATTAACCGGGATCTCACACAGTCTTTTCAGCGTGATGGTCAGCGGGACAACAATAAACAGCGCGACATCGTTGGTCAGAAAGGTAGAAAGCAGCGCCGCCGCCAGTACCATAAACATCGCCAGCCGACGCTCAGTAGCAAAACGGCGCACCATTTTGCGCCCCAGCACATCAAAATAACCGCTTAATTCAACACCTTTGGTCAGCAGCATCAGGCCACTTAAAGTAATGATGGTGTGCCAGTCGATAGCGCCAGGCCAGGATTTCGGCGCAAAGGGAACAAAAAAACTTAATCCGATACCAACGAGAATTAATAACTGAAAAAAGCGATCGCCTTGCAGCGTGCGTAAAAAAGGCAGGCTCATTTGGCACCGTGTTTCTGGGTAAACAAACGAAAGGCGTCCAGCGTCTCTTCACTGACATGGTGTTCCATGCCTTCCGCGTCGCGACGGGCAATTTCCGGGCTGACGCCCAACACCAACAAGAAATTTTCGACTATCTGATGGCGCTCGCGGCTTTCCTGCGCCAGCTTCTCTCCTTCCGCCGTTAAAAACACGCCACGCCACGGGATCATTTCAATCAGCCCCAGGGTTGCCAGCCGCTTAAGCATTTTAGCCACCGTCGGTTGCGAAACGCCCAGACGAGCAGCCATGTCCACCTGACGGGCTTCCCCCACTTCTCTTATCAGGTCAGAAATCAGCTCAACATAATCGTCAATAAGTTCGCGGCGATGCGCTTCTCTTACCTGGCGAAACCCTTCAACGTGCTCTTCCACGTTCACTAACTGCGTCACTTTTTTTGCTGTTGGCGTACCTGCGCGACGACTCATTGTGCTTCCTCATTATGGTGACACATATATAGCGTTCTTATTTCGTGCGCACATTGTAAACCAGAGTTGCGAAGGCACAAAAAATTAACGTTTTAGCAATAGCTATATAATATAGCCTGTGCTATATCTGTATGTAATGCAATCATCCCTCATGGATCGACGGGATTAGCAAGTCAGGAGGTCTTATGAATGAGTTCAAGAGGTGTATGCGCGTGTTTAGTCATTCTCCCTTTAAAGTACGGTTAATGCTGCTCTCTATGTTGTGCGATATGGTCAACAATAAACCGCAGCAAGATAAACCTTCCGATAAATAGCGGCGTCGCGGTACGCCGCTTCACTCCTGCGTTATTGCAGGCATAAATAGTTTCTGCCTGAAAACCCCCACTTTTTGTCGGATTTGCAATCCCCTTCGCAAAAGATTTGTTCGTCAGTAGTTGACCTGAACGGCGGCTCGCTCTATCTTCTTGCAGCCCTGCGTATATTGCGGCTCGCGGATGCGGACCCTTTTCCCCTCTTCACGCACTCTTGCAGGTATTGACCCTTGACGCCAGGGTAAGCACATGGCGTTTGTTACGATAGTGGCATATGAATTTAACCCTCAAAGAATCGCTTGTTACCCGTAGCCGGGTATTTAGCCCGTGGACTGCGTTCTACTTTTTACAGTCGCTATTAATTAATCTCGGCTTAGGTTATCCCTTCAGTTTGCTCTACACCGCTGCGTTTACGGCTATTTTGCTTTTGCTATGGCGAACATTGCCTCGCGTACAAAAAATTCTGGTCGGTGTCAGTTCGCTGGTGGCGGCTTGTTATTTCCCTTTTGCTCAGGCCTACGGCGCGCCTAATTTCAATACATTGCTGGCATTGCACTCCACCAATATGGAAGAGTCGACCGAAATCCTGACGATTTTTCCGTGGTACAGCTACCTGATCGGCTTATTTATTTTTGCGCTCGGCGTAATAGCAATCAGGCGAAAAAAAGAGAATGAAAAAGCGCGCTGGAATACCTTCGACAGCCTGTGTCTGGTATTCAGTGTGGCGACTTTTTTTGTTGCCCCCGTGCAAAACCTGGCCTGGGGCGGCGTATTTAAATTGAAGGATACTGGCTATCCGGTATTTCGTTTCGCTAAGGATGTCATCGTCAACAATAACGAGGTGATTGAAGAGCAAGAGCGGATGGCAAAACTTTCCGGGATGAAAGATACCTGGACGGTTACTGCAGTTAAACCGAAATATCAGACCTATGTGGTGGTGATCGGTGAAAGCGCACGTCGCGACGCTCTCGGTGCCTTTGGCGGTCACTGGAACAACACCCCGTTTGCCAGCAGCGTTAACGGTCTGATCTTCGCTGACTACATTGCCGCCAGCGGCTCCACGCAAAAATCGCTTGGCTTAACGCTTAACCGCGTCGTCGATGGCAAGCCACAATTTCAGGATAACTTTGTCACCCTTGCCAACCGCGCAGGTTTTCAGACCTGGTGGTTTTCCAATCAGGGACAAATTGGTGAGTACGATACCGCCATCGCCAGCATTGCTAAACGTGCAGATGAAGTGCACTTCCTGAAAGAAGGTAATTTTGAAGCAGATAAGAACACCAAAGACGAAGCGTTACTGGACATGACCGCTCAGGTGCTGGCGCAAGAACACTCGCAACCGCAACTGATTGTTTTGCATCTGATGGGCTCACATCCGCAGGCCTGCGACCGGACACAAGGCAAATACGAAACCTTTGTGCAATCGAAAGAGACGTCGTGCTATCTCTACACCATGACGCAAACGGACGATTTACTGCGCAAACTCTATGACCAGTTACGCAACAGCGGTAGCAGTTTCTCGCTGGTTTACTTTTCTGACCACGGTCTGGCCTTTAAAGAACGCGGTAAAGAAGTGCAATATCTGGCTCATGACGATAAATATCAGCAAAATTTCCAGGTGCCTTTTATGGTCATTTCCAGCGACGATAAAGCGCACCGGATAATTAAAGCCCGCCGTTCAGCCAATGACTTCTTAGGTTTTTTCTCTCAATGGACAGGGATTAAAGCGAAGGAGATCAACATCAATTACCCGTTTATCTCTGAGAAGAAAGCCGGGCCGATATACATCACTAACTTCCAGTTACAGAAGGTGGATTACAACCATCTCGGAACCGATATATTCGATCCCAAATCTTAAGATAAAAAAATCCGCCCCGAGAGGCGGATTTTTTATATCACCGAAGTGATTAGAAGCGGTAACCAACACCGGCAATCCAGGTGCCTACGTCAACGTTACGAATACGGCTCTGCTCGTAAGAGAAGTCCAGAGCAACGTTTTCGATTGGGTTGAACTGCAGACCCGCGCCGTAGGAGAAGCCGTAGTCGCTGGTGTCATGTTTGTAGATCGGGTATTCAGTGGTCTGGAATTTACCATAGCCCACACCCACTACACCGTAGATGCTTGCCCAGTCGTTAATGCGGTAAGCCGGACCAGCAGTGATGCCGTAGTACTGGGTTTTGTTGTAGTCACCAGAGCTTGCAGTGCGGCTTTTCTCGGTGTAAGTGAAAGAACCGATCACACCCAGCGGGCTGTTGTCTTCTTCATAGCGGTATTTCAGGTTGAAACCGCCCATTTTGTTCATTTTGCCCTGAGCGTCGCTCTGTGCATAACCACCAGTTACGGTAGAAGTAGCAGCTACGGAAGTACCTGCGGTGAAAGCCAGAACTGCGGCCAGTGCTGAAAGACATGCAATTTTTTTCATAACCACCTCAAATGTGATTCAAATAAGTCCTAAGTTTTAAATATATCAAAAATTAATGGGAAACTCTTCGCGATTTGTGATGTCTAACGGGCCATTTCGTGTAACAGAACGTTTCCATTCACCGCTATCCATCTAAATTTAAATCACTTTTTCTGTGAACAGCGTAAGTATTACGCATATATTCACACTCTCTCATCCAGATTATTCTTAATCAGCAAACTGATGAATCCATCAATCCTGGCGCATTTTAGCCAAAACGGGGAAAAAATTTTCAACAAATGCTCAACCAGCCACTGGTACATCCAGTACACTCCACGTTTTACCTTGCTATACAACTTTATGGGAGAAAGGATGCCAGGGTCATTACGTAAAATGCCGGTCTGGTTACCAATAGTCATATTGCTCGTTGCCATGGCGTCTATTCAGGGTGGGGCTTCATTAGCAAAATCACTTTTTCCACTGGTTGGCGCGCCTGGAGTGACTGCACTGCGCCTTGCGCTGGGAACATTGATTCTTGTCGCTTTCTTTAAACCGTGGCGGCTGCGTTTTGCCAGAGAACAACGGTTACCGCTGTTGTTTTACGGTGTATCTCTGGGTGGGATGAACTATCTCTTTTATCTCTCTATTCAGACTGTACCTCTGGGAATTGCAGTTGCGCTGGAATTCACCGGGCCACTGGCGGTGGCACTGTTCTCCTCTCGTCGCCCGGTAGATTTCGTTTGGGTTTTGCTGGCAGTGCTCGGTCTGTGGTTCCTGCTGCCGCTGGGGCAAGATGTTTCCCATGTCGATTTAACCGGCTGTGCGCTGGCGCTCGGTGCCGGTGCTTGTTGGGCTATCTACATATTAAGTGGGCAACGTGCCGGTGCTGAACACGGCCCTGCGACGGTGGCGATCGGTTCGCTGATTGCGGCATTAATTTTCGTGCCAATCGGCGCGTTACAGGCTGGAGAGGCTCTCTGGCATTGGTCGGTTGTTCCATTAGGTTTAGCTGTCGCAATTCTCTCGACCGCTCTGCCCTACTCGCTGGAGATGATTGCCCTCACCCGTTTGCCGACGCGGACATTTGGTACGCTGATGAGCATGGAACCGGCACTGGCCGCCATTTCCGGGATGATTTTCCTCGGTGAGATGCTGACGCCAATACAGATTCTGGCGCTCGGCGCTATCATCGCAGCTTCAATGGGCTCCACGCTGACAGCACGCAAAGAGAGCAAAATAGAAGAAATAGATATTAATTAAATTTACAATTCTGCATGGTTATGCATAACCATGCAGAATATTTCGCTAATTTTCACCTGCCACATCCTTATATATCTGACTACACAAAAGCATATTTATTCCGAAAATTCCTGGTGAACAAATAAATAAGAATCGTTCTTATTTGAATATATAAGCCACTGTATTTTCGTCGGTTTTATCTTTCACGCTTGTTACCACTATTAGTGTGATAGGAACAGCCAGAATAGCGGAACACATAGCCGGTGCTATACTTAGTCTCGTTAATTACTGGGACATAACATCAAGAGGATATGAAATTATGAGTACCGCTAAATTAGTTAAATCAAAAGCGACCAATCTGCTTTATACCCGCAACGATGTCTCTGACAGCGAGAAAAAAGCGACAGTAGAGTTGCTGAATCGTCAGGTTATCCAGTTTATTGATCTTTCGTTGATTACCAAACAGGCACACTGGAATATGCGCGGCGCTAACTTCATTGCCGTACATGAAATGCTGGATGGCTTCCGTACCGCTCTGATCGATCATCTGGATACCATGGCTGAACGCGCGGTACAACTGGGCGGCGTTGCCCTTGGCACCACTCAAGTTATCAATAGCAAAACACCGCTGAAAAGCTACCCGCTGGACATCCACAACGTTCAGGATCACCTGAAAGAGCTGGCGGATCGTTATGCAATTGTCGCCAATGATGTACGTAAAGCCATCGGTGAAGCAAAAGATGATGATACTGCAGATATCCTGACCGCCGCCTCCCGCGACCTGGATAAATTCCTGTGGTTTATCGAATCTAACATCGAATAACACCGCCGCTGATGGTTCAAAACGTTAGCAGGCAATAAAAGCGGCTTCCTGAAAGGGGGCCGTTTTTTTTAATGCCCAGTCTCTACGCACTTTTTTAGTGCATCCAACTGCCCTTCCAGCCTGCCAAAGTAAACTTTTTGTATCAACATCATCACACAATCGTTACATAAAGATTGTTTTTTCATCAGGATTTACGCTAAATAATCACTGTGTTGACTGCACTATTTTAGCGCACCACTTTGGCGCCCCATAATGGTGCAATCTAACGGTGTTGCCTCATAAATCGTGCAATCCGTTTTCATCGCCTCTCGAAAAATCAACGAGTTGCAAAACTGGCACGATTTTTTCATATAGGTAAATGTTACGCAGGGGATCGTCCCGTGGATAGAAAAAAGGAAATGCTATGAAGTCTGTATTAAAAGTTTCACTGGCAGCACTGACCCTGGCTTTTGCGGTTTCTTCCCATGCCGCAGATAAAAAATTAGTTGTCGCGACAGATACCGCTTTCGTTCCGTTTGAATTTAAACAGGGCGACAAATACGTGGGCTTTGATGTCGATCTGTGGGCGGCAATCGCCAAAGAACTGAAGCTGGATTACGAACTGAAACCGATGGATTTCAGCGGTATCATTCCGGCGCTGCAAACCAAAAACGTCGATCTGGCGCTGGCGGGCATCACTATCACCGACGAGCGTAAAAAAGCGATCGATTTCTCTGACGGCTACTACAAAAGCGGTCTGTTAGTGATGGTGAAAGCGAACAACAACGATGTGAAAAGCGTGAAAGATCTCGACGGTAAAGTGGTTGCTGTGAAGAGCGGCACTGGCTCCGTTGATTACGCGAAGACGAACATCAAAACCAAAGATCTGCGACAGTTCCCGAACATCGATAACGCCTATATGGAACTGGGTACTAACCGCGCAGACGCCGTCCTGCACGATACACCAAACATTCTTTACTTCATCAAAACCGCCGGTAACGGCCAGTTCAAAGCGGTGGGTGACTCACTGGAAGCACAGCAATACGGTATTGCTTTCCCGAAAGGTAGCGACGAGCTGCGTGATAAAGTCAACGGCGCGTTGAAAACCCTGCGCGAAAACGGAACTTACAACGAAATCTACAAAAAATGGTTCGGTACAGAACCGAAATAATAACACCACGCCTGTAAAGCGCACGGACAGTCCCCTCTCCCCTCTGGGGAGAGGATTAGGGTGAGGGCACAGGCCTGCTCCAACGCCATTAATTACCCTGAATTTGATTATTTACACCACGGTAACAGGAACAACATATGCAGTTTGACTGGAGTGCCATCTGGCCTGCCATTCCGCTTCTGATTGAAGGCGCCAAAATGACCCTGTGGATTTCGATCCTCGGTCTGGCTGGCGGCCTGGTGATCGGACTGGCGGCAGGTTTTGCACGCACCTTTGGCGGTTGGATAGCCAACCACGTCGCGTTAGTCTTTATTGAAGTGATTCGCGGCACACCTATCGTCGTCCAGGTGATGTTTATCTACTTCGCCCTGCCGATGGCGTTTAACGACTTACGCATCGACCCGTTTACTGCGGCGGTGGTCACCATCATGATCAACTCCGGCGCATACATTGCGGAAATCACGCGTGGTGCAGTGCTGTCAATCCACAAAGGTTTCCGTGAAGCCGGGCTGGCACTTGGTCTTTCACGTTGGGAAACCATTCGCTACGTCATTTTACCTCTGGCACTGCGCCGTATGCTGCCGCCGCTGGGCAACCAGTGGATCATCAGCATTAAAGACACCTCGCTGTTTATTGTTATCGGCGTGGCGGAACTGACCCGTCAGGGGCAAGAAATTATTGCCGGTAACTTCCGCGCCCTTGAGATCTGGAGCGCCGTGGCGGTGTTCTATCTGATTATTACCCTGGTGCTGAGCTTTATTCTGCGTCGTCTGGAAAGAAGGATGAAAATCCTGTGATTGAATTTAAAAACGTCTCCAAGCATTTTGGCCCTACCCAGGTGCTGCACAATATCGATTTGAACATTGCCCAGGGCGAAGTGGTGGTGATTATCGGGCCGTCAGGTTCCGGTAAATCAACCCTGCTGCGCTGCATCAACAAACTGGAAGAAATTACCTCTGGCGATCTGATTGTCGATGGTCTGAAGGTTAACGATCCGAAAGTTGACGAGCGTCTGATTCGCCAGGAAGCGGGCATGGTGTTCCAGCAATTTTACCTCTTCCCGCACCTGACGGCGCTGGAAAACGTGATGTTTGGTCCGCTACGCGTGCGTGGCGCAAACAAAGAAGAGGCGGAAAAACTGGCACGTGAGCTGCTGGCGAAGGTCGGTCTGGCAGAACGCGCACATCACTACCCTTCCGAACTTTCTGGTGGTCAGCAACAGCGTGTGGCGATTGCCCGTGCGCTGGCGGTAAAACCGAAAATGATGCTGTTCGATGAACCGACTTCCGCTCTTGACCCGGAACTGCGCCATGAAGTGCTGAAGGTTATGCAGGATCTGGCAGAAGAAGGCATGACGATGGTGATTGTGACCCACGAAATCGGTTTTGCTGAGAAAGTGGCTTCACGTCTGATCTTTATTGATAAAGGCCGGATTGCGGAAGATGGCGATCCTCAGGTGTTGATCAAGAACCCGCCGAGCCAGCGTTTGCAGGAATTTTTACAGCACGTCTCTTAACTTCTCAGCCTCCCTTTCCCCTGAAAGGGAGGCACACCAGATTCCTCTCATTTCAAATCGCTCCTCCCCCAGCATCTATACTTATCTTTTTGCTCTGTTTTCTCACTGGAGGAGTCATGCGGTGGATTCTGTTCATCCTCATCTGCCTGCTGGGCGCACCTGTCCATGCAGTATCCATACCCGGCGTTACCACCACAGCAACAACAGATTCAGGCTCTGAACCGGCTCAGGAACCGGATATCGAACAAAAAAAAGCGGCCTATGGCGCACTGGCGGACGTGCTGGATAATGACACCTCGCGCAAAGAGTTGATCGACCAGCTACGCACCGTTGCCGCCACGCCCCCTGCAGACCCCGTACCGAAAATCGTGCCGCCGACGCTGGTTGAAGAGCAAACCGTGCTGCAAAAGGTGACTGAAATCAGCCGCCATTATGGTGAAGCCCTTTCCGCCCGCTTCGGGCAACTTTACCGCAATATCACTGGCTCCCCGCATAAGCCGTTTAATCTACAAACCTTCAGCAATGCGCTGACCCATTTTTCAATGCTAGCGGTTTTAGTGTTTGGTTTTTACTGGCTGATTCGCCTGTGCGCGCTGCCGTTATATCGCAAAATGGGTCAGTGGGCGCGGCAAAAAAACCGTGAGCGCAGCAACTGGTTACAGCTTCCGGCGATGATCATCGGGGCGTTTATTATCGATTTGCTGTTGCTGGCTCTGACGTTATTTGTCGGCCAGGTACTAAGCGACAATCTCAACGCCGGTAGCAAAACCATCGCTTTTCAACAAAGCCTGTTTCTCAATGCTTTCGCTCTGATTGAATTTTTCAAAGCTGTTTTACGCCTGATTTTCTGCCCGAACGTGGCAGAGCTGCGCCCGTTCAATATTCAGGATGAAAGCGCCCGCTACTGGTGCCGCCGTCTTAGCTGGTTAAGCAGTCTGATTGGTTATGGACTGATTGTGGCAGTGCCGATTATCTCTAATCAGGTGAATGTGCAAATCGGGGCGCTCGCCAACGTGATAATCATGCTGTGCATGACCGTCTGGGCGCTGTATCTGATCTTTCGTAATAAAAAAGAGATTACCCAGCATTTGCTCAACTTCGCGGAGCACTCGCTGGCATTCTTCAGCCTGTTTATCCGCGCCTTTGCGCTGGTGTGGCACTGGCTGGCAAGCGCCTATTTTATTGTGCTGTTTTTCTTTTCGTTGTTCGATCCAGGAAACAGCCTGAAATTTATGATGGGCGCAACGGTGCGCAGTCTGGCGATTATTGGTATCGCGGCGTTTGTTTCCGGTATGTTTTCCCGCTGGCTGGCGAAGACCATCACTCTCTCGCCACATACTCAGCGTAACTATCCGGAGCTGCAAAAACGGCTGAACGGCTGGCTATCAGCAGCACTGAAAACGGCGCGTATTCTGACGGTGTGCGTGGCGGTAATGTTGCTGCTCAGCGCCTGGGGGCTGTTCGATTTCTGGAACTGGCTGCAAAACGGCGCGGGGCAGAAAACCGTGGATATCCTGATCCGTATCGCGCTCATCCTTTTCTTCTCGGCGGTTGGCTGGACGGTGCTCGCCAGTTTGATCGAAAACCGGCTGGCTTCGGATATTCACGGTCGCCCGCTGCCCAGCGCCCGCACGCGTACCCTGCTGACACTGTTTCGCAATGCGCTGGCGGTGATTATCAGCACCATCACCATCATGATTGTGTTGTCGGAAATCGGCGTCAATATCGCGCCGCTGCTGGCAGGTGCCGGGGCATTAGGTCTGGCTATCTCGTTTGGTTCGCAAACGCTGGTGAAAGATATTATTACCGGAGTGTTCATTCAGTTTGAAAACGGCATGAACACTGGAGATTTGGTTACCATCGGGCCGTTGACCGGCACGGTGGAACGGATGTCGATTCGCTCCGTGGGCGTGCGTCAGGATACCGGTGCGTATCACATCATTCCGTGGTCTTCGATAACCACCTTTGCTAACTTCGTCCGTGGCATTGGTTCGGTGGTAGCAAACTATGATGTCGATCGGCATGAGGATGCCGATAAAGCCAATCAGGCGCTGAAGGATGCCGTAGCGGCGGTGATGGAAAATGAAGAAATTCGCGGGCTGATTATTGGTGAACCGAACTTTGCCGGTATTGTCGGCTTAAGCAATACCGCGTTTACGCTGCGTGTTTCGTTTACCACGCTGCCGCTCAAACAGTGGACGGTGAGATTTGCCCTCGACAGCCAGGTGAAAAAACATTTCGACCAGGCTGGTGTTCGTGCGCCGGTGCAAACTTATCAGGTGCTGCCGGGAACGCCCCCGGTAGCACCACTGCCATCGGGGGAGCCTACGCTTTAACGCTGGCGATTGACAAAACGACGGCGCTGTTCGTCGTTCATAAAGGTCCAGGCAATAAAGCGACTCTGTTTTTGCCCCTGGGCCATCTCTTTTTTGACCACTTTCACCGCGCCAACATCCGTCAGAGCACGATACAACGGCGGTAAGTTTTCGCCACGAGATACCAGCGAGGTAAACCACATCACCTGCTTCGCGAAGCCTTTACTCTCTTCAATCATCTTTTTGATAAAGGCCACTTCGCCACCTTCACACCACAGCTCCTGTTGCTGACCGCCAAAGTTCAGCGCGTTATCTCTGTCCAGCCCCAGGTTACGCCGTTTGCGTTCGCTGCCGGCACGCGCTGCTGCTGCGGAGTCATGGAATGGTGGGTTGCACAAGGTTGCGTCGTATTGCTCGTTTTTGTGGATGATGCCGTTAAAAATGGCGCCGGTATCCTTTTGCCGACGCAGGCGGATAGCGCGGTTAAGACCCGGATTGGCGCTGATGATCGCCTGCGCGCTGCTTAACGCCTGGCTGTTAGTTTCTGTACCAGTAAAACGCCAGCCATATTCATGTACGCCAATCAGCGGATAAATACAGTTCGCACCAACGCCGATATCCAGAATGCTGGCATTGGCCGGGATTGTTCCGGTTGCTTCAGCCAATAAATCAGCAAGATGATGAATATAATCCGCCCGACCCGGCACCGGTGGGCAGAGAAAACCGTCAGGGATATCCCAGCTCGCCACAGCATAAAAATGTGCCAACAGCGCCTTGTTGAGCGCCTTCACTGCCAGCGGATTGGCGAAGTCAACGCTTTGCTCACCGGCAGGGGTAAGCGTAAGGAATTGCGCCAGTTCAGGATTCACCTGACAAAGCGTGGCGAGATCGTAGCGACTGTGATGACGATTGCGCGGGTGTAACCCCGGTTTCTGGGCGGACATAGCATTCTCCTTTAAGCAGCGGCGTAAGATACCCGCATAACGCAGCAGGGTAAATATCTGGCTGCGTTTAACATGCTTCAAAACCTTAACCCGACTGCATTTTTCATCAATTCATCATAAAAATCAGCACGCTGCATGTCATTGATTTGTCTTGTTTTGTAAAAATATATTGTTCAAAAAATAAGCACATGTCTGTCAATTTTTTGCGTCATTTTCATCGCACAGGAGACCTACACTTATCAGGCACTACTCGTTGTATTTATGAGGATGTCATTATGAAAAAGTGCCTCGCACTACTGATTGCCACCGTCCTGAGCGGAATCACCTTCACGGCTTATGCCGCGCAGCCACTGAGTAGCCAGGACAGCGGTCAACTACGACCAGCCGGAACCGTTTCGGCGACCGGCGCATCTAACCTAAGCGATCTGGAGGATAAACTGGCAGAAAAAGCGCGCGAACAAGGCGCGAAAGGTTATGTCATTAATTCCGCAGGCGGAAATGACCAGATGTTCGGTACTGCAACCATCTACAAATAACCCCACCAACGTAACTGCATTCGCCTCTGGATGCAGTTTTCGCCCATTTTGTAATCAAAAAACATCAAATATGAACATAATGTAAATAAATGTATTTCTTTTTCGCGCAATGGGTGATAGAAAATCGCGCCAAGTGATAATGCTTATCAAAATTATTATCACTTACACGATCGCTTTTACGGGATTAACAGTGGCATCGCATCCGCAGAGATGCTTTCTCGTGACAGTGAAAATTTTAACATATAAGAAAAAGTCACCTGCAAAATGGAAAACAATCGCAATTTCCCCGCCAGACAATTTCATTCGCTCACGTTCTTTGCCGGTCTTTGTATCGGTATCACGCCTGTGGCACAGGCACTCGCCGCCGAAGGGCAAACTAACGCGGATGACACGCTGGTTGTCGAAGCATCAACGCCTTCGCTTTATGCACCACAACAATCTGCCGACCCGAAATTCTCGCGTCCGGTAGCGGATACAACCCGCACGATGACGGTGATTTCGGAACAAGTGATTAAAGATCAGGGCGCAACCAACCTTACCGACGCGCTTAAAAACGTCCCCGGCGTGGGTGCGTTTTTTGCTGGTGAGAACGGTAACTCCACCACTGGTGACGCCATTTATATGCGCGGCGCCGATACCTCTAACAGCATTTATATTGATGGCATTCGCGATATTGGCAGCGTCTCGCGCGACACCTTCAATACCGAACAGGTCGAAGTGATTAAAGGCCCATCCGGCACCGACTACGGGCGTAGTGCGCCGACGGGTTCGATCAATATGATCAGCAAACAACCGCGCAATGATTCAGGTATTGACGCCTCCGCCAGTATTGGTAGCGCCTGGTTCCGTCGCGGCACGCTGGATGTTAATCAGGTCATTGGCGATACCACAGCGGTACGTCTGAATATGATGGGCGAAAAAACGCACGATGCCGGACGCGATAAAGTCAAAAACGAGCGTTACGGCGTCGCCCCTTCTGTGGCATTTGGTCTCGGTACGTCGAATCGTTTGTATCTCAACTATTTACACGTTACCCAGCACAATACGCCAGACGGCGGCATTCCGACCATTGGTTTACCGGGCTATTCCGCACCTTCTGCGGGTACGGCGGCGCTGAATCATTCCGGAAAAGTTGATACGCATAACTTTTATGGTACGGATTCCGATTACGACGATTCGACCACCGATACTGCCACCATGCGTTTTGAGCACGACATCAGCGATAACACCACTATTCGCAATACTACGCGTTGGTCGCGCGTGAAGCAGGATTACCTGATGACGGCAATTATGGGCGGGGCGTCGAATATTACCCAGCCCACCAGCGATGTGAATAGCTGGACGTGGTCACGCACTGCGAATACCAAAGATGTGAGTAATAAAATTCTCACCAACCAGACCAACCTGACCTCGACGTTCTATACCGGCTCTATCGGTCATGATATCAGTACCGGCGTGGAATTTACCCGCGAAACGCAAACCAACTACGGCGTTAATCCGGTGACGTTACCGGTGGTGAATATTTATCATCCTGACAGCAGCATTCATCCCGGTGGCCTGACGCGCAACGGCGCAAATGCCAATGGTCAGACGGATACCTTTGCAATTTATGCCTTCGATACGCTGCAAATCACCCGTGATTTTGAGCTGAACGGCGGAATTCGGCTGGACAATTATCATACTGAATACGACAGTGCTACCGCCTGCGGCGGCAGTGGACGCGGCGCAGTTACCTGCCCTACTGGCGTGGCGAAAGGTTCTCCGGTCACCACTGTCGACACCGCTAAATCTGGCAATCTGGTGAACTGGAAAGCCGGGGCGCTGTACCACCTGACAGACAATGGCAATGTCTACGTGAACTATGCCGTTTCCCAACAACCACCAGGTGGCAGTAATTTCGCCCTTGCGCAATCTGGCAGCGGTAACAGTGCCAGCCGTACCGACTTTAAACCGCAAAAAGCCAAAACCAGTGAGATTGGCACCAAATGGCAGGTGCTGGATAAACGCCTGCTACTCACTGCCGCGCTGTTCCGTACTGATATCGAAAATGAAGTTGAGCAAAATGATGACGGGACTTACTCACAATACGGTAAGAAACGCGTCGAAGGCTATGAGATTTCCGTTGCCGGGAATATCACTCCGGCCTGGCAAGTGATTGGCGGTTACACCCAGCAAAAAGCGACTATCAAAAACGGCGCTGACGTTGCTCAGGATGGTTCCTCATCACTGCCGTATACGCCGGAACACGCCTTTACCCTATGGAGCCAATATCAGGCAACCGATGAGATCTCCGTTGGTGCAGGCGCTCGCTATATCGGCAGTATGCGTAAAGGTTCAGACGGCGCGGTGGGAACGCCAGCGTTTACCGAAGGTTATTGGGTCGCCGATGCCAAACTGGGTTATCGGGTTAATCGCAATCTCGACTTCCAGTTAAATGTCTACAACCTGTTCGATACCGATTACGTCGCCTCAATCAACAAGAGCGGCTACCGTTATCACCCGGGTGAGCCAAGAACTTTCCTGCTCACCGCCAATATGCATTTCTGATTCAGATGTGGGGTGCAGGGAGCACTAAGATTGATGGCGAGAACAGAACTGCCTGATGCGCTACGCTTATCAGGCCTGCGAAATTCGTGCAATGTATTGAATTTACATCATTTTGTAGACCGGATAAGGCGTTCACGCCGCATCCGGCATGAGTTAAGTGCACTCTATCAACAATCGGTGTGATGCTCAGCCCCCACTTTTTGGAGAACCTATATGATGTACCACATTCCCGGTGTGTTATCGCCACAGGACGTCGCCCGGTTTCGTGCCCAACTGGAACAAGCCGAATGGATTGATGGACGTGTCACCACCGGCGCACAAGGCGCGCAGGTCAAGAATAATCAACAGGTAGACACCCGCAGCGCGTTATATGCCGCATTACAAAATGAAGTGCTGAACGCGGTTAACCAACATGCACTGTTCTTTGCCGCTGCCTTGCCGCGTACCATTTCCACGCCGCTGTTTAATCGCTATCAGAACAATGAAACCTATGGTTTTCATGTGGATGGCGCGGTACGCAGTCATCCGCAAAACGGCTGGATGCGCACCGATCTTTCCGCCACGCTGTTTTTGAGCGATCCACAAAGTTACGAAGGCGGCGAACTGGTCGTCAATGACACCTTCGGGCAACATCGGGTAAAACTTCCGGCTGGCGATCTGGTGTTGTATCCCTCCAGCAGCCTGCACTGTGTGACGCCAGTAACGCACGGCGTACGGGTGGCGTCATTTATGTGGATACAATCAATGATCCGCGACGATAAAAAGCGCGCCATGCTGTTCGAGCTGGACAACAATATTCAGTCACTCAAAAACCGCTACGGTGAAGGAGAAGAGATCCTGTCACTACTCAATCTTTATCATAATCTGCTGCGGGAATGGTCGGAGATCTGACGCTTGAACTGCCCAGGTTCGCCCCTATATTAGCTACACTTAACTGTACAAGCATTGATATGGGGAGGACGATATGGCATCCGGTTGGGCTAACGATGACGCCGTCAACGAACAGATCAACAGTACAATTGAAGATGCGATTGCCCGCGCCAGGGGTGAAATTCCGCGTGGCGAAAGCCTGTATGAATGTGAAGAGTGCGGCGCTCCCATCCCGCAGGCTCGTCGGGAAGCCATTCCTGGCGTGCGCTTATGCATTCACTGTCAGCAGGAGAAAGATTTACAAAAACCGGATTATACAGGATATAATCTCAGAGGTTCGAAAGACAGCCAGTTACGTTAACTGCAACTAGCATGATGTGTAGATAGTATGATTTGCGTTTTTCGTGGCATTCCGTGCCTTTAACGCAGCCGTAACTGCCACATGTTACAAAATTGGTTCATACATACGATAAATGAATGGATTATCAACATGTTAGATATCAATCAATTTATTTGAACAAGGCGGTCAATTCTCTTCGATTTTATCTCTCGTAAAAAAACGTGATACTCATCACATCGACGAAACAACGTCACTTAAACAAAAATCACCTGCGAGAGATTAATTATGAAAACTATCAATACTGTTGTTGCTGCTATGGCTCTTTCAACTCTGTCATTTGGCGTGTTCGCGGCGGAGCCGGTCACGGCATCCCAGGCACAAAGCATGAATAAAATTGGCGTAGTTTCTGCCGATGGCGCATCCACCCTCGATGCCCTGGAAGCGAAACTGGCTGAAAAAGCGGCGGCGGCTGGCGCCAATGGATACAGCATCACATCCGCCACCAACAACAATAAATTAAGCGGCACAGCGGTTATCTATAAGTAATTCGCAGGCCGGATAAAGCGTTTACGCCGTATCCGGCAAGAAGCTATCAGGTTATGAATTTCCCTGTCTGTTTGCCGACAGACGCATGTGCTCCAACCCTCATTGATCCTATGTTACCCTTGTTTGCCCGTCCGTCACTGGACGGGCTTTTTTTAGCTGGCTGACTGCTGGCTGAAAGCCTGCAACGTCTCTTCTGATATACCAATCTGCCGCGCGGCGTCACAAATTGCCTGCCAGCTCCCGGCATCCAGTGGAATCCCCATCTCCTGCCGTTCACGGCGCATATTCACTTCCCACTCACCCGGCAGCAAAATCGGTTTATCGTCATCATGCGGCGAGGCTTTCACCCACTCGGCAAAGGCTTCGGACTGCGCTGCACAATCTGGCGCACCGAACAGCTCCGGGTTAATGATAATGCTCGTCATGCAGTTAAAACCGGCATCCGGGCTGTGCTGCAATGTTTCCTGATAAGTGGTTTTACCACCAGAAAGCGCACCACCGAGAATTTCGCACATCACCGCCAGGGCGTAACCTTTATGTTCAGCAAAAGCCAACAACGCTCCTAACGGTGACTCCAGCATTACTGCCGGATCGGTCGTTGGCACACCGTTAACGTCGATCAGGCAACCAGGTGGTACGGGCACGCCTTTATGCCAGGCCACACGCGCTTTACCAAACGCAATGGTGCTGGTGGCGTAATCAAGTAGCAGCGGGAAATTATCTTTTCGGGGAAAGACCACGCAGAACGGATTTGTGCCAAAGCGACTGTCACGACCACGGAACGGCGCAACAGCCTTGCTCCCTACCACACTGACAAAGTGGATAGAGACAAACCCCGCCGCCGCGCACTGTTCCGCCCAATAACCAATGCGCCCGATATGGTGTGAGTTACGCAGCGCCACGGCAGCAATACCGTGGTGACGTGCTTTTTCAATCCCCAGAGTCATGGCCTCATATGCAGCTACCTGACCACATGCGCGATCGCCATCAAGCGTGACCACAGCCCCCGCATCTTTGACAATTTTGGCGTGATGGTTGATCTGCAAATAGCCCTGCTGCCAGGAACGCACATAATTCGGGATCATGCCAATACCATGTGAATCATGCCCTGCCAGATTTGCTGCGATTAAATGATCTGCTACTAATTTTGCTTCCTGTTCCTCGCTACCCATCTGACGAAACACAGTCAGGACAAAGTTGTGCAGCGTCCGGGCATGAAAGCGATGACCACTTTCCATGGTTAACTCCTGTTTATGTTATATGCCTGTTGTTTTTTTATGCTGCGCGCCGCACACGGGAAGGTCAATAAAGATGCTGCACTTTCATGGTGCAGTGGAGTAAAGACCGGATGACACTCATCATCCGGCTGAGGAAGAAATTAAAATGATTGCTTAATGCGCGCCAGACCATCGCTAATGGTTGCCACTTCGCCCGCCGCCGCCAGACAGCAAGCCATCTGGATGTTCAGTGACTCGGGAATTGGTTCGCTGCCAGCCAGGCAACGTTCAATCCACTTCGCCGTGGTTTCCGGGTCTTTTGCTTGTGGCAGTAGCACGTTGCCAGCAGTGTCCTGTTTTTCATACAGCACCCGCATCCCTTCGCGGTCAATAAGATTTATTTGCGGGCAGCGTTGCGGATTAGCATAGACTTCGCCTTCAGTGCCGTGCATTAACAGCGCCCGTCCGCCGATATCGCGAAAGAACTTCGCGACTCGCCCGATGTATTCCGGATGCGAGACGCTGGAAAGACGCAGTGCCTCACCTTCGGCAAACGGTGTCGCCAGTTTCGCCAGGGTATGCGCACTGTTGCGCACGCCCATCCGCCAGCGCATCGCCAGTTGTTTTTCCAGCGGCGGGCAAAACGCGCCTACGGGCATAAATACCGGCTGGTGCTCGTCAAGCTTCGCCTGTGCTTGTCCGGCATGTAGCGTTGGCGCAATCCCCATCAGTTGAAAAATGGTTTCGGTCAGCACGCGAGTCGGATCTTCACTAACGCCGTGAACGACCACCGGAAAACCGAGTTTATGCAGCAGAATCGCCAGCAACGGTGTCAGGTTGGCCTGTTTACGCGCGCCGTTGTAACTGGGGATGACAATCGGCATCGGCTTGCCGACGGGGGGCGTCAGCTTGATGGTGTGATTTTGCATGGCTTCGTAAAAGCCGAGCATCTCTGCTTCCCCTTCCCCTTTGATACGCAGTGCAATCAATATGCCACCCAACTCAAGGTCAGGCACTTCGCCAGTGAGCATATGGGCATACAGACCGCGCGCCGTATCCTGGTCCAGATCGCGTGCGTGGTTTTTCCCGCGCCCGATCTCTTTAATGATTTTGCGATAGTCCATTTACGACTCCTTACCTGACTCACATCATTAACGCCGCCGACGGCGTGGGGATTTCGCTTTTTCTTTCTTTTTAACTATACCTTCAGGGACTTCCGGTTGCTCTATTGGAAATACCGGTAATGCATCCAGTAGTCGCTTGCCATAATTTTTGGTCAACAAGCGTTTGTCGTAGATAACCACTTCGCCCCAGCAACTGTGGCTTCGAATAAGACGCCCAACTTGCTGAATCAGATTAAACGAAGCACTCGGCAGGCTTTGCACCTCAAACGGGTAGCGATTAAGACTTTTTAGCCATTCGCCTTCGGTGATCACCACCGGACTGTCGATAGGCGGAAAGGCGATTTTATGGATATGCACCTGACTGAGCAGATCGCCTTTCAGATCAAGGCCTTCGGCGAATGACTGTAGGCCCACCAGCACGCTGCGCTCACCGTTAGCGACGCGTTTGCGATGCAGTTCAACTAAGCGGTAGCGCGGCTGATCGCCCTGCACCAGTAACATCAAACGTAAATCCGTCACATAGTCGAGAAACCGCTGCATCGCCCGTCCGCTGGCAAACAGCACCAACATGCCGAGATGCTTTTTGCTCTCCACCTGCTCACGGAAAAAGGCCGCCATTTCAGCAATGTGCTGCTCTTCGCTGTCGATGGAAGGCTCAAAGCGCATCCGGGGAATAACAATTTTGCCCTGCTCGCAGTGGTTGAACGGTGAATCCAGCGCCACAAAGCGGTCGCCTGCTTTCTCTTTCAGCCCGCTCATCTCCTGCAAACGCGAAAAACTGTTCAACGAACGCAAGGTCGCGGAAGTAACAATAATGTGCGGAATGCTGCGCCACAGCAGCCTTTCCAGCTGATCGCTGACGCGGATCCCCACGCAGTGAAACCAGAGATGTAGCTGCCCGTCACGCTCTTCCCGCGTCGCCCATTTGGTCACTGGCGCACCGGAAGATTGCGCCAGCGAGGCCAGCCGCCAGAGTTTGCTTTGCGCCTCAAACATCCCCAGCGCGCGGTTCATCTGCAAAATCAACCGATGCAGACGCACAATATCGTGGCTGCCGGTTTTCTCGCTTAAATCGTTGAGGAACAGTTCTGCCAGGCCACGCAACATCTCGGTCAGTTTCGCCAGCCGCTGGCAGATCTCCAGCACTTCATCAGGCAGTTCGCCCATCGCAAACCGGTGCTCAGCCTCCTGCCCGGCAGGCATATAGAGATTGAGAATGTTGTTTAAAGAGGCGATAAGCTCATACAACTCTTCACAATGCGCATTCAAACGTTCAGGGATTGCCAGCGGTGGGATCGTCTTCGGGCGAAACTGCTCCATGCAGGTGGCGACCAGTTTCGTGAACAAGTCCAGTTGGAGCCGATACCAGGGCGCGGTGATTTCGGCGCTCATCTCCAGCGCATCCCGCGCCACGTCCGGCAGGTGATGCCCTTCATCCAGCACCAGCAGCAAGTTTTTCGGGTCTGGCAATACAGCTTCGCTTTCCATCGCCGCCATCACCAGCGCATGGTTTGCCACCACCACTTCTGCTTCCTGAATCTCCCGACGGGCAACAAAAAACGGGCATTCGCGGTAGTAGTAACAGTTGCGGTTGAGGCAGCTGGCTTTGTCGGTACTCAGCCGTCGCCAGAGATCGTCATCAATAGCGATATCTGTATGATCGCGCAGGCCATCCCATTTATAAGTGTCGAGATCGCCCTTCAGCTTTGCACAGCGTTTTTGCTCTTCCTGATTATTAGGCGTCAGTTCGTCGTCAAGAAAAGCGAGCAGATCCTGTTGCGTGGGTTCAGTGCTGGCAAGCGCCGTCAGGTTACGCGGGCAAACGTAGCGCCCACGCCCGAAAGCGGCGGTGAATTTAAGATCGGGAATGATCTTTTTCAACAAAGGTAAATCTTTGCTGTAGATCTGATCCTGCAATGCCACGTTGGCGGTACTGACCACCAGCGTTTTTTGCTCTTCGCGGGCAATCGCAATGCCAGGAATCAAATAGGAGAGCGTTTTCCCAACGCCGGTGGGCGCTTCAATCGCCAGATGCCGCCCTTCTTCTCCGGCCAGCGTTTTGGCGACGTCCGCAATCATCTGCCGCTGCGGCGCACGGGGAATAAAGTCGGGGATCTGTTCCTGAAGCGCCTTATACCAGGCGGCAATTTGCGCTTTAAGCGCGGCGGTTAATGCCATGAGAAAACCTGAAATACTGTATAAACAGCCAATATTGTGGCATTTTTCGGTTTTCAGGGGTAATGGTTTTTCTGTTTCTGGAAAGCTGCTCGCAAAGACGTTTTCCGGATGTGGGGTTTTCCTCTCATCCATTCAGGGAAAGGGGAACAGGCCAGGATATTTGGGTCTTTGTCATCTGTTTTATGCCGGGCATAGCCCGGCATAAAAGATTACTGCGCAGCGGCAGGTTTACGCGGACGGCGGCGACGTTGTTGTTCGCCTGCCGGTTTGGCATCGCCGAGACGACGAGACGGTTTTTCTGCGGGTTTCGCGTTACCAGACTTCGCACCACCTTCAGCGCGGCGTGGCTGCTGTTGAGCGCGACCACCACCCTGCCCACGACCGCCGCCACTGCGTTGCTGGCGACCATTCTGGATCGGTTCGGCTTTGATTGACGGGTCCGGCTCATAGCCCGGAATCGCAATGCGTGGGATCTCTTTTTTCAGCAGTTTTTCGATATCACGCAGCAGTTTGTGTTCATCAACACACACCAGCGATAACGCTTCGCCGGTGGCGGCGGCACGACCGGTACGCCCGATACGGTGGACATAATCTTCCGGTACGTTTGGCAGCTCATAGTTGACGACGTGTGGCAACTCTTCGATATCCAGGCCACGCGCGGCGATGTCGGTCGCCACCAGCACGCGAATATCGCCCGATTTAAAATCGGCCAGCGCACGGGTACGCGCACCTTGCGATTTATTGCCGTGGATCGCCGCACTGCGAATGCCATCTTTATTTAATTGTTCAGCCAGATGGTTAGCACCATGTTTGGTACGTGTAAACACCAGCACCTGCTGCCAGTTGCCTTTACCAATCATGTGTGACAGCAATTCCCGTTTGCGTTTCTTATCGACAAAGTGAACGTGCTGGGTCACTTGCTCAGAGGCGGTATTGCGGCGTGCCACTTCGATTTCCAGCGGGTTATGCAGCAGTTTTTCTGCCAGAGCTTTAATCTCGTCAGAGAAAGTCGCGGAGAACAGCAGGTTCTGGCGCTTCGCTGGCAGTTTTGTTAACACACGACGAATATCGTGGATAAAGCCCATATCGAGCATACGGTCAGCTTCATCAAGGACGAGGATCTCTATCTGATCCAGTTTCACCGCGTTCTGGTGTTCCAGATCCAGCAAACGCCCCGGCGTTGCCACCAGCACATCAACACCGCCACGCAGCTTCATCATCTGCGGGTTAATGCTGACGCCACCAAACACCACCAGCGAACGAATGTTCAGGTATTTGCTGTAATCACGGACGTTTTCACCAATCTGCGCCGCCAGTTCGCGGGTCGGGGTGAGGATCAACGCGCGTACCGGACGACGCCCTTTGGCGTGCGGCTGGCGGGAAATCAGGTGTTGCAACAGCGGTAACGTAAAGCCCGCTGTTTTGCCCGTGCCGGTCTGGGCACTGGCCATCAGGTCGCGGCCTTCCAGCACCGCAGGGATCGCCTGCTGCTGAATAGGGGTGGGTTCACGGTAACCTTGCTCGGCAACGGCGCGCAGGATATCAGGGCTTAAACCCAAAGAATCGAAAGACATAACTACTCCGAACCGCCCCGACCGTTACCGGTGTAGTTTTCAGGGAGATACTGAAAAGGAAAATGACAAAAACCACAATGTCATGAGGGGGCGGAGTGTAGCAGTTTTTGTGACGCGGCGCATAAATTATCCCTATTGCTGGCATTGCAAAAATTCTTAGCCATACTGGACAACTTCCATATGGAGTCATAATCTTAATCAATCATTTGATTAAGAATGGACTGTGCGATGAATAGTCCTGCCATGACAACC
Source organism: Escherichia sp. 93.1518 (assembly GCF_013368915.2). Lineage (NCBI taxonomy): Bacteria > Pseudomonadati > Pseudomonadota > Gammaproteobacteria > Enterobacterales > Enterobacteriaceae > Escherichia > Escherichia sp. 93.1518. The sequence continues at coordinate 124,766 of NZ_JABWMT020000009.1, forward strand.
AAAGGTGAACAGGCGAAAAAGCAGCTGATTGCTGCCGCACTGGCGCAGTTTGGTGAATATGGAATGAACGCCACCACCCGCGAGATAGCCGCCCAGGCCGGGCAGAATATCGCTGCTATTACCTATTACTTCGGTTCGAAAGAAGATTTATACCTCGCCTGCGCCCAGTGGATTGCCGATTTTATTGGCGAACAGTTCCGTCCGCACGCCGAGGAAGCCGAACGCTTATTCGCGCAACCACAGCCGGATCGCGCAGCCATCCGCGAACTGATCCTTCGCGCCTGCAGGAACATGATTCAACTGCTCACCCAGGATGACACTGTCAACCTCAGCAAGTTTATCTCCCGTGAGCAACTCTCTCCTACGGCGGCCTACCATCTGGTGCATGAACAGGTGATTAGCCCGCTACACAGCCATCTTACGCGTCTGATCGCCGCCTGGACCGGTTGTGATGCCAACGATACCCGCATGATCCTCCATACCCATGCATTACTTGGCGAGATTCTGGCGTTTCGTCTTGGTAAAGAAACGATTCTGTTACGCACCGGCTGGAGCGCGTTCGATAAAGAAAAGACCGAACTGATCAACCAGACGGTGACCTGTCATATCGACCTGATTTTGCAAGGATTATCGCAAAGGAGTTTGTAGTGATGAAAAAAACTGTCGTGACTGGACTGGCGGTAGTGGTGCTTGCCGCCGTGGTTGCCGGAGGCTACTGGTGGTATCAAAGCCGCCAGGATAACGGCCTGACGCTGTATGGCAACGTGGATATTCGTACGGTGAATCTGAGCTTCCGTGTCGGTGGTCGCGTTGAGTCGCTGGCGGTAGACGAAGGTGATGCGATCAAAGCGGGCCAGGTGCTGGGCGAACTGGATCATAAGCCGTATGAAATTGCCCTGATGCAGGCGAAAGCCGGCGTTTCAGTGGCGCAGGCGCAGTATGACCTGATGCTTGCCGGGTATCGCGACGAAGAAATCGCTCAGGCCGCCGCAGCGGTGAAACAGGCACAAGCCGCATATGACTATGCGCAGAACTTCTATAACCGCCAGCAAGGGTTGTGGAAAAGCCGCACCATTTCGGCAAATGACCTGGAAAATGCCCGCTCCTCGCGCGACCAGGCGCAGGCAACGCTGAAATCAGCTCAGGATAAATTACGTCAGTACCGTTCCGGTAACCGTGAACAGGATATCGCCCAGGCAAAAGCCAGCCTCGAACAGGCGCAGGCGCAACTGGCGCAGGCGGAGCTGAATTTGCAGGATTCGACGCTGGTCGCACCGTCTGACGGCACGCTGTTAACCCGTGCAGTAGAGCCTGGCACGGTGCTCAATGAAGGCGGCACGGTGTTTACCGTCTCGCTGACGCGTCCGGTGTGGGTGCGCGCTTATGTTGATGAACGTAATCTTGACCAGGCGCAGCCGGGACGCAAAGTGCTGCTCTATACCGATGGTCGCCCGGACAAGCCCTATCACGGGCAGATTGGTTTCGTTTCGCCGACTGCTGAATTTACCCCGAAAACCGTCGAAACGCCGGATCTGCGTACCGACCTCGTCTATCGCCTGCGTATTGTGGTGACCGACGCCGATGATGCGTTACGCCAGGGTATGCCAGTGACGGTGCAATTCGGTGACGAGGCAGGACATGAATGATGCCGTTATCACGCTGAACGGCCTGGAAAAACGCTTTCCGGGCATGGATAAGCCCGCCGTCGCGCCGCTCGACTGCACCATTCACGCTGGTTATGTGACGGGGCTGGTGGGGCCGGACGGTGCGGGCAAAACCACGCTGATGCGGATGCTGGCGGGATTACTGAAACCCGACAGCGGCAGTGCCACGGTGATTGGCTTTGATCCGATCAAAAACGACGCTGCGCTGCACGCAGTGCTTGGCTATATGCCGCAGAAATTCGGTCTGTATGAAGATCTCACGGTGATGGAGAACCTCAATCTGTACGCGGATTTGCGCAGCGTCACCGGTGAAGCGCGGAAGCAGACTTTTGCTCGCCTGCTGGAGTTTACATCTCTTGGGCCGTTTACCGGACGCCTGGCGGGCAAGCTCTCTGGCGGGATGAAGCAAAAACTCGGGCTGGCCTGTACCCTGGTGGGCGCGCCGAAAGTGTTACTGCTCGATGAACCCGGCGTCGGCGTTGACCCTATCTCACGGCGCGAACTGTGGCAGATGGTGCATGAGCTGGCAGGCGAAGGGATGCTGATCCTCTGGAGCACCTCGTATCTCGATGAAGCCGAGCAGTGCCGTGATGTGTTGCTGATGAACGAAGGCGAGCTGCTGTATCAGGGGGAACCGACGGCTCTGACGCAGACTATGGCCGGACGCAGTTTTCTGATGACCAGCCCGCACGAGGGCAACCGCAAATTGCTGCAACGGGCATTGAAACTGCCGCAGGTCAGCGACGGCATGATTCAGGGGAAATCCGTGCGCCTGATCCTCAAAAAAGAGGCCACACCAGACGATATTCGCCATGCCGACGGGATGCCGGAAATCAACATCAACGAAACTACGCCGCGTTTTGAAGATGCGTTTATTGATTTGCTGGGTGGTGCCGGAACCTCGGAATCGCCGCTAGGCGCAATATTACATACGGTAGAAGGCACACCCGGCGAGACGGTGATCGAAGCGAAAGAGCTGACCAAGAAATTTGGTGATTTTGCCGCCACCGATCACGTGAATTTTGCTGTTAAACGCGGTGAGATTTTTGGTTTACTTGGGCCAAACGGCGCGGGGAAATCAACCACCTTTAAGATGATGTGTGGCTTGCTGGTGCCGACCTCTGGTCAGGCGCTGGTGCTGGGGATGGATCTGAAAGAGAGTTCCGGTAAAGCGCGCCAGCATCTCGGCTATATGGCACAAAAATTTTCGCTCTACGGCAACCTGACGGTCGAACAGAATTTACGCTTTTTTTCTGGTGTGTATGGTTTACGCGGTCGGGCGCAGAACGAAAAAATCTCCCGTATGAGCGAGGCGTTCGGCCTGAAAAGTATCGCCTCACATGCCACCGATGAACTGCCGTTGGGTTTTAAACAGCGGCTGGCGCTGGCCTGCTCGCTGATGCATGAACCGGACATTCTGTTTCTTGATGAACCGACCTCCGGCGTCGATCCCCTCACCCGCCGCGAGTTCTGGCTGCATATCAACAGCATGGTAGAGAAAGGCGTTACGGTGATGGTTACCACCCACTTTATGGATGAAGCGGAATATTGCGACCGCATCGGGCTGGTGTATCGCGGGAAGCTGATTGCCAGCGGCACGCCGGACGATTTGAAAGCGCAGTCGGCTAACGATGAGCAACCCGACCCCACCATGGAGCAGGCTTTTATTCAGTTGATCCACAACTGGGATAAGGAGCATGGCAATGAGTAATCCGATCCTTTCCTGGCGTCGTGTGCGGGCGCTGTGCGTCAAAGAGACGCGGCAGATCGTTCGCGATCCGAGTAGCTGGCTGATTGCGGTGGTGATCCCGCTGTTGCTGCTGTTTATTTTTGGTTACGGCATTAACCTCGACTCCAGTAAGCTGCGGGTCGGGATTTTGCTGGAGCAACGTAGCGAAGCGGCGCTGGATTTCACCCACACCATGACCGGCTCGCCCTATATTGACGCCACCATCAGCGATAACCGTCAGGAACTGATCGCCAAAATGCAGGCGGGGAAAATTCGCGGTCTGGTGGTTATTCCCGTAGATTTCGCCGAACAGATGGAGCGCGCCAACGCTACCGCGCCGATTCAGGTGATCACCGACGGCAGCGAGCCGAATACCGCCAACTTTGTGCAGGGTTATGTCGAAGGGATCTGGCAGATCTGGCAAATGCAGCGGGCAGAGGACAATGGGCAGACTTTTGAACCACTTATCGACGTCCAGACACGCTACTGGTTTAACCCGGCGGCGATAAGCCAGCACTTTATTATCCCCGGTGCGGTAACCATTATCATGACGGTTATCGGCGCGATCCTCACCTCGCTGGTGGTAGCGCGGGAGTGGGAGCGCGGCACTATGGAGGCTTTGCTCTCTACGGAGATTACCCGCACGGAACTGCTGCTGTGTAAGCTGATCCCCTATTACTTCCTCGGTATGCTGGCGATGCTGCTCTGTATGCTGGTGTCGGTGTTTATTCTCGGCGTGCCCTATCGCGGTTCGCTGCTGATCCTGTTTTTTATCACCAGTCTGTTTTTGCTCAGTACCCTGGGGATGGGGCTGCTGATTTCTACGATTACCCGCAACCAGTTCAACGCCGCTCAGGTAGCACTGAACGCCGCTTTCCTGCCGTCGATTATGCTTTCCGGCTTTATTTTTCAGATCGACAGTATGCCAGCGGTGATCCGCGCGGTGACGTACATTATTCCCGCACGTTATTTCGTCAGCACCCTGCAAAGCCTGTTCCTCGCCGGGAATATTCCGGTGGTGCTGGTGGTGAACGTGCTGTTTTTGATCGCTTCGGCGGTGATGTTTATCGGCCTGACGTGGCTGAAAACCAAACGTCGGCTGGATTAGGGAGAAGAGCATGTTTCATCGCTTATGGACGTTAATCCGCAAAGAGTTGCAGTCGTTGCTGCGCGAACCGCAAACCCGCGCGATTCTGATTTTACCCGTGCTGATTCAGGTGATCCTGTTCCCGTTCGCCGCCACGCTGGAAGTGACTAATGCCACCATCGCCATCTACGATGAAGATAACGGCGAGCATTCGGTGGAGCTAACCCAGCGTTTTGCCCGCGCCAGCGCCTTTACCCATGTGCTGCTACTGAAAAGTCCGCAGGAGATCCGCCCGACTATCGATACGCAAAAGGCGCTACTGCTGGTGCGTTTCCCGGCTGACTTCTCACGCAAACTGGATACGTTCCAGACCGCGCCGTTGCAGTTAATTCTCGACGGGCGTAACTCCAACAGTGCGCAAATCGCTGCCAACTACCTGCAACAGATCGTCAAAAACTATCAGCAGGAGCTGCTGGAAGGAAAGCCGAAGCCCAACAACAGCGAACTGGTGGTACGCAACTGGTATAACCCAAACCTCGATTACAAATGGTTTGTGGTGCCGTCGCTGATCGCCATGATCACCACTATCGGCGTGATGATCGTCACTTCACTTTCTGTCGCCCGCGAACGCGAACAGGGAACGCTCGATCAGCTACTGGTTTCGCCCCTTACCACCTGGCAGATATTCATCGGTAAAGCCGTACCGGCGTTAATTGTCGCCACGTTCCAGGCCACTATCGTGCTGGCGATTGGTATCTGGGCGTATCAAATCCCCTTCGCCGGATCGCTGGCGCTGTTCTATTTCACGATGGTGATTTACGGTTTGTCACTGGTGGGATTCGGTCTGCTGATTTCATCACTCTGTGCAACGCAACAGCAGGCGTTTATCGGGGTATTCGTCTTTATGATGCCCGCCATTCTGCTTTCCGGTTACGTTTCGCCGGTAGAGAACATGCCGGTGTGGCTGCAAAACCTGACGTGGATTAACCCTATCCGCCACTTTACGGACATTACCAAGCAGATTTATTTGAAGGATGCGAGTCTGGATATTGTGTGGAACAGTTTGTGGCCGCTACTGGTGATAACGGCCACGACAGGGTCAGCGGCGTACGCGATGTTTAGACGCAAGGTGATGTAACTTTTTATCTTTCGCCAGTAACGACACCACCGCCGGGCCGGCAAGGATCGCCAGCCCTGCAATTGCCAGCAAATAGTTGTTTTCCAGTACGCGGGACAACAGCCACAGCACAATCAGCGCCGCGCCAAAATACCAGGTGGTGGTCAGCTCTTCCAGTACGTCTGCCACCTCGCGCCAGCGTTGTTCGGGGTGGCGCTGAAACACCAGCATCATCACTACCGTTACACAATACAGCACGCACAATCCCACGCCGACGTGAACCAGAGTTTTACTCATCCAGCCCACCACCAGCAGCGCCACTACCAGTAAATGCAACATAATCTGCCAGCAACTTAGGCCAGTTGCGACACGAACACGTTGTTGCCACTTCATGGCTTCTCTCCTGAAGAATTTATCTCTACTAACTCAGAGTACCGAACTTTACGGAAAATTCCGTAAGACCGCACCTTTTTGTGACGCCGACTACACTATTTCAATGAGATAAGAGGCAAAGACAGGAAAATTATGCCCGATCAAACACAACAATTTTCGTTCAAGGTACTCACCATCAATATTCACAAAGGCTTTACAGCGTTTAACCGACGCTTCATTTTGCCGGAACTTCGCGACGCAGTGCGCACCGTCAGCGCCGATATTGTTTGCCTGCAGGAAGTGATGGGCGCGCACGAAGTTCATCCACTGCATGTGGAAAACTGGCCCGATACCTCGCACTACGAGTTTCTCGCCGACACTATGTGGAGCGATTTTGCCTACGGCCGCAATGCCGTATACCCGGAAGGGCATCACGGCAACGCCGTACTGTCGCGCTATCCCATTGAACATTATGAAAATCGCGATGTTTCTGTCGATGGGGCGGAAAAGCGCGGCGTGCTCTACTGCCGCATTGTGCCGCCGGTGACCGGGAAAGCGATTCATGTAATGTGCGTGCATCTTGGCCTGCGTGAGGCGCACCGTCAGGCGCAGCTTGCGATGCTCGCCGAATGGGTGAACCAGCTTCCGCCCGACGAACCCGTTTTAGTGGCGGGTGATTTCAACGACTGGCGGCAAAAAGCCAATCATCCCTTAAAAGTACAGGCCGGGCTGGATGAGATATTTACCCGCGCCCACGGACGCCCGGCGCGCACGTTTCCGGTGCAATTTCCTCTACTACGTCTGGACAGGATCTATGTCAAAAACGCCAGCGCCAGCGCGCCAACCTCGCTACCGCTGCGCACCTGGCGACATCTTTCTGATCATGCCCCTTTGAGTGCGGAGATTCATTTATGAAATGTAGCTGGCGCGAAGGCAATAAGATCCAGTTGCTGGAGAACGGCGAGCAATATTATCCCGCTGTATTTAAAGCGATTGGTGAGGCGCAAGAACGCATTATTCTTGAAACGTTTATCTGGTTCGAGGATGACGTCGGTAAACAATTACACGCAGCATTGCTGGACGCTGCGCGACGCGGGGTTAAAGCGGAAGTCTTGCTGGATGGCTACGGTTCGCCGGATCTCAGCGATGAGTTTGTCAATGAGCTGACGGCGGCTGGCGTGGTGTTTCGTTATTACGATCCCCGCCCTCGCCTGTTCGGTATGCGCACCAATGTGTTTCGCCGGATGCATCGCAAAATTGTGGTGATCGACGCACGCATCGCCTTTATTGGCGGGCTGAATTACTCCGCCGAGCATATGTCCAGCTACGGTCCAGAGGCCAAACAGGATTACGCGGTGCGCCTGGAGGGGCCAATTGTGGAAGATATTCTGCAATTTGAACTGGAAAACCTGCCCGGACAAAGCGCGGCACGGCGCTGGTGGCGACGTCATCACAAGGCAGAAGAGAACCGCCAGCCGGGAGAAGCGCAGGTATTGCTGGTCTGGCGCGATAACGAAGAACATCGCAGCGATATTGAACGCCACTATCTGAAAATGCTCACTCAGGCGCGGCGAGAAGTGATTATCGCCAACGCCTACTTCTTCCCCGGCTATCGATTTTTACACGCCTTGCGTAAAGCGGCACGCCGTGGGGTGCGGATCAAACTGATCATTCAGGGTGAACCGGATATGCCTATTGTCAGAGTCGGCGCGCGCTTGCTGTATAACTATCTGGTTAAAGGCGGCGTTCAGGTATTTGAATATCGCCGCCGCCCACTCCACGGCAAAGTGGCATTGATGGACGATCACTGGGCGACGGTGGGCTCCAGTAATCTCGATCCGCTCAGTTTGTCGCTGAATCTTGAAGCAAACGTTATCATCCACGATCGTAATTTTAACCAGACGTTACGCGACAATCTGAATGGCATCATCGCCGCTGACTGCCAGCAGGTAGATGAAACCATGCTGCCAAAACGCACCTGGTGGAACCTGACTAAAAGCGTGCTGGCATTCCACTTTCTACGCCATTTTCCGGCGCTGGTGGGCTGGCTTCCGGCGCATACGCCACGTCTGGCGCAAGTTGATCCGCCCGCGCAGCCGGCAATGGAAACTCAGGATCGGGTAGAAACAGAAAACACGGGGGTAAAACCCTGATGAGTAAATCGCATCCACGCTGGCGCCGGGCAAAGAAGATCCTCACCTGGCTGTTTTTTATCGCGGTGATTGTGTTGCTGGTGGTCTACGCCAAAAAGGTAGACTGGGAAGAGGTCTGGAAGGTCATCCGCGACTACAATCGCGTTGCACTGCTCAGTGCGGTTGGGCTGGTGGTCGTCAGCTATCTGATTTACGGCTGTTATGACCTGCTAGCCCGCTTCTACTGCGGTCATAAACTGGCGAAGCGCCAGGTGATGCTGGTGTCATTTATCTGCTACGCCTTCAACCTGACGCTCAGTACCTGGGTCGGCGGCATTGGTATGCGTTATCGTCTTTACTCCCGCCTGGGATTACCGGGTAGCACTATTACACGGATTTTCTCGCTGAGTATTACCACCAACTGGCTGGGCTATATTTTGCTCGCCGGGATTATTTTTACCGTGGGCGTGGTGGAACTGCCGGATCACTGGTATATCGATCAAACCACGCTGCGTATTCTCGGCATTGGTTTGCTGCTGATAATTGCAGTCTATTTATGGTTTTGCGCCTTCGCTAAACACCGTCATATGACCATCAAAGGGCAAAAGCTGGTACTACCTTCATGGAAATTCGCCCTCGCCCAGATGCTGATTTCCAGCGTTAACTGGATGGTTATGGGAGCGATTATCTGGCTGTTACTTGGTCAAAACGTGAACTATTTCTTTGTACTGGGCGTGTTGCTGGTTAGCAGTATTGCCGGCGTCATTGTGCATATTCCAGCGGGTATTGGCGTACTGGAAGCGGTGTTTATCGCGCTACTGGCAGGGGAACATACATCAAAAGGAACGATTATCGCCGCCCTGCTCGCTTACCGTGTCCTGTACTACTTTATCCCGCTGCTGCTGGCGCTGATCTGTTACCTGCTGCTGGAAACCCAGGCGAAGAAGCTACGGGCAAAAAATGAAGCGGCGATGTGATGTTTAGTTAAGTTCTTTGGTTTGTGCAGATTGTTAGCAACGTGCTATTTGTTCATGGCGGATGCGGCGTGAACGCCTTAGCCGCCCTACACAACTAATGCGTTTCTGCATTCTGATACGCTACAGCCCTTTAACAAAGTATGTTTTACGCCAGAGTAATGTTTGTTGTTTCCTTAATAATCATCAGGGGACATCTGGCGATGTCCTCTCAGCATAAAATTACAGCGGATTCGGACTGGCTTCGCGATAAGAAACCTTTTTCTTCGGTGATGTAAAGGTGTCTCGCAGATCTTTATATTCATATATTTTGGCACGGGTGCCATCAGTTACTGGAATGGAGGAGTGCGGACGATAACACTGAGATAATGGCGAATTGCAATGCTCTTCGTGGGTAGAGATGCCCAGCCAGTCAAGAATCATCGCATAGTTATTAAGCAATGAATAAACTTCTTGAATGTGTCCAAGTTTACGCGGTTGACTGGCGATAGCAGCCTGGCTATACCAGATAAATTGCGGTACATCGTAGGCTTCTTTACTGGGAGTATCTGCGGCGTGCATATAATACGATGGAATATTGGGGTTTTTCTCCAGACCGTGGTCAGAAAAATAGAGTAATGAGGATTTACTTCCCTCCAGTCGTTTCATGATTTCACCAATGATGTAATCGGTAAATTGTATGGAGTTGTTGTAGCAATCCTCGTATTTATCCCCAGTTTTAATTTTATCTGCCCATTCAGGGTAGCGTGTACAGGCAATTTCATGGCTACCATTACCATGTAGCAGTATTAATTTCTTACCCTTGGCTTTTAATGCTTCATCCAACAACGGAAGAAGGCTATCATCGTATTCCTCGCTTACCCAATGTGTATTATTACTGGAACGACCAATGAGCGTAATATAGTTATTATGCTTCCCGGACATACCCACGGTACTTAACCAGGTAGTCTGATACCCCACTTTATTAGCTACGGCAATAACATTATTTGATAAGTCCGCAGCGGTAAAACTTTCTGTTGTCGCTTTACTGAGGATCATCGGAACAGAAGTTACTGTTGCCGCCGCTGGGGAAACCGCATTATCAAAGATAAGCGCCTGTGGTCCAATCTCATTTTGTACAGGCGTGGTATTGATGCCAAAGCCATACAAACTCATATTACTGCGCCGTACAGACTCCCCTACGATAATAACATAATTTTCAATATCCGTTTCTTTAGCAATCAATCCCGGTAAATCCACATCAATTTGTTTTATTTCTCTGGCAAAAGAAATATCTCGATAAGCAATAATAAAATCGGCAGCAGTATAAAATGGTGTAAATCTTAACACCCTGGAGCTTAATGGAGAGTATCCTCCAAGACCATCTTTTTTCTGTTTACTCCATTGATTGTAGCTAAACCATGAGATAAATATTAATAGTATCACCAGTGATGCACATTGAACTTTAGTAGACACACACTTAACGCCCGTGTGTATAGAAAAATAAGTCAGCAAGAAATAAACAGCACATACTGGCATCCAGGATAGATATAACCCCGACATTGTTTTCACTTCAGACCAGTGGGTTTCCATGATACTCATCGCAAAGATAATATTAAATTCACTTTGATAAATTTGCCATGTACAAAGCGCGACCATAAAGTTAATGGTCAATAACAGTGATACACCCAATGCTGCTATTTTTCCAACAAATAATCGATAACACCCTGTCAAACACAGGATGATTAGCAAGTTGCAGATACCGACGCGCAGGATAACCCTCAATGGCTGTAAAAAATAAACAGGCCAAAGCTGGAATAATACGGATACAAGTAGCAATGCGATGAAAATGTATTTTTTTGACTGCCGTGGATAAGCCGTTATCGATGGTAATACGAAAGACATAGAACCCCAATTCATTTATTATATGAATATATATTTAAAAATTAATCCCATTGAGATATATTATCAGCAGATGATTGATTTTTACCCGCAAGCATTTATTTAACAGATGAATATCACCAGCCATTAATAAAACCGTAGGATTGTACTCTATTTTCTTTTAGGTATACCAGATTTATAAAAATGCATCACATGCATAGATATAAAGATATAATCAATATGAATTATATCTTTATGCCTATTTTTTAAATATATACTTATTATCGAATAGACAAAAAAAATCCCGGTGTCATTCCGGGATTTTATAAGAAATGCGTTTAACGGCGATTGCCAAAGATCCGCAGCAACATCAGGAACAGGTTGATGAAGTCCAGATACAACGTTAATGCGCCAAGAATGGAATATTTACGCAGGTTCGACGTGTCGCGGGTATCAATCTGTTCACCCATATTTTTCAGTTTCTGAGTGTCATACGCCGTCAGTCCAACAAAGACAATCACGCCGATGTAGGTGACTGCCCACATCAATGCTTCGCTTTTCAGCCAGAAGTTCACCAGCGAGGCGATGACAATACCGATTAATGCCATAAATAGCATATTGCCGAAGCCACTTAAATCGCGTTTCGTGGTGTAACCATACAGACTCATCGCGCCAAACATCCCGGCGGTGACAACGAAGGTACTGGCAATAGAGGCGGCAGTGTAGACAATGAAAATACTGGAGAGCGTTAAGCCCGTTAGCGCCGAATAAAGCATAAAGAGCATCGTCGTTACGCCCGCGCTGAGTTTTTGAATCATCGCTGATAACACGATAACCAGAGCTAATTGCGCGATTATTAAACCGATTAAGAAGACCCGGTTAGTGAATAGCAGCTCCATAACGGCGGCAGAATTAGCCGCATACCAGGCAACAAATGCGGTCAGCAACAGGCCAACTGTCATCCAGCCATAGACCTGCGCCATATAGGTTTGCAAGCCAGCACGGGGTTGTACGATTGAATCTGAACGTGGGAATCTGTCCATGACTTTCTCCTGAAGATATAAGGAATATCTAAAGGATACTGCAAATGATGAGGGTGTGCATCGAGGCAGCGTAAACGCATGTCCAGAGCGGTGAAATTGCCGGATGCAGCGGTGCCTTATCCGGCCAACAAAAAACTACCAGCGTTTCGCCGCCTGCTGATCGCTCTCCCTGGCTTCGACCCAGCGATCACCTTCCGGCGTGGCTTCGCGCTTCCAGAACGGTGCGCGGGTTTTCAGATAATCCATAATAAACTGCCCGGCTTCAAACGCGCTGCTACGGTGTGCGCTGGTGACGCCGACAAAAACGATTTCATCGCCCGGCCATAATTCGCCAATGCGATGAATCACCGTGACGCGTCCCAGCGGCCAACGGTTACGCGCCTCATCCACGATTTCAGCCAGTGCCTTTTCCGTCATCCCCGGATAGTGTTCGAGGGTTAATGCTTTTACACTGTCGCCCAGGTTATGGTTGCGCACCTTACCGGTAAACGTGACCACTGCACCATCTTCGTCACGCTCCGCCAGCCACGGGTACTCTTCCCCTACACTGAACGGCTGCGGGCCGACAACAATTTTGGTTTCTGCCATCTTAACCTCCGGTTACCGGCGGGAAAAAAGCCACTTCGTCGCCGTCAGTCAGCGGATGGTCAAAACTCACCAGCGTCTGGTTGACGGCGGCCAGTAATTTGCCATCTTCCAGCGCCAGCGCCCAACGATCGCTCTGCGCTGCCAGGTGTTGGCGCAATGCTTCTACGTTTGGGAAATCCGCAGCCACTTCGGTTGCATCTGTTCCCACCAACTCACGCACCTGGGCGAAAAAAAGAACTTTAATCATCCGCTTCCACCTTAAAATCACCCGACTTGCCGCCGCTCTTCGCCAGCAAACGTACCGGGCCAATCACCATATCTTTTTGCACCGCTTTGCACATGTCATAAATGGTCAGCGCCGCCACAGAGGCTGCGGTTAATGCTTCCATTTCGACACCAGTTTTGCCGGTCAGACGACAAAGCGTTTCAATTCGTACCCGATTATGTTCCGGCTCGGCCTGTAAATTGACTTCAACTTTGCTGAGCATCAGCGGATGACAGAGCGGGATCAAATCCCAGGTGCGTTTTGCCGCCTGAATACCGGCAATGCGCGCAGTGGCAAATACGTCGCCTTTGTGGTGGCGACCATCAATGATCATCGCCAGCGTCTCACTGCGCATGGTGACAAAGGCTTCGGCGCGCGCTTCACGTACAGTTTCCGCTTTGGCGGAGACATCCACCATGTGCGCTTCGCCAGCGGCGTTGATATGGGTCAGTTGCGACATACTTATTTCTTCAAATGTGGATGGAAATTGCACGGACGCGTACGGGCATCCAGCTGCGGGGCGATGATATTTTCCCAGGCGGTGCGGCACGCTTTGGTTGAACCAGGCATGGCGAAAATCAGTGTCTTGTTAGCAACACCCGCCACCGCACGAGATTGCAGCGTTGCGGTGCCAATCTCTTCGAACGACAGCATACGGAACACTTCGCCGAAGCCTTCGACTTCACGATCGAACAGCGGCAGCAGTGCTTCTGGCGCCTGATCGCCTTCCGTCAGGCCAGTACCACCTGTAATCAGCACCACTTGCACATCGTCGCTGGCGATCCACGCAGATACCTGGGCACGGATGGCGTAGCGATTCTCTTTGACAATGGCTTTATCGACAACGTGATGGCCTGCTTCCTGCGCCGAGTCGCGCAGATAGTGACCGGAGGTATCGTCTTCTTCACCGCGACGATTAGAAACCGTAAGAATAGCAATACGGGTCGGGATAAATTCAGTGCTTACCTGACTCATCTGATCTCTCCTTTTGACGTTTTAACCGCCAATGTACGATAAGTTTTGCGTAATACCGGTGTTGTTTTGATGCAGGAAATGGGTCTGTTTTTTCTCCCGCAGCGCCGCCGAAATACGTGCTTCCAGCGCCTGTTGCTGGGTATCGTCTTCCAGCAGATCGCGCAGATTAACGCCGCCCTCACCAAACAGGCAGAGGTGGAGTTTACCAATGGAGGAGACGCGCAGGCGGTTGCAGGTGGCGCAGAAGTCTTTTTCATACGGCATGATAAGGCCGATCTCTCCGGCGTAATCCGGATGACAAAAAACTTGCGCGGGGCCGTCGCTGCGTTGACGAAGCTGATGGAGCCAGCCACGACGCAGCAGCTCGTCACGCAGAACCTGACCAGAGATATGGTGCTTACGGAAGAGTTCGCTACCCTCGCCCGTTTCCATCAGTTCGATAAAACGCAGCTGAATGGGGCGATGCTGGATCCAGTTCAGGAAGGTGTCGAGTTGATGATGATTGACATCACGCATCAGCACGGTATTGACTTTAACCTTCTCAAACCCGGCTTCAAATGCGGCATCGATGCCTGCCATTACCTGGTTGAATTTATCCTGCCCGGTAATGGCGTGAAACTGACGGGCGTCGAGGCTATCAACGCTGACGTTAATGCCCGTCAGGCCTGCATCGCGCCAGTTCGCGACATCGCGTTCCAGACGGTAACCATTGGTAGTAACCGCAATCTGGCGAATAGCGTCGTTTTCCCGCACAGCGGCGATGATATCGGTAAAGTCGCGACGTAAAGACGGCTCGCCGCCTGTCAGACGCACTTTTTCGGTGCCCAGACTGGCGAAGGCGCGCGTAACCCGACGAATTTCATCGACGGTCAGGAAGCCTTTATTAGTGACGCCGCTCGGCTTGTAGCCATCCGGCAGGCAGTAGGTGCAACGAAAGTTACACACATCGGTAATCGACAGGCGCAAGTAGTAAAACTTACGCGCAAATGCATCAGTCAGTTGTGAAGCCATGTACACCTTTCCAGATACGGGAGGCGAAGTCATTTCTTCCTTCGCCCTGGTGGCAATCTTTATGAGCATTGTCACGGCCAAAGCACCGTATCAGTTGACCCAGGTGCAGAGGCTAGAGTGTTTAGTGGTTATGCCGATACTAGCGTGTAAATGAGATTTTTACCATTCACACTTTTCGCTATGTAATCATATATATAGCGTCATGATCGTGCTATTTCACTACAGAATAAGGGAAAATGACGGTTTTACTTTGATGTACATCATCAGCAATGCAGTGCGTATATCGTCCTTTAGAGGTAGAAAACAATTATTTATATCCTCAATATTGGCAGGTTAATTGCTGTTTCCCTGTCAGTTGCGCTACTGTAGCGCGGATAATCTGACTTCAGGAATTTATATGCGCAATCGTACGCTGGCTGACCTTGATCGTGTCGTTGCTCTCGGCGGAGGGCATGGACTGGGACGCGTTCTCTCCTCACTTTCGTCTTTGGGTTCTCGTTTAACGGGAATTGTGACCACCACCGATAATGGTGGTTCAACAGGGCGTATTCGCCGCTCAGAAGGCGGTATTGCCTGGGGCGATATGCGCAACTGCCTTAATCAGTTGATTACGGAACCCAGCGTCGCTTCCGCAATGTTTGAATACCGTTTTGGCGGTAATGGCGAACTTTCCGGGCATAACCTTGGAAACCTGATGTTAAAGGCGCTGGATCACCTTAGCGTACGGCCTCTGGAAGCCATCAATTTGATTCGTAATCTGCTGAAAGTGGATGCGCATTTGATTCCAATGTCAGAGCATCCCGTTGATCTGATGGCGATTGACGATCAGGGGCATGAAGTTTACGGCGAGGTGAATATTGACCAGTTAACCACGCCGATTCAGGAATTACTGTTAACCCCTAATGTGCCTGCCACGCGTGAAGCGGTACATGCTATCAATGAAGCAGATCTGATTCTTATCGGGCCAGGCAGTTTTTATACCAGCCTGATGCCGATCCTGCTGCTTAAGGAAATGGCGCAGGCATTACGCCGCACACCAGCACCGATGGTCTATATCGGCAATCTGGGACGTGAACTTAGCCTACCAGCGGCGAATCTGAAGCTGGAAAATAAGCTAGCGATTATGGAGCAGTATGTCGGCAAGAAGGTTATTGATGCCGTAGTCGTTGGGCCGAAAGTGGATGTTTCTGCGGTCACCGACAGAATAGTGATTCAGGACGTACTGGAGGCCAGCGATATCCCCTATCGTCATGACCGCCAGTTGTTACATAACGCACTGGAAAAGGCGTTACAAGCGTTGGGTTAACGTGGCTGAGATTGCTGACCAGGCTTCTGGAGCAATGCGGCCTGTTCCCCTCACCCTAACCCTCTCCCCAAAGGGGCGAGGGGATCGTTCGAGCACTTTTTTGACTTCATAGTTAATCTGAGCCGGAAGAACATTCCGGCTTTCTCATCTCGTCACGACGCGGCAATAAACAGCTCACGCAACTGATGCAACTGATCGCGAATTTGCGCCGCCTCTTCGAACTCCAGGTTTTGCGCATGTTTCATCATCTGCCCTTCCAGCTCATGGATTTTCTGCTGCAACGCTTTTGGCGACATATCCATCGGCACATTATCCGGCTCAACAATCGCGCGCGCTTTCCCTCTGCCCTTGGCTTTGGTTTTAGCAATGTTCTGCCCCAGCGCCAGGATATCGACCACTTTCTTGTTCAGCCCTTGCGGTGTAATGCCATGCTCTTCGTTGTACTTCTGCTGTTTCTCGCGGCGACGTTCGGTTTCGCCAATCGCTTTCGCCATTGACGGGGTTATCTTATCGCCGTAGAGAATCGCTTTGCCGTTGACGTTACGCGCCGCACGCCCGATGGTCTGAATTAATGAACGTTCAGAACGCAGGAAGCCCTCTTTGTCGGCGTCGAGGATTGCCACCAGCGAAACTTCCGGCATATCCAGACCTTCGCGCAGTAAGTTGATGCCAACCAACACATCGAACTCGCCCAGACGCAAGTCGCGGATGATTTCCATACGCTCAACGGTATCAATGTCGGAGTGAAGATAACGCACGCGCTCGCCGTGTTCTTCGAGATATTCCGTGAGATCTTCCGCCATCCGCTTGGTCAGTGTTGTGACCAGAACGCGTTCGTTAATTGCCGCTCGCTGACGAATCTCCGAAAGAAGATCATCGACCTGGGTCGCTACCGGACGCACTTCGATAATCGGATCAAGCAATCCGGTTGGACGCACCACCTGATCCACCACGTCGCCGCCTGATTTTTCCAGCTCGTAATTACCCGGCGTCGCAGAAACATAGATGGTTTGCGGGGCTAAAGCTTCGAACTCTTCAAATTTCAGTGGACGGTTATCCAGCGCAGATGGCAGGCGGAAACCGTACTCCACCAGCGTTTCTTTACGCGCCCGGTCGCCGCGATACATACCGCCAATCTGCGGAATGGTGACGTGTGATTCATCAACCACCAGCAGCCCATCGGCAGGCAGATAATCAAACAGCGTCGGCGGTGGCTCGCCAGGCCCGCGCCCGGAGAGGAAGCGCGAATAGTTTTCAATGCCTGAACAGTAGCCCAGCTCATTCATCATCTCCAGATCAAACTGGGTACGCTGGGTCAGTCGCTGCTCTTCCAGCAATTTGTTATTTGCCAGCAGTACTTTGCGCCGATCCGCCAGTTCTTCTTTAATCTCTTCCATCGCCTGCACAATGCGCTCGCGCGGCGTAACATAGTGCGTTTTCGGGTAGATGGTATAACGCGCAATGGTCGAGATAATCTGCCCGGTCAGTGGGTCGAAAAGCGAGAGACGCTCCACTTCTTCGTCGAACAATTCTACACGTAGCGCAACGTCGTCGGACTCTGCCGGGAAGATGTCGATCACCTCACCGCGCACGCGGAAAGTGCCGCGCTGGAACGCCTGGTCGTTGCGGGTATATTGCAACTCCGCCAGGCGGCGCAGGATAGCCCGTTGATCGATAATCATACCGACCGTGAGGTGCAGCATCATTTTGAGATATAAATCAGGATCGCCCAGACCATAAATAGCGGAAACTGACGCTACGACAATAACATCTCGCCGCTCCAGCAACGCTTTGGTTGCTGAAAGTCGCATCTGTTCGATATGTTCGTTTACTGAGGCATCTTTCTCAATAAACGTATCTGAACTCGGAACATAGGCTTCTGGCTGATAGTAATCGTAATAGGAGACGAAATACTCCACCGCGTTTTCCGGGAAGAACTCTTTCATCTCACCATATAGTTGCGCTGCCAGCGTTTTGTTGGGCGCCAGCACCATGGTTGGGCGTTGCAGGTCAGCGATGACATTAGCAATAGTGAAGGTTTTTCCCGACCCCGTCACGCCGAGCAGAGTCTGATGCGCGAGGCCATCCTCCAGCCCCTCTTTGAGGCGTCGAATCGCCTCCGGCTGATCGCCAGAAGGTTTGAACGCGGAATTCAGTTTGAATGGTTTACTCATGAGTTGCTACCTGAAGGAATGGGCGGGCAGGTGTGTAATTTTACTCGTCATGATTAATAATGCCAATAAATTATACTGGATAAAAAAACAGTCTCACACCACAACATTTCTGTTACGCCGTCAACTAAGGTCTAAACCGTAGGTAAAATTGACGCTGTGACGAGATAAAACTCTGGTCTGCAGGGTTATCCCCAGAGCAATGGCTTTTTTAACATTTGTCAAGATAGCTGATGACGGATTTATTGCAGGAGATGACTCTTTCCTGACAGCCATTGCATTTATATAACAGATTGAAAAATAACAAATATTTATTTAAGCCGTCTTTAGCGCCAATTTGCGTGCAAGCCGCGTATTCTCTCGCTTACCTTACGTTTTCTAACTCTAATGCACATGGTTATCCACAGGAATAGTGGATAACTGCCTGCAGCCCCTATGTCCAGCCGCTTGGGCAATTCCCATACTAATCGTATAATGCGGGGGTAAAATTTTTTTCGCGATTTTTTTAGCATTTTATTGGTTAAATTACGGGCGAGCGAAGACGCGATCTCGCTCGCAATTCAACCAATTTTTTTGCTACTTCAGTGATGTGAGATTTATATATTTTCCGGTTAGCGCACTTTCTGGATTTTCCTGGAGCCAGGGGATTTCCCCCAGCAGCGGCGCGGAGATCATTCGGGTGAGCGTAGCCATATATTCACTGTGGCGTTTACCCTGCGGCGTGACATCGTTCGCCACCCAGCCTGCGAGTGTTAGCCCTGCCTGCTGTACGGCCTGTGCTGTCAGCATTGCATGATTGATGCAGCCCAGTTTTACCCCAACGACCAGAATCACCGGCAGTTGTTCCTGCGTTACCCAATCTGCAAACATGAAGGAATCCGAAAGCGGCGTAAACCAGCCGCCAGCACCTTCCACTAACACCCACTCAGCCTGGTGTTCCAGCGCACGTAATCCGGCGCTCATCACCAATGGGTCAATTGGCCTGTCCTCTTGCGCGCTGATGATATGCGGCGAGGTCGGCTCTTCGAAGGTGTATGGATTCACCGTGGCGTAATCCAGCTGCAGGCTGCTGTTGCGCTGTAACGCCAGTGCATCGCTGTTGCGTAAACCTTCTGCAGTCATTTCGCTACCGGAGGCAACGGGTTTGTAGCCTGCCGTTCGGTAACCTGCGGCCTTCGCGGCCTGCAACAGTGCACAACTGGCAACGGTTTTACCCACTTCGGTGTCCGTTCCGGTAACAAAATAGCGTTTACTCACGAGCAATTACTCCCAAAAAAAGATAATACGTCAGGGGATATAGCCCCTGCTGTTGCGGCCAGGCCATTTGCAGTTGTTGTAGCTGTGAACGGGTTAATACTCGCGGGTCGCGCCCTGCGTGAAGATGCGTTGCGCCAATGCCTTTCAGCGAACGCATGGCACTGAGCGCATCATCAAACCACAGCGTGATAGGCTGCATATTATGTTGATAACGAAAACCTTTTAGCGCCTGTTCAACATCTGCTGACGGTAAAAAGCGATTGGCATGGGGGCGTTCGTCTACCGCTTGCCACGCCTGATGCAGTTCGGGTAACGAACCCTGCGCCAGCGTGGTAAACGCCACTACGCCGCCGGGGCGCACCACTCTGTATAGCTCGCGGAGTGCCGTGGATAAATTACCGCACCACTGCACCGCGAGATTGCTCCATGCAAGATCGAACGTCGCAGTCGCTAACGGCAGGGATTCGATATCCCCCGCCAGATAATGATCTGCGGCATCCTTCTGGCGTGCCTGGGCAAGCATTGGCGGCGAGAGATCTAACGCCATCACCTGCGCGTGACGTTCTCGCCAGTGGCGACTCATCCAGCCAGGTCCACAACCAGCGTCCAGTACGTGGGTGTATTTACGCTGTGGGAGCATTGCCAGTAAGACGTCGGCACTGTGGCGCTGTAACTCTGCGTGTTGCTCATATTGTGAGGCAGCCCGACCAAATGCCGCCGCAATGGCTTGTTTATTGACCGTTGCCATGCAGCACCTCCAGCAAACGGTCGATATCCTGCGTTTCATGCGCTGCGGTTAGCGTTAAGCGTAGACGCGCGGTGCCGACGGGTACGGTTGGTGGGCGAATCGCTGTTACCCAGCAACCTTGCTGGCGCAGTTTTTCTGCCAGGCGTAATGCACGAGCGTTATCACCGATGATTAATGGCTGAATGGCGCTACGTGAATCCGCAAGAGTAAACGGCAAACCCTGCACTCCGGCACGAAAACGCGTAATGAGTGCCGCCAGTTTTTCGCGCCGTGCATCACCCTCATAGCTGCGAATGACCGCCAGCGACGCACGTAATGCCTGCGCCTGAGCGGGCGGCATACTGGTGCTGTAGATAAGATGACGGGCAAATTGCAGCAGATAATCCGCCACAGTTTCAGAGCAAAGCACCGCCGCACCGCTGACACCAAATCCTTTACCAAAAGTAACAACCAGCAATTCTGGTTTCACCTGCTGTTGCCAGCAGCTACCGCGCCCCTGTTCACCGATAACGCCCGTACCGTGTGCATCGTCGACCATCAACCAGCCGTTGTGCTGTTGCGTCTCCCGGTGGATTTCCGTCAGCGGCGCACTATCGCCGTCCATACTGAATACGCCTTCTGTCACCACCAGTTGCAACCCCGGACAGGAGGAAGCAAGCAGGCGCGACAGATGAGCGACATCGTTATGAGCAAAACGGCGAAGTTGCGCCGGACTTAAACTGGCAGCTTCCAGCAAGGAAGCATGGCTAAGCCGGTCGGCAACGATGCGATCTTCTTTTGCCATCATCGCGGCAATGACCGCCTGATTAGCGGCAAAACCAGAGATAAACAGCAGTGCCCGCGAATAGCCCAGCCACTCGGCCAGTTCTTCTTCCAGCGCCTGATGCGCCACGCTATAACCGCTGACGTGACCAGAACCACCGCTGCCGACGCCAAATTGCTCCGCACCCTGCTGCCAGGCACGGATAATTTGCGGATGATGGCTTAAACCGAGGTAATCATTGCTGGAAAAGTTCAGATACTGGCGTTCGTCCGCCACCAGCCAGCGTCCGGCGCCTTGTGCCACCGGATAACGGCGACGCAGAGCATCGGCAGCACGCCGCGCATCGAGCGCCGCGTTAATCTTCTCCTGCCAGGTCATAGGGCTGCCGCGTTGTAGTATTCGTCGGTATCCGGGGTCATCAGCGCCTGTTCCAGACGTTGCTGTTGTTCGTTATCGCCCGCCAGAACGGCGGTTTGTTGCGGATTCAGCCCCAGTTTACGGAACAGTTGCAGGTCTTTATCTTCTTCTGGATTCGGCGTGGTCAGCAGTTTGCAACCGTAGAAAATCGAGTTAGCCCCGGCCATAAAGCACATCGCCTGAGTCTGTTCATTCATCTGCTCGCGTCCGGCAGAAAGGCGCACGTAAGAGGTCGGCATCATGATCCGCGCTACGGCAATGGTGCGAATAAAATCAAAGGCATCGACATCGTCGTTATCGGCAAGCGGCGTGCCTTTCACCTTCACCAGCATGTTGATTGGTACGCTTTCCGGCGGCGTCGGCAGGTTTGCCAGTTGCAGCAATAATCCGGCGCGATCTTTTACCGTTTCGCCTAAGCCCACAATGCCACCTGAGCAGACTTTGATCCCGGCATCGCGCACTTTTTCCAGCGTATCGAGACGTTCCTGATAAGTACGTGTGGTGATGATATTGCCGTAAAACTCCGGCGAGGTGTCGAGGTTGTGGTTGTAGTAATCCAGCCCGGCGTTCGCGAGGCGCTGCGCCTGAGATTCACTCAACGTGCCCAGCGTCATACACGCCTCCAGGCCCATCGCTTTTACCCCTTGCACCATCTGCTCCAGGTACGGCATATCGCGTTCGTGGGGATTCTTCCACGCCGCGCCCATGCAGAAACGTGTCGATCCCGCCGCTTTCGCTTTGCGCGCCGACTCCAGCACCTGTTCAACTTCCATCAACCGTTCGGCTTCCAGCCCGGTTTTATAGCGCGAGCTTTGCGGGCAGTATTTGCAATCTTCCGGGCAAGCACCGGTTTTAATTGACAGCAAAGTGCTGACCTGAACCTGACGAGGATCGAAATGCTGACGATGCACCTGCTGCGCTTCAAACAGCAGATCCAGCAACGGTTTTTCAAATAATTCTGTGACTTGCGACAATGTCCAGCGTGGGCGGTGAGCCATGGGGCTTCTCCAGAACGTGTTTTTTGTTGTTAATTCGGTGTAGACTTGTAAACCTAAATCTTTTCAATTTGGTTTACAAGTCAATTATGACAACGGACGATCTTGCCTTTGACCAACGCCATATCTGGCACCCATACACATCCATGACCTCCCCGCTGCCGGTTTATCCGGTGGCGAGCGCGGAAGGTTGCGAGCTGATTTTGTCTGACGGCAGACGCCTGGTTGACGGTATGTCGTCCTGGTGGGCAGCGATCCACGGTTACAATCACCCGCAGCTTAATGCGGCGATGAAGTCGCAAATTGATGCCATGTCGCATGTGATGTTTGGCGGTATCACCCATGCGCCAGCCGTCGAACTTTGCCGCAAACTGGTGGCGATAACGCCACAACCGCTGGAGTGCGTTTTTCTCGCGGACTCCGGTTCCGTGGCGGTAGAAGTGGCGATGAAGATGGCGTTGCAGTACTGGCAGGCCAAAGGCGAAACGCGCCAGCGTTTTCTGACCTTCCGCAATGGTTATCATGGCGATACTTTTGGCGCGATGTCGGTATGCGATCCTGACAACTCAATGCACAGCCTGTGGAAAGGCTATCTGCCAGAAAACTTGTTTGCCCCGGCTCCGCAAAGCCGCATGGACGGCGAATGGGATGAGCGCGATATGGTGGGCTTTGCGCGCCTGATGGCGGCGCATCGTCATGAAATTGCTGCGGTGATCATTGAACCGATTGTCCAGGGCGCAGGCGGGATGCGCATCTACCATCCGGAATGGTTAAAACGAATCCGCAAAATGTGCGATCGCGAAGGTATCTTGCTGATTGCCGACGAGATCGCCACCGGATTTGGTCGAACCGGCAAACTGTTTGCTTGTGAACATGCGGGGATCGCGCCGGACATTTTATGCCTCGGTAAAGCCTTAACCGGCGGCACGATGACCCTTTCCGCTACGCTCACCACACGTCAGGTTGCGGAAACTATTAGTAACGGCGAAGCCGGTTGCTTTATGCACGGGCCAACTTTTATGGGCAATCCGCTGGCCTGCGCGGCAGCGAACGCCAGCCTGACGATTATCGAATCCGGTAAATGGCAACAGCAGGTGGCAAATATTGAAGCGCAACTACGCGAGCAACTGGCACCAGCCCGTGACGCCGAAATGGTTGCCGATGTGCGCGTGCTGGGGGCAATTGGCGTGGTCGAAACCACTCGTCCGGTGAATATGGCAGCACTGCAAAAATTCTTTGTCGAGCAGGGTGTGTGGATCCGGCCTTTTGGCAAACTGATTTACCTGATGCCGCCTTATATTATTCGCCCGGAACAGTTGCAGCGCCTGACCGCAGCGGTAAATCACGCCGTACTGGATGAAACATTTTTTTGCCAATAACGGGAAGTCAGCGTGAGGGTTTCTGGCTACACTTTCTGCAAACAAGAAAGGAGGGTTAATGAAACTCATCAGTAATGATCTGCGCGATGGCGATAAGCTGCCGCATCGTCATGTCTTTAACGGCATGGGTTACGATGGCGATAATATTTCGCCACATCTGGCGTGGGATGATGTTCCTGCGGGAACGAAAAGTTTTGTCGTCACCTGCTACGACCCGGATGCGCCAACCGGCTCCGGCTGGTGGCACTGGGTAGTTGTTAACTTGCCTGCCGATACCCGTGTATTGCCGCAAGGATTTGGCTCTGGTCTGGTAGCAATCCCTGATGGCGTGCTCCAGACACGCACCGATTTTGGTAAAACCGGGTACGATGGCGCAGCGCCGCCGAAAGGCGAAACCCATCGCTACATTTTTACCGTTCACGCGCTGGATGTAGAACGTATTGATGTCGATGAAGGTGCCAGCGGCGCGATGGTCGGTTTTAACGTTCATTTCCACTCTCTCGCCAGCGCATCAATTACCGCGATGTTCAGTTAAATGTTCTGTCAGATGGTGCCAGGCCATCTGACATCACTTAAAGGTATTAAAAACAACTTTTTGTCTTTTTACCTTCCCGTTTCGCTAAAGTTAGTATAAAAAAGCAGGCTTCAACGGATTCATTTTTCCATTTCAAAGCCCGGAGCAACCTGTGAACACATTTTCAGTTTCCCGTCTGGCGCTGGCACTGGCTTTTGGCGTGACGCTGACCGCCTGTAGCTCAACACCGCCCGATCAACGTCCTTCCGATCAAGTAGCACCTGGTACGTCTTCTCGCCCGATTCTGTCGGCAAAAGAAGCGCAGAATTTCGATGCTCAACACTATTTTGCGTCCCTGACGCCAGGTGCTACAGCATGGAATCCTTCCCCGATTACCCTGCCTGCGCAACCTGACTTTGTTGTCGGCCCGGCGGGTACTCAAGGTGTAACGCATACCACGATTCAGGCGGCGGTAGATGCGGCGATTATCAAGCGTACAAATAAGCGCCAGTATATTGCCGTGATGCCAGGTGAGTATGAAGGTACAGTTTATGTCCCTGCCGCTCCGGGGGGAATCACTGTCTACGGTATGGGCGAAAAACCGATTGATGTGAAGATTGGGCTTTCCCTTGATGGTGGAATGAGCCCTGCCGACTGGCGTCATGACGTCAACCCGCGCGGCAAATATATGCCAGGTAAACCAGCGTGGTACATGTACGATAGCTGCCAGAGCAAACGCAGCAACAGCATCGGCGTTCTCTGTTCTGCGGTCTTCTGGTCACAAAACAATGGTCTGCAACTGCAAAACCTGACCATTGAAAACACCCTGGGCGATAGCGTAGATGCGGGTAACCATCCGGCAGTGGCGTTGCGTACTGACGGCGATAAAGTGCAGATCAACAACGTTAACATTCTCGGTCGTCAGAATACCTTCTTTGTTACCAACAGTGGTGTGCAGAACCGTCTGGAAACCAACCGTCAGCCGCGTACTCTGGTAACTAATAGCTACATCGAAGGGGATGTGGATATCGTTTCCGGCCGTGGTGCAGTGGTGTTCGATAATACCGAATTCCGCGTGGTGAACTCACGTACTCAGCAAGAAGCGTATGTGTTTGCACCGGCTACGCTGTCCAATATTTACTACGGTTTCCTCGCGGTAAACAGCCGTTTCAATGCTTCCGGTGATGGCGTCGCGCAGCTGGGCCGCTCGCTGGATGTTGATGCCAATACCAACGGTCAGGTAGTGATCCGTGATAGCGCCATCAACGAAGGTTTTAACACGGCTAAACCGTGGGCCGATGCGGTGATCTCTAATCGTCCGTTTGCGGGTAACACCGGCAGCGTTGATGATAACGACGAAGTACAGCGCAATCTGAATGACACTAACTACAACCGCATGTGGGAATACAATAACCGTGGCGTGGGTAGCAAAGTGGTTGCAGAAGCAAAGAAATAAGAGCTATTAACTCATTGCCGGATGCGGCGTAAACGCCTTATCCGGCCTACGGGTCGATGTGATTTGTAGGTCGGATAAGATGCGCCAGCATCGCATCCGACAATAAGTGCCGGATGCGACCTACATTCACATGGCGCTTTTTATATCTGACGGTTTTTATTGAAGTTAATCAAACTACCCGCCTTGATAATCTCACGCTCTTCCGCAGTCAGGCTTTCCATGTAAAGCGTAATTTCCGTTACCGGCGCATCTTCATGGATCACATAACCTTTGAAGGTTGTACCTGGATTATCCAGCGCCGCTTTAATGCCAGGAATATAAATGTAATCCCCCACTTCAAAGTTCGGCACTTCTGCCATTTGCAGCGGTAACATCCCCCAGTTGATGACATTAGAACGGTAACGTTTAGTCGCGTATTCCTCGGCAATATTCGCCAGACCGCCAATCACACGCTGGCAGCTCGCCGCCTGTTCACGCGCAGAACCATCACCTGGTTTGACCGCATAAACCATGCTGCCAATTTCAGTTTGCAGCGGATCAATATGTTCCTGACCAGCAATCTGTTTAATACGCGCAAACACCCCTGCCAGTTCACTAACGTTTCCTGCCAGACGCTGATTTTCCAGCTCAGCGGTGGCCTTACTTCTGCCGACATAACCCGGATCGCGGCGTGACAGGGTAAACTCCGCCAGACCAATCGGATTTGAACGATACGAAGAGGTTTCCCCGGAAGGAATCAGTTCATCGGTGGTGGTCACTTCGTCGAGGATCTTCGAGCACACTTTGAGGACGATATTGTCAGTCAGCGCGCCCAATTCCGGCCAGTCTTTAATGTTTGGTCCGTAGATCAGCGATTGCTGGGTCGCCCCTTTCACAAAGCCTTGATAGACGCGATTTTTATACGGCGTTACATCGAAGGCATACTCCGGCACGTTGTCCCAGCAATCCAGCTCGCTGGCAGAGGTTAAATAGCCACCGTTTGCCGCAGTCGCAGCGATAGAACGGGCGTCCATTAATGCAACCGCTGACATCTGACCATTAGCTGGCTTAGAGCCCTCGCGATTCGGGAAGTTACGCGTGGTGTGGCGAATACTCAAACCGTTGTTGATTGGCGTATCACCTGCCCCAAAGCATGGGCCGCAGAACGCAGTTCTGATGATTGCGCCTGCGCCAATCAAATCTGCTACCACGCCTTTTTTGGCTAAATCCATAAACACCGGCTGTGATGACGGATAAACCGCCAGCGAGAAGGTGTCGTTGCCACAGGATTGACCACGCAGTGCATTCGCCGCTGCAATAACGTTTTCATAGTTACCGCCAGAACAGCCTGCGATAATCCCCTGTTGTACTTTCAGGCGACCATTTTCGACTTTATCCAGCAGCGAGAGTCTGGCTTTACCGTGCGCCACGCGCTCGGACTCGATTTCAATCTCACGCAGAATGTCGGTCAGGTTCTGGTTCAGCGTGTCGATTTCATACACGTTGCTCGGGTGGAACGGCAGCGCAATCATTGGTTTGATGGCACTTAAATCAACGCTAATGCACCCATCGTAGTACGCCATCGGTTGAGGGTTAAGCTGGCAGTAATCCTGGCCGCGACCGTGCAGCGCCAGCCAGTTATGGACTTCTTCATCGGTTTGCCAGACAGAACTTAAACAGGTGGTTTCAGTGGTCATAACGTCAACGCTGTTACGGAAATCGGTAGAGAGCGCAGCAACACCTGGCCCCACGAACTCCATCACTTTATTTTTGACGTAGCCGTTTTTGAACACCGCGCCGATAATTGCCAGCGCCACATCCTGCGGCCCCACATAGGGTGCTGGTTTTCCAGTCAAATGCACCGCAACAACGCCCGGATAGTCGATATCCCAGGTGTCATTAAGCAGTTGTTTTACCAGCTCACCGCCGCCCTCGCCGACCGCCATTGTACCTAACGCACCGTAACGGGTGTGGCTGTCTGAACCGAGGATCATTTTGCCGCCGCCTGCCATCATTTCACGCATATATTGATGGATGACCGCAATATGCGGAGGCACAAAAATACCGCCATAACGCTGCGCTGCCGATAAACCAAAAACATGGTCATCACCGTTAATGGTGCCGCCGACGGCGCACAGTGAGTTATGGCAGTTGGTCAGCACATACGGCAGCGGGAAACGTTCCATGCCGGACGCTTTAGCGGTCTGTACAATACCAACAAAGGTAATATCGTGGGAGGCTAAGGAATCAAACTTAATTTTAAGTTTGTCCATATTTCCGGACGTGTTATGAGAAGAGAGAATAGACCAGGCAATAGTGCCTTTTTTTGCTTCTTCTTTTTTAATTTCGCCGGTGAAATGTTCTTCGGCAATTATTTCGTTATTACTGGCGAGAAACACGCCTTTTTCAGATAACTTGATCATCAAATGCTCCAGATATCTGCGCACCGTAAAGTGCGCAGAAAAATAATGAATGGATATTTTTGAGTATTTACAGCATGTTCCAGCCGATCAGCATATTCCACCACCATACGCCAAGGGTGATATGCACCAGGAAGGTTAATATCGTCAGTACCGCACCGACCAACCACCAGGATTTAATGTCGTTGTAACCCACGCCAAAGATGACCGGACCTGCCGCGCCGCCATAGTGAGTGACCATGCCGCCGTAAGAGTTGGAGAACAGCAGCGCCAGCGCAGTTAACATTAACGGTGCGCCGGAGACGTTCGCCAGCATGGCAAATACCGGCAACATAGCAACGATATAGGCACTACCAGAAGCGAAGAAATAACGCACGATGATGCTAAGGAAAATAATGACAAAGAAGGCAACGTTGCCATGACCATCAAATGCCAGGTTATTTTTAAAGACTTCAGCTAACCATTCGAAGAATTTAACTTTTGATAATAAGGAGCTTAAACCGATAATACCGCCGTACCAGATTAAGGTATTCCAGCCGCCTTTATTTTTAACCACATCTTCCCAGGTAACGATACCCAGCAGCAGCATGGTTGCCATAACAACGATTGCCACAGTGGATTCATCAACCCCCAGAGACTTACTGAAAATCCAGCCCAGCAGCGCCAGCACAAAGACACCGAGCAGCATTTTTTCACGGATTTTCATCGGTCCCAGTTCGGCAAGGCCCGCTTTAGCGATGGTTTTGTTATCGACCTTTTTAATTTCTGGCGGATACATGGTGTAAATCACCAGCGGAGTGACCAGCAGCATAATGATGCCCGGCAAACCAGCGGCCAACGCCCATCCACCCCAGCTAATTTGCAGATGCAGAATGTCGTTGATCATTTTCAGCGCCAGAATGTTCCCCGCCATTGCGGTAAAGAACATGTAGCTGGTGGTTTTGGTGACCATGTAAATGGACATCATCAGGTAATGTCCAACACGACGCGGGCTTTTTTCCGGTTCGGACCCAAGAGCCACCGCCACGCTGTTGATGATCGGTAACACAATGCCGCCCGCACGCGCGGTGTTAGACGGTGTTGCCGGAGCCAGTACCAGATCGAGGAATACGGTAACGTAACCCAGCCCGAGGGTTGTGCTACCAATTTTACCAATCAGCAGATAGGCGATACGTTTACCTAAGCCGGTGGTAACAAACGCGGCGCTTAAGGTGAACGCCGAGAACACCAACCAGGTTGTACCGGAAGAGTAACCGCTTAATACGGCGGTGGTTTTAAATGCACCGTCGGATAAGTTACCCACGACCACCATCGAAGCGGCAACCGCAATTAACAGTACGACAGGTTCCGGGAATGGCTTAATAACCAGACCCACAATTGCCGCCAGGTAGATACCAAACAGTACCCACGCCAGTTCACTTAATCCTGCCGGAGCTGGCATAAAGCCAATAATACATGGGATCGCTAATATCAGAATTAGCTTCCATAACGATTTCTTATTCATTTAAAATCCTGTTCTTTCTGTATGACTCATACAGAAGTCCTTTATTGATTGTCCTTATCACGACAAAGAATTTTTTCAGGGAAGATAAACTTCACCGGAAAATATTTTTCTGGTCGTCCGAATAACAGATGCGCGTAACGTCGTGGCATCCTGACCTTCATTGCTTAAATGAACGTCAAGCGCACCACTGGGGTGTTCAATATTGATATTGCCGTATCCAACAGAAGGGACGATTTGTCGGGTGACGGTGCCTTCCAGCGCACAGCTACTGGAAATGGCAATAGCACCAGTTATCGCCAGCGCGCGATGGCAAGAATGCGGCATAAAATAACGCACATTGATCGCCCCGCCTTTCTGTGCTGGAGAAATAAGTACAGGTTTAGGGATAACCATATTACTGACATCGCCCAAGCCCATTGCTTTACCCGCTTGTAGACGGATAGATTCAATGCGGGCTAATAATGCTTTGTCGGCATCCAGTTCCGCTGGTAATTCATAGCCTGTTTTTCCCAGATATTCAGCCGGAATAATAACGACTGGCATCGCCATATCGATACAAGTCACCGGGACATCGTCAAAATAATCAATCTGATTATCCGTCGGGAAAACTTTTCCGGTTTTTGTTCCGGCAGCATTCAGGAAAGTGAGCGCGACCGGCGCGGCTGTCCCTGGTACACCATCAATTCTGGCGCTACCCTCATACTCGACGACACCGTTTGGCGTTTGCACATCGGCTTCGATGAACGTGCCTGTATTGACGTTGCGGATACGCACGCGGGTGACCGGTGATGTCGCTGCAATCAAACCATTTTCAATGGCGAATGCCCCAACGCCAGATAACATATTGCCGCAGTTAGGTGTGGTATCGACACGTTGCTCATGGACGATTACCTGCGCAAACAAATAATCGACATCAGCACGAGAATCGCTGGAACGGCTAATAATGGCGACTTTACTGGTCAGCGGATTACCGCCGCCGATACCGTCAATTTCCAGATCATTACCGGAACCCATAATTGCCATCAATATTTTATCGCGCTGCGTTTGATCTTCAGGTAAATGTTCCGCTAACAGGAACGCGCCCCTCGAGGTTCCACCTCGCATCATCACGCAGGGTATTTTTTTCATAATAATGCCCTCAATTTAAAAACATAACTTATTGCGATATGGTTACATTAAGGGCAAAGCATCTCTAATGACTTTAGCTTCACGATTAATAACATTTTTTCATTAATTTAAGTGATTAAAAGGCAGTTAAACTGGTTTAACTGCAAATCACTAAAAAGCACCGCTTCCATTTTCCGGAGTAATAATGAAGCATGAGTTATCAAGTATGAAAGCATTTGTCACGCTGGCAGAGTCCAGTTCATTTAACAATGCTGCTAAATTACTTAATATTACGCAACCTGCATTAACGCGCAGAATAAAAAAGATGGAAGAGGATTTACATATTCAACTCTTTGAGCGTACAACTCGCAAGGTTACTTTAACAAAAGCGGGGAGAATGTTGCTTCCTGAGGCGCGGGAATTAATAAAAAAATTCGATGAAACACTGTTTAATATTCGCGATATGAATATTTATCATCGTGGTATGGTGACATTAGCGTGTATTCCTACCGCCGTGTTTTATTTCTTGCCGTTGGCAATTGGCAAATTTAATGAGCTATATCCCAATATTAAAGTGCGAATTCTGGAACAAGGCACGAATAATTGCATGGAATCGGTGCTGTGCAACGAATCGGACTTTGGCATAAACATGAACAACATCACAAATTCATCCATCGATTTTACGCCACTGGTCAACGAGCCGTTTGTGCTGGCCTGTCGGCGTGACCACCCATTAGCCAAAAAGCAGCTAGTGGAATGGCAGGAACTGGTAGGTTACAAAATGATTGGCGTGCGCTCCTCCAGCGGCAACCGACTGCTGATTGAGCAAAAATTGTCCGACAAACCCTGGAAGCTGGACTGGTTTTACGAAGTGCGTCATCTTTCGACGTCATTAGGACTGGTGGAAGCAGGACTGGGGATTTCGGCGCTTCCAGGCCTGGCAATGCCTCATGCGCCCTATTCTTCGATTATTGGTATCCCGCTGGTGGAACCCGTTATACGTCGGACATTGGGGATTATTCGTCGCAAAGATGCCGTGCTTTCTCCGGCAGCAGAACGCTTTTTTGCTTTGCTGATTAATTTGTGGACTGATGATAAAGACAATTTATGGACCAATATCGTCGAACGCCAGAGACATGCGTTACAGGAGATGGGGTAATACCCCGGCGCAGGAAATACTGCGCCGGGTAACTCAACGGTTAGTGTGCGTTCACCACCACCCACATCGGCCCCTGCCCGACCGCATAGCGACCTTTTTCATGCAGTAGCCCCTGCTCGCCGACAATTTCGTAAACTGAGATGTGGTGAGATTTTTGCCCGGCGGCAATCAGATACTTGCCACTGTGATCAACGTTAAAGCCGCGCGGCTGGGTTTCCGTTGGCTGGAAACCTTCTTTGCTCAACACGCTGCCATCTTCCGAAACGCTGAAAACGGTAATCAGACTGGCGGTACGGTCACAGGCGTATAAATGACGACCATCCGGAGTAATATGAATATCAGCCGCCCAACGGGTGTCGGAGAAGTTTTCCGGCATCATATCCAGCGTCTGGACACATTCGATATTGCCGTGCGGATCTTTCAGTTCCCAGACATCCACTGAACTGTTTAACTCATTGACGCAATACGCATATTGTTCGTTTGGATGGAACACCATATGACGCGGCCCAGCGCCTTCAACGGTCGTCACTTCCGCCGGGTCCTGCGCCACCAGATGACCATCATCGCTGAGCGTAAACAGGCAGATGCGATCCTGCTTTAATGCCGGAACCCACAGCGTGCGGTTATCCGGTGAGATATTGGCGGAATGGCAGCCGTCCAGCCCCTCGACCACATCGACGACGCCCACTGGCAGGCCATCTTCCAGTCGCGTTACGCTCACGTTACCCGCATTGTAAGAACCTACAAAGACAAACTGTCCCTGGTGATCGATAGAAATATGCGTCGGGCTACCCGGCAGCGCCGACTCTGCGGCGAATGTCAGAGCACCGTCGTCCGGGGCGATACGATACGCCAGGACGCGAAACTCAGGGCGAACGCCAACGTAGAGATAACGTTTGTCCGGGCTGACCACCATCGGCTGCACCTGCCCCGGCACATCAACAACCTGCGTCAGCGTCAGTGCGCCTTCATGATTCAGGTTCCAGACGTGAATTTGCTGGCTCTCAGGGCTGGCGATATAAACTGTTTGCTTCATGAATGCTCCTTTGCATTTAGCAACTGACTGTAACAGCTAAAATTAGTCGCTTTTGGCGGTGAATGCTGAATTAAAGCGCAGAATTTTGTCCGATAGTGGTATCGGTGTACCATTCGCTTAGACGAAAATTCTTAACCTTAATCTGGAAAACGCCATGACCACACGCGTGATTGCTCTCGACTTAGACGGCACCTTATTGACCCCGAAAAAGACCCTGCTTCCCTCATCTATAGAAGCACTGGCTCGCGCTCGCGAAGCTGGCTATCAATTAATCATCGTCACAGGTCGCCATCACGTCGCTATTCATCCTTTTTATCAGGCGCTGGCGCTGGATACACCTGCTATTTGCTGTAACGGCACCTATTTGTATGATTATCATGCAAAAACCGTGCTTGAAGCCGATCCAATGCCTGTTAATAAAGCCCTGCAACTCATTGAGATGCTGAATGAACACCATATTCACGGCCTGATGTATGTCGATGATGCAATGGTGTATGAACACCCGACCGGGCATGTTATTCGTACTTCTAACTGGGCGCAAACCCTGCCGCCAGAACAGCGTCCGACCTTTACCCAGGTTGCCTCGCTGGCCGAGACGGCACAAGAAGTTAAGGCGGTGTGGAAGTTCGCCCTGACGCACGATGACCTGCCGCGATTGCAGCATTTTGGTAAGCATGTTGAACATGAATTAGGACTGGAGTGCGAATGGTCCTGGCACGATCAAGTTGATATTGCACGCGGCGGCAACAGCAAAGGTAGACGCCTGACGAAATGGATTGAGGCACAAGGCTGGTCGATGGATGATGTGATTGCGTTTGGCGATAACTTTAATGATATCAGTATGCTGGAAGCCGCCGGAACGGGTGTAGCGATGGGCAACGCCGATGACGCAGTAAAAGCACGCGCCAACATTGTGATTGGGGATAACACCACCGACAGCATTGCCCAGTTCATTTATAGCCACCTGATTTAATCAGGCGGTTATCGACACACTTTTAATTTGCGCGTACAGCCACAGGCCAGGTCTGATTGCCAGTTCATCCCTGGCCCACGGGCTAATACGCGCCCACAGCGTTTTACCACCGACTTCCAGTTCGACTTCCACCTGACCGTTGTCGTCATAGCTATTAACAACTTTTGCGCGCAACACGTTACGAATGCTGGTTTGCTGCGGAGGCTGTAAAACCAGCGAGACATCGGAAGCCTGAATGCGAATACGTAGCGCAGCTTGTAACGGCTCGTCCAGCTTATTGACCCACAAATGCTGATCGCCCAGCGCCAGCGCGGTCATTGCGTAATGCGGATGATGCTCCAGTATCGACACTTTCAGAATGCTACTTTGTTGCTCTTTCGGTAGCCACGGATTCATCACGCTACTACCCCAGACTTCTTCCAGCGCGCCAAAGGCTTTCACCTGACCGTTTTCCAGCACCATCACTCTGTCTGCCAGATGGAGGATCTCATCCAGAGAATGGCTGACATACAACATAGGAACGTTAATTTCCCGCGTCAGACGTTGCAGATAAGGCAACAGTTCGCGTTTACGCGGAATATCCAGTGATGCCAGTGGTTCATCCAGCAACAGCAATTCCGGCGCCGTCAGCAATGCCCGACCAATCGCCACACGCTGTTTTTCGCCACCGGACAGGCTGCCCGGTAAACGTTCAAGTAACGGTTCAATGCCTAAAAGCGCCACCAGCTTGTCGAACTGATCGACCATGCTTTTCGCCATGCCGTAGCGCAGATTGCCACGCACTTTGTAATGCGGAAACAGCCGCGCATCCTGAAACACATAGCCAACGCGACGCTTTTCTGGCGTCAGACAGATACCTTTTTCGGCGTCATTTAGTACCCGACCATTGAGGACAATCCGCCCTTTTTGCGGACGTGTCAGTCCACTGATGGCGTTAATCAGCGAGGTTTTTCCGGCACCGGAGACGCCAAAGATAGCAGTGATGCCGTTGGCGGGCAGCGTTTCATTAATGGTCAGGCAATGGTTGCCCAACGTCTGGGAAAAATTCAGTTCCAGCATGATTAGCGCCCCGCCCGCTCACGGCTGATTCTGGCCAGCCATTCTGAAATCAGCAAGGAGATCATCGCCAGCGCAATAGAGATGATGCAAAGTCTCGCCGCACCGCTTTCCCCGCCGGGGGTCTGGATCAGGGTATACATGGCCGAAGGAATGGTTCGCGTTTCACCAGGAATGTTAGAAACAAAGGTGATGGTTGCACCAAATTCACCGAGCGAACGAGCGAAAGCCAGCACCGTACCGACAATAATTCCCGGCAAAGTCAGCGGTAACGTGATGGTAAAGAAAACACGCCAGCGCCCAGCCCCGAGTGTTCTTGCGGCCTGTTCCAGTTTGACATCAACGCCTTCCAGCGCCAGACGAATTGCCCGCACCATCAGCGGAAAAGACATGACGGCGGCAGCGAGAACCGCGCCGCGCCAGCTAAAGGCGAAGGTAATGCCAAACCAGTCATACAGGCGTTCACCGATAAATCCGCGCCGTCCCATAGAAACTAACAGCAAGTAGCCGACGACTACTGGCGGTAACACCAGCGGTAGATGCAGCACGCTGTCGAGCAGAGCTTTGCCCGGAAACGTGCAACGCACCAGTAACCAGGCAAAAAAGATCCCAAACGGCAGGCTAAACAGCACAGCCAGGGAAGAAACTTTCAGGCTTAGTAAAACCGCCTGCCATTCTGGATCGGTCAGTATCATTACTTAGTTGTAAATCCGTAACGTTTAAAGATTTCCGCAGCCTGCGGCCCTTTCAAATAATCATAAAATGCTTTCACTGTCGCATTGTTATGCCCTTCCACAACAGCAACCGGGTATTCCACTTTTTTATGCGAATCTTCCGGGAAGGTGGCGACCACTTTTACCCCTTTGCTGGCAACTGCGTCAGAACCGTAAACAATGCCCAGCGGCGCTTCATTGCGTTCGACCAACGCCAGCGCGCCTCGAACATCTTCCGCCGGAGCCAGTTTCGGGGAGAGCGTATCCCATGCGCCCAGTTTTTGCAGTGCTTCTTTTGCATAAATGCCAGCAGGGACATGTTCCGGATCGCCAACCGCGAGGCGACCGCCATTCAGCAGCGAAGTCCAGTTAGTTTTGCTGTCGATGGTGAAATCTTTCTGTGCACTGGTTTTCGGTGCTACAACGACCAGGCTATTGCCGAGCAATGTCTGTCGCGTGGCAGTGTCGATCGCTTTTTTATCAACCGCATAATCCATCCATTTCTGATCGGCAGAAATAAACAGATCCGCAGGGGCACCCGCTTCAATCTGACGGGCGAGAGTAGATGACGAAGCGAAAGAAGAAACCACATCCACGCCTTTCTCTTTTTTATACTGCGTAGCAATGTCCTGCATTGCGTTAGTCAGTGATGCGGCGGCGAACACCGTGATTTTCCCTTCATCTGCTAGTGCATTGCCAGCAACAGCGAAAGAGAGTGCCGCCCCGGCAAACAAGTTCAACCATTTACGAGCCATTGGTAACCCCTTAATGTAACGTTATGTAGGCGACAATATAACGACTAACTCGGAATTTTCCCAGCAGTTATTGCTAACCTTTGTGAGGTAGATAAGAAAAAATATCGGCAGGAAAAGCAGGAAGTTGAGAAAAAGAAAATGCCCGACTAAGCGGGCATTCAGGGAATCAATGATTTTGTCCGGGCTGGTCTTTTTTACCAACACCAGAAAAGATGTTGAATACTTCACCAAGACCGTAAATCAGACCCAGGATGATGGCCATCACGACAGGTACCATGATTACGGCGAATACCAGACTTTTTAATAACTCTAACATGGTCAACTCCAGATATAGTCCTGTCACTATTCTAACCGCTAAGCACAGAAAAGCACTCCCCTTTTGTGCGGTCAGCTTTGCGTGGCGTTCGTTTTCCGTCACAATAAGACTTTTGCCAGGACATTGTTATGCAGGCCGAAATCCTTCTCACCCTTAAGCTTCAACAAAAGCTATTTGCCGACCCACGCCGCATTTCGCTACTAAAACACATTGCCCTTTCCGGTTCTATCAGCCAGGGGGCGAAAGATGCCGGTATCAGCTATAAAAGCGCCTGGGATGCCATTAACGAGATGAATCAGTTAAGCGAACATACGCTGGTTGAACGTGCTACAGGAGGAAAAGGTGGCGGTGGCGCGGTACTGACCCGCTATGGCCAGCGGCTGATTCAGCTCTATGATCTCCTGGCGCAGATCCAGCAAAAAGCCTTTGATGTGTTAAGTGACGACGACGCCCTGCCGCTGAACAGCCTGC
The DNA here is from genome assembly GCF_013368915.2 of Escherichia sp. 93.1518. NCBI lineage: Bacteria > Pseudomonadati > Pseudomonadota > Gammaproteobacteria > Enterobacterales > Enterobacteriaceae > Escherichia > Escherichia sp. 93.1518. The sequence continues at coordinate 162,078 of NZ_JABWMT020000009.1, forward strand.
TGGCAGCTATCTCACGTTTTTCACTGCAGACCAGCGCCCGTAACCAGTGGTTCGGCACCATCACCGCCCGCGATAATGATGACGTTCAACAGCATGTTGATGTCCTACTGGCTGATGGTAAAACACGATTAAAAGTCGCGATTACCGCGCAAAGCGGCGCGCGTCTGGGTCTGGATGAAGGCAAAGAAGTATTGATACTGCTGAAAGCGCCGTGGGTAGGTATTACTCAGGACGAGGCGGTCGCACAAAACGCCGACAACCAATTGCCGGGCATTATTAGTCATATTGAGCGCGGCGCGGAGCAGTGCGAAGTATTAATGGCGCTACCCGACGGGCAAACCCTGTGCGCCACGGTGCCGGTAAATGAAGCGGCTTCTCTTGAGCAAGGGCAGAATGTCACGGCCTACTTTAATGCCGACAGCGTGATTATCGCCACGCTGTGCTAAGCGTGTTGACAATTTGTTATGAAACAAGTATCCCTGTCAGTAATCGCTGCAAAAAATGGGATATAAAATGTCATCGTTGCAAATTTTGCAAGGCACGTTTCGTCTTAGCGACACAAAAACGCTGCAATTGTCTCAGCTAACGTTAAACGCGGGTGATAGTTGGGCGTTTGTCGGTTCAAATGGCAGCGGGAAGTCGGCGCTGGCCCGCGCGCTGGCGGGGGAACTTCCGCTTTTGAAAGGTGAACGGCAAAGCCAGTTTTTCCACATCACTCGTCTCTCCTTCGAGCAATTGCAAAAGCTCGTCAGCGATGAATGGCAGCGGAATAACACCGATATGCTTAGTCCTGGCGAAGATGACACCGGGCGTACCACGGCTGAGATCATTCAGGATGAAGTTAAAGATGCACAGCGTTGTTTGCAACTGGCGCAGCAGTTCGGTATTACCGCCCTCCTCGACCGACGATTTAAATACCTTTCCACTGGCGAGACGCGAAAAACCCTGCTCTGTCAGGCGCTGATGTCAGATCCTGATTTACTGATTCTTGATGAACCGTTCGATGGTCTTGATGTTGCCTCACGTCAGCAACTGGCAGAACTGCTCGCCTCGTTACATCAGTCCGGTATTACTCTGGTACTGGTGCTCAATCGCTTTGATGAGATCCCGGAATTTGTCCAGTTTGCCGGAGTGCTGGCGGATTGCACGTTAGCAGAAACGGGAGCTAAAGAGGAACTGCTCCAGCAAGCTCTCGTTGCGCAACTGGCGCATAGCGAACAGCTTGAAGGTATGCAACTGCCGGAGCCGGATGAGCCTTCAGCGCGTCACGCCTTACCCGCCAACGAACCGCGCATTGTGCTGAACAATGGTGTGGTTTCTTATAACGATCGCCCCATTCTTAACAACCTTAGCTGGCAGGTGAATCCTGGCGAGCACTGGCAAATTGTCGGGCCAAATGGCGCAGGAAAATCGACGTTATTAAACCTGATCACGGGCGATCATCCGCAAGGTTACAGCAACGATTTAACGCTGTTTGGTCGGCGTCGCGGCAGCGGTGAAACCATCTGGGATATCAAAAAACATATCGGTTACGTCAGCAGTAGTTTGCATCTGGATTACCGGGTCAGCACTACCGTGCGTAATGTGATTCTTTCTGGCTATTTTGATTCGATTGGCATTTATCAGGCCGTTTCGGATCGCCAGCAAAAACTGGTGCAGCAGTGGCTGGATATTCTCGGCATTGATAAACGCACCGCAGACGCTCCTTTCCATAGCCTTTCCTGGGGGCAACAGCGTCTGGCGCTGATCGTCCGCGCACTGGTGAAGCATCCGACCTTGCTTATTCTTGATGAACCATTGCAGGGGCTTGATCCACTCAATCGCCAGCTTATCCGTAGATTTGTTGATGTGCTGATTAGCGAAGGTGAAACGCAGTTGTTGTTTGTTTCACACCACGCCGAAGATGCGCCAGCCTGTATTACACATCGTCTGGAGTTCGTGCCGGACGGTGGACTCTATCGCTATGTGCTGACAAAAATAAATTGAGTCGGTAGTGCTGACCGTGCCGGATGTGGCGTAAACGTGTTATCCGGCTCACGGTCAGACACATCCAGGCATGAAACCGCGTCTTTTTTTAAGATAAAAAGCGCAATCATTCATAAACCCTCTGTTTTATAATCACTTAATCGGGCATAAAAAACGGCTAAATTCTTGTGTAAACGATTCCACTAATTTATTCCATGTCACACTTTTCGCATCTTTGTTATGCTATGGTTATTTCATACCATAAGCCTAATGGAGCGAATTATGAGAGTTCTGGTTACCGGTGGTAGCGGTTACATTGGAAGTCATACCTGCGTGCAATTACTGCAAAACGGTCATGATGTCATCATTCTTGATAACCTCTGTAACAGTAAGCGCAGCGTACTGCCTGTTATCGAGCGTTTAGGCGGCAAACATCCGACGTTTGTTGAAGGCGATATCCGTAACGAAGCGTTGATGACCGAGATCCTGCACGATCACGCTATCGACACCGTGATCCACTTTGCCGGGCTGAAAGCCGTTGGCGAATCGGTACAAAAACCGCTGGAATATTACGACAACAATGTCAACGGTACTCTGCGCCTGATTAGCGCCATGCGCGCCGCTAACGTCAAAAACTTTATTTTTAGCTCCTCCGCCACCGTCTATGGCGATCAGCCCAAAATTCCATACGTTGAAAGCTTCCCGACCGGCACACCGCAAAGCCCTTATGGCAAAAGCAAACTGATGGTGGAACAGATCCTCACCGACCTGCAAAAAGCCCAGCCGGACTGGAGCATTGCCCTGCTGCGCTACTTCAACCCGGTTGGCGCGCATCCGTCGGGCGATATGGGCGAAGATCCGCAAGGCATTCCGAATAACCTGATGCCATACATCGCCCAGGTTGCTGTAGGCCGTCGCGACTCACTGGCGATTTTTGGTAACGATTATCCGACCGAAGACGGTACTGGCGTACGCGATTACATCCACGTAATGGATCTGGCGGACGGTCACGTCGTGGCGATGGAAAAACTGGCGAACAAGCCTGGCGTACACATCTACAACCTCGGCGCAGGCGTAGGCAGCAGCGTGCTGGACGTGGTTAATGCCTTCAGCAAAGCCTGCGGCAAACCGGTTAATTACCATTTTGCACCGCGTCGCGAAGGCGACCTTCCGGCCTACTGGGCGGATGCCAGCAAAGCCGACCGTGAACTGAACTGGCGCGTAACGCGCACACTCGATGAAATGGCGCAGGACACCTGGCACTGGCAGTCACGCCATCCACAGGGATATCCCGATTAAGGAACGACCATGACGCAATTTAATCCCGTTGATCATCCACATCGCCGCTACAACCCGCTCACCGGGCAATGGATTCTGGTTTCACCGCACCGCGCTAAGCGCCCCTGGCAGGGGGCGCAGGAAACGCCAGCCCAACAGGTGTTACCTGCGCACGATCCAGATTGCTTCCTCTGCGCAGGTAATGTGCGGGTGACAGGCGATAAAAACCCCGATTACACCGGGACTTACGTTTTCACTAATGACTTTGCGGCCTTGATGTCTGACACGCCAGATGCGCCAGAAAGCAACGATCCGCTGATGCGTTGCCAGAGCGCGCGCGGCACCAGCCGGGTGATCTGCTTTTCGCCGGATCACAGTAAAACGTTGCCAGAACTGAGCGTTGCGGCATTGACGGAAATCGTCAAAACCTGGCAGGAGCAAACTGCAGAACTGGGGAAAACGTACCCATGGGTGCAGGTCTTTGAAAACAAAGGTGCGGCGATGGGCTGCTCTAACCCGCATCCGCACGGACAGATTTGGGCAAATAGCTTCCTGCCTAACGAAGCTGAGCGCGAAGACCGCCTGCAAAAAGAATATTTTGCCGAGCAGAAATCGCCAATGCTGGTGGATTATGTTCAGCGCGAGCTGGCAGACGGTAGCCGTACCGTTGTCGAAACCGAACACTGGTTAGCCGTTGTGCCTTACTGGGCTGCCTGGCCGTTCGAAACGCTACTGCTGCCCAAAGCCCACGTATTACGGATCACCGATTTGACCGACGCCCAGCGCAACGATCTGGCGTTGGCGTTGAAAAAGCTGACCAGTCGTTATGACAACCTCTTCCAGTGCTCCTTCCCCTACTCTATGGGCTGGCACGGTGCGCCATTTAATGGCGAAGAGAATCAACACTGGCAGCTGCACGCGCACTTTTATCCGCCTCTGTTGCGCTCTGCCAGCGTACGTAAATTTATGGTTGGTTATGAAATGCTGGCAGAGACCCAGCGAGACCTGACCGCAGAACAGGCAGCAGAGCGTTTGCGCGCAGTCAGCGATATCCATTTTCGCGAATCCGGAGTGTAAGAAATGAGTCTGAAAGAAAAAACACAATCTCTGTTTGCCAACGCATTTGGCTACCCTGCCACTCACACCATTCAGGCGCCTGGCCGCGTGAATTTGATTGGTGAACACACCGACTACAACGACGGTTTCGTTCTGCCCTGCGCGATTGATTATCAAACCGTGATCAGTTGTGCGCCACGCGATGACCGTAAAGTTCGCGTAATGGCAGCCGATTATGAAAATCAGCTCGACGAGTTTTCCCTCGATGCGCCCATTGTCGCGCATGAAAACTATCAATGGGCGAACTACGTTCGTGGCGTGGTGAAACATCTGCAACTGCGTAACAATAGCTTCGGCGGTGTGGACATGGTGATTAGCGGCAATGTGCCGCAGGGTGCCGGGTTAAGTTCTTCCGCCTCACTGGAAGTGGCGGTCGGAACCGTATTGCAGCAGCTTTATCATCTGCCGCTGGACGGCGCACAAATCGCGCTTAACGGTCAGGAAGCAGAAAACCAGTTTGTTGGCTGTAACTGCGGGATCATGGATCAGCTGATTTCCGCGCTGGGCAAGAAAGATCATGCCTTGCTGATCGATTGCCGCTCACTGGGCACCAAAGCAGTCTCCATGCCGAAAGGTGTGGCTGTGGTCATCATCAACAGTAACTTCAAACGTACCCTGGTTGGCAGCGAATACAACACCCGTCGTGAACAGTGCGAAACCGGTGCTCGTTTCTTCCAGCGGCCAGCCCTACGCGATGTCACCATTGAAGAATTCAACGCCGTAGCGCATGAACTGGATCCGATCGTGGCGAAACGCGTGCGTCATATCCTGACCGAAAACGCCCGTACCGTTGAAGCTGCCAGCGCGCTGGAGCAAGGCGACCTGAAGCGTATGGGCGAGCTGATGGCGGAGTCTCATGCCTCTATGCGCGATGATTTCGAAATCACCGTGCCGCAAATTGACACTCTGGTAGAAATCGTAAAAGCTGTGATTGGCGACAAAGGTGGCGTACGCATGACCGGTGGCGGATTTGGCGGCTGTATCGTCGCGCTGATCCCGGAAGAGCTGGTGCCTGCCGTACAGCAAGCTGTCGCTGAACAATATGAAGCAAAAACAGGCATTAAAGAGACTTTTTACGTGTGTAAACCATCACAAGGAGCAGGACAGTGCTGAACGAAACTCCCGCACTGGCACCCGATGGTCAGCCGTACCGACTGTTAACTTTGCGTAACAACGCAGGGATAGTAGTCACGCTGATGGACTGGGGTGCGACTTTACTTTCAGCCCGTATTCCGCTTTCCGATGGCAGCGTCCGCGAGGCGCTGCTTGGCTGCGCCAGCCCTGAATGCTACCAGGATCAGGCTGCGTTTCTGGGAGCCTCTATTGGTCGTTATGCCAACCGTATCGCCAATAGCCGTTATACCTTTGACGGTGAAACCGTAACGCTTTCGCCAAGTCAGGGCGTTAACCAGTTGCATGGCGGCCCGGAAGGGTTCGACAAACGTCGCTGGCAGATTGTGAACCAGAACGATCGTCAGGTACTGTTTGCCCTGACTTCAGAAGATGGCGATCAGGGCTTTCCGGGGAATCTCGGCGCGACGGTGCAGTATCGTCTGACCGACGATAACCGTATCTCTATTACCTATCGCGCCACAGTTGATAAACCTTGCCCGGTGAATATGACTAACCACGTCTATTTCAACCTCGACGGCGAGCAGTCTGACGTGCGCAATCACAAACTGCAGATTCTGGCGGACGAATATCTGCCCGTTGATGAAGGCGGCATTCCGCACGACGGCCTGAAATCTGTCGCCGGGACGTCTTTTGATTTCCGCAGCGCCAAAATCATCGCCAGTGAGTTCCTTGCCGACGACGATCAGCGCAAAGTGAAAGGTTACGATCACGCGTTCTTGTTGCAGGCCAAAGGTGATGGCAAGAAAGTGGCAGCGCATGTCTGGTCAGCAGATGAAAAATTGCAGCTGAAGGTCTACACCACCGCTCCGGCTCTGCAATTTTACTCCGGTAACTTCCTCGGCGGTACGCCGTCACGGGGAACCGAACCTTACGCCGACTGGCAAGGACTGGCGCTGGAAAGCGAATTTCTGCCAGACAGTCCGAACCACCCTGAATGGCCGCAGCCGGACTGCTTCCTGCGCCCTGGCGAAGAGTATTCCAGCCTGACGGAATATCAGTTTATTGCTGAATAATTTTAAGCCCTCGTGATGAGGGCTTTATCCTCATATTGCTCAAATCACCAGCAAACACCGACATATTTGCAACTCAATATTCACAACAACCTTACACTGCGACACTATTTTCGCTATGGTTATGCGTAAGCATTGCTGTTGCTTCGTCACGGCAATATAATGAGAATTATTATCATTTAATAATGATTTGAGGAGTAAGTATATGGCTGTAACTAAGCTAGTTCTGGTTCGTCATGGCGAAAGTCAGTGGAACAAAGAAAACCGTTTCACCGGTTGGTACGACGTGGATCTGTCTGAGAAAGGCGTAAGCGAAGCAAAAGCAGCAGGTAAGTTGCTGAAAGAGGAAGGTTACAGCTTTGACTTTGCTTACACCTCGGTGCTGAAACGCGCTATCCATACTCTGTGGAATGTGCTGGACGAACTGGATCAGGCATGGCTGCCCGTTGAGAAATCCTGGAAACTGAACGAACGTCACTACGGTGCGTTGCAGGGTCTGAACAAAGCAGAAACCGCTGAAAAGTATGGCGACGAGCAGGTGAAACAGTGGCGTCGTGGTTTTGCGGTGACTCCGCCGGAGCTGACTAAAGATGATGAGCGTTATCCGGGTCACGATCCGCGTTACGCGAAGCTGAGCGAGAAAGAACTACCGCTGACTGAAAGTCTGGCGCTGACCATTGACCGCGTGATCCCTTACTGGAATGAAACCATTCTGCCGCGTATGAAGAGCGGTGAGCGCGTGATCATCGCCGCTCATGGGAACTCCCTGCGTGCACTGGTGAAATATCTCGACAACATGAGCGAAGAAGAGATTCTTGAGCTGAATATCCCGACTGGCGTGCCGCTGGTGTATGAGTTCGACGAGAATTTCAAACCGCTGAAACGCTACTATCTGGGTAATGCTGACGAGATCGCAGCGAAAGCAGCGGCGGTGGCTAACCAGGGTAAAGCGAAGTAAACGTCATTCGTTTAAAAATGAGAAAGCCGACTGCAAGTGAGTCGGCTTTTTTGTTGCTAACAATGGAGCACATTGCCTGATGCGACGCTGCGCGTCTTATCATGCCTACGGTGATTAATCGGATACGCCACTCTGGCGGTGCATCCGACAATTAAACCTTACCCGCGACGCGCTTTTACTGCATTCGCCAGTTGACGTAACAGAGCATCGGTATCTTCCCAGCCGATGCAGGCATCGGTGATGCTCTTGCCATAGGCCAGCGGCTCACCGCTTTCCAGACTCTGGTTCCCTTCCGCCAGGTGGCTTTCAACCATCACGCCGATAATAGCTTTTTCGCCACCGGCAATTTGCTGGCAAACGTCAGCGCAAACTTCCATCTGCTTTTTGAACTGTTTGGACGAATTTGCATGGCTGAAATCGATCATCACCTGCGCCGGTAAACCCGCCTTGTTCAGCCCTTCTTTCACTTCAGCAACGTGTTTCGCACTGTAGTTAGGCTCTTTACCGCCGCGCAGAATGATATGGCAATCACCGTTACCGCTGGTATTCACAATTGCTGAATGCCCCCATTTCGTTACGGACAGGAAGCAGTGCGGCGCACCGGCGGCATTAATAGCATCGATAGCCACTTTAATCGTACCATCGGTGCCATTTTTAAAACCTACCGGACAAGAAAGCCCTGATGCCAGTTCGCGATGCACCTGCGATTCGGTTGTACGTGCGCCAATTGCGCCCCAGCTCATCAGGTCAGCGAGATACTGCGGGGTAATCATATCCAGAAACTCACCCGCTGCAGGCAGGCCGCTGTCGTTAATATCAAGCAGCAATTTACGGGCAATGCGCAAACCGTCGTTGATCTGGAAGCTGTTATCCATATGCGGATCGTTGATCAGCCCTTTCCAGCCCACCGTGGTGCGCGGCTTTTCAAAATAGACGCGCATAACGATTTCCAGCTCGTCTTTAAGCTCTTCCCGCAGCGCCAACAAGCGAGTGGCATACTCTTTAGCAGCTACCGGATCATGAATTGAGCAAGGACCAATCACCACTAACAGGCGATCATCATTACCTTTCAGGATCTTATGGATCGCTTTTCGGGCATGGGCAACCGTATTCGCGGCATTTTCGGTAGCGGGGAATTTTTCCAGCAGTGCGACAGGTGGAAGTAACTCTTTGATTTCTTTGATACGTAAATCGTCGTTCTGATAATTCATGTCTGTTCCAGTGTTGCCATACTTATCTTAGTGAATGCAATCCCTCCAATCTATATCTTCCGTCAGAATGTGTAAACGGGGTTTTACACTATGAACGGATTAATCCTGGAATTAGCAAGAAAAACGCCAGATTGTCGCGAATAACGAGATCTGACCTACAATTTCTAACTGTAACTTCTCTGTTTATTAATTTTTTCAAGATTCTCTGCTGGATTTATTCTTCTGGCTGAAATCTTAAACCATTACCTGATATTCACCTGCAAATGCACTGTTGGAAGAGGTTATCCGACATAACGACCATAACAGGAGCATCCTATGAAAATGACAAAACTGGCCACACTTTTTCTGACTGCCACTCTAAGCCTTGCCAGCGGTGCCGCACTGGCCGCCGATAGCGGAGCGCAAACTAATAACGGCCAGGCAAACGCCGCAGCTGATGCGGGCCAGGTAGCCCCGGACGCCCGTGAAAATGTCGCACCAAATAACGTCGACAATAACGGGGTAAATACCGGTTCTGGCGGCACAATGTTGCATCCGGATGGTTCTTCAATGAACAATGACGGCATGACCAAAGATGAAGAGCACAAAAATACGATGTGCAAAGATGGTCGCTGCCCGGACATTAATAAAAAAGTACAAACTGGTGATGGCATCAATAATGATGTCGATACCAAAACCGACGGTACCACGCAGTAATCTGCCAAAAAGCCAATACCGGGAGAGCAGAGTCTCTCCCTTTTAATTTTTCCCCTCTAAAAGCGGTATGATGTCATAAAGTTAAGTGAGATTAATTAAGGGATGACTCGTCATGGCGCACTCACACTCACACACATCTTCACACCTGCCAGAAGATAATAATGCTCGTCGCTTGTTGTATGCTTTCGGCGTGACCGCCGGGTTTATGCTGGTTGAGGTTATTGGCGGTTTTCTCTCAGGTTCTCTGGCGTTGCTGGCCGATGCGGGACATATGCTTACCGATACTGCTGCCCTGCTTTTTGCCCTACTCGCCGTGCAATTTTCACGTCGTCCTCCCACCATTCGCCACACTTTCGGTTGGCTAAGATTGACCACGCTCGCGGCGTTTGTGAATGCCATCGCCCTGGTGGTGATTACCATTTTGATTGTCTGGGAGGCGATAGAACGTTTTCGCACGCCGCGTCCGGTGGAAGGCGGCATGATGATGACGATTGCCGTAGCTGGGCTGCTGGCTAATATACTTTCTTTCTGGTTACTTCATCACGGTAGTGAAGAGAAAAACCTTAACGTGCGCGCAGCAGCACTGCATGTACTGGGAGATCTGCTGGGTTCGGTTGGTGCTATCGTTGCCGCGTTGATTATTATCTGGACCGGCTGGACGCCTGCTGACCCCATTCTCTCGATACTGGTGTCGCTTCTGGTTCTGCGCAGCGCGTGGCGATTATTGAAAGATAGCGTGAATGAATTACTTGAAGGGGCGCCGGTGTCGCTGGATATCGCTGAACTGAAGCGTCGTATGTGCCGGGAAATCCCGGAAGTCCGCAATGTGCACCATGTACACGTGTGGATGGTGGGTGAAAAGCCAGTAATGACGCTGCATGTGCAGGTGATCCCGCCACACGATCATGACGCGTTGTTGGATACGATCCAACATTATCTGATGGATCACTATCAGATTGAGCACGCCACCATTCAGATGGAATATCAACCTTGTCATGGGCCAGACTGCCACCTTAATGAAGGAGTGTCTGGCCATTCACATCATCACCATTAATGAGATAGCGCGCGTGAACCTCTTTCGCGTGCGCTGTTGATCCACATCCGGCTGCCGTTAAGAGCAATAAACGTCAGGATCAGATACTCCAGCGACATGGCATAGACGCCCTGCAAGGCGAAAATCACCACGCTTATCACGTTAATGATGACCCACAATAACCAGTTTTCGACATATTTGCGCGTCATCAGAATCATTGCCACGATGGATAGTACCATCATGCAGGAATCCCAGAACGGGAAGGCGTCCGGTTGTAGTTCCGGCATCGCAACCTGTAAACCTAACGCCTGCATAATAGTGACTGCAACACGTGTCAGGAAAGCAAATACCGGATTGATAAATACCGTCATCAGGCCGATAGCAGCAACGCAAACCGCCAGCCAGGTTAACGCTTTAGGTAATGGCAGCCAGCGAATTTTTAACTCAGCTTCATGCTGACTGGTTTGTCGTGACCAGGCATACCAACCGTAAATGTTGGCGGCAAAGAAAAACACCTGTAGCAACAAGCTGGCATATAATTGAATTTGAAAGAAAATAATGCCAAACAGGGTGACGTTGATCAAGCCAAAAAAGTAGTTGCTGATTTTCTCCATACTGGCAAGGCCAATGCACAGTAACCCTGCGATCGTCCCTACCGCTTCGATCCATGAAAGATCGTAACCACCAGCGCCGATCGGTATATGAACCAGAATGTTCTGTGTGCTAAAAAAATCCATCTTTCCCCCAATGCGTAACATGACGCCTTATTGTCAGTTTCCTCGAAGTGTAGCCGCAAAATCCAGCATACGATTAAGCGGCACCAGCGCCCTCTCTCGCAGCCTTTCATCAACATGTACCTCGTGTTTGCTTTCTCCCTGTTCTAATGCCTCTGCGATGGCCTGAAGGCCATTCATGGCCATCCACGGACAATGCGCGCAGCTGCGGCAGGTTGCGCCCTCACCTGCGGTTGGTGCTTCCAGTAACTCTTTGTCTGGCACCGCCTGCTGCATTTTGTAGAAGATACCCCGGTCAGTTGCCACAATAAGGCGCTGATGCGGCAATGTTTTCGCAGCATTGATCAACTGACTTGTGGAGCCGACCGCATCCGCCATATCGACAATAGCTTGTGGTGATTCCGGATGCACCAGTATGGCTGCATCAGGGTATTGTTTTTGTAAGCGGGTTAACGCCTGAGTCTTAAACTCATCATGCACAATGCAGGCGCCTTGCCAGCATAAAATATCTGCGCCCGTCTGTTTTTGTACGTAACGACCCAGATGTTTGTCTGGTGCCCAGATGAGTTTTTCACCCAGACTATCCAGATGATCAATGAGTTCAACAGCAATACTTGAAGTTACCACCCAGTCTGCGCGCGCTTTTACCGCAGCAGAAGTGTTAGCGTAGACCACAACAGTACGATCGGGATGGGCATCACAAAATGCGTTAAATTCTTCAATTGGGCAGCCGAGATCCAGTGAACATTCAGCCTGAAGTGTCGGCATCAGAATTGTCTTTTCCGGGCTGAGAATTTTGGCGGTTTCTCCCATAAATCTCACCCCGGCTACGAGTAGCGTTGAAGCGGGATGTTTGGCACCAAAGCGCGCCATTTCTAAAGAATCAGAAATACAGCCGCCAGTTTCTTCCGCCAGCTGTTGAATTTCGGGATCGGTATAGTAGTGGGCGACCATCACCGCATTACGTTCTTTTAGCAGACGTTTTATTTTCTCGCGATAATACGCTTTTTCATCAATGCTTAACGGTGTCGGCTTCGGGGGGAAAGGATAAATCGCCGCTTCAGGATCAAACATCACGCTCATCTTGCCATCTCGTTTTACAGGCTTAACATTTAGACCGACATAAAGCGTAATATTCGCTACTATCGGTTTAATTTGTTTTATATGCTAAACAAGATAGCCGAATGGTGGAGAAAAGTCACTCGAATTACGTATGAGATGCCGGATGCGATGCTATGTAGCTTACTCCACCGACGTAGAGTTGTTTGCACAGCAAGCACGAAGTATGTCATCAGGTTTAAGAATTGAAATTGAGGGATGCTTGAATAGCAAAAAGGCACCTTTAGGGTGCCTTTTTACATTGGTGGGTCGTGCAGGATTCGAACCTGCGACCAATTGATTAAAAGT